>NZ_BAABGA010000111.1:0-7335 GCF_039541335.1 Novipirellula rosea | reverse complement strand
AAGTGAGAGATCAGATCAGGAAATGTGCGCGATGTCATGACCTGCTTTCTGTCGGGTAACGGCGGACATCACGGGGAACGGACGGAAGACTTTCCACTTCAAAAACCTCGCAAGCCGTTCTCCCGTGCATGTCATGGTTCGTCGCGTCCGGGGTTTGTTACATCACGTTGTAGGACAGATACATTTTGCCATCCGCCCAGTACACCCGCAACTGTTTTCCGTTCGAAGCAGGTTGGGTTGCGAAAGACAGTTCAGGTGCGGTAAAGCCAAGTTGTTCCGAGTCAAACATCAGAAGCGAGTTGTCGTACGGTCCCATTGGCACCGGGTAGTTGGAGACCCAGTCCCTAAATTCGGTTTCTGTCATCGCATACGTTGCGAAAAGCCGACCGAAGCTTGGTTCGTAGGTCAAACAACCCGTTTTTGGCACCCATTCATTTTGGCATCGATGCCAATCGACGAATACAGGTTGGTGAAAAAACGAATTGCCAATGAACGTAAAAACCATGCCCATTAATATCGAAAGTGCGATAAGCCAACCGGCGTTAACTCGACGCCAAAAACGAATGCCACCAACAACCGCGACTGCGGCAAGGAAAGCGATCGAAGTGATGCAAAAGAACGTCTTGAGGTAGATATCACCGAGATTCATTCTGTCGACGAACGGGAGCGATATGCGGGCGGCGGGAGTTGACGAACCACTTGATCCAAACGCCCCACCGCCGCTCCGTCATCATCGCATGGTTATTGGAGGATAGTTGGGGAACCGCCGAATGATTCTCCAGTTCGGCGAACGTTAAAGTGCCATTGTAGTTGAACGAAGGGAGTCAGAGCAACGATCGACCGAGCAAGCAATGCGACCGAGCACGTGTTCGACCGAGCAACCGTGTGCGACCGAGCAAGGATTCGAGCATCCACATCGACCGCGCACCAATCGACCGAGCAACGACCGCGCCACATCCAATAACGGGAGCGATGTGCGGGCGGCGAAGGGTGACGGAGCACTTTGGGAAAACGATGCCGCCGCTCCGTTACCATCGCATGGTTACGACTTGTTTGCCGGCGGGCGTTTGACGTCGCCATTGCGCCACACGCCCGAGTCCAATCGTAGCAGACCGTGTGGCTTGCGTCGAGAAATCGCTCGCGCATCATCATCAGGGACGGTGCAGCCCAGTGCCTCAAATCCGCGCAGTTTTGGAAGTTCCGCCAGGCGATGGAACGAGGACAGCGATAATCCGCAACCGTTGCAATTGAGCATCTGCATTTCGGGCAATTGCGCAATGCGATTCGCAGCATCATCTGTTAACGGGAGATCGTATAAACCAAGGGACGTAAGGGATTCCGGGAGATCTGCAGCTGCGATCGCATTTGCGGTGATCGCCGTGCCACCAATGTCGAGTGAAGTTAGCCGACGAAAACAGCAAATCGAAGCCAGTCCCGAATCAGTAACCGGGCAACCCGCGGCCATCAAGAATTCGAGGTCGGCCCAGCTTGAGATTCCGAACAAGTGCGCATCAGTCAATTGCGCGTCGAGTGCCCAAATCTGAAAAGGGCCATTCACCTGTGCGTTACTGCCCGCCAATTCAGCGTCAAGACGAGCAACGCGTTCGTCATCGGTCATGTGGCGAATTCTTCGTTGTCGTAACGTCAGACATCACGGGGGACGGAGAGTTGAGCGTCCATTCTAGCAAACGCCGCAAGCCGTCCTCCCGTGCATGTCATGGTTCCCCCTCGCTTTGTGATCGAAGGTAGTTGTATAGGTTGATGCCCTCATTAGGAAAGAAGGCCGTTTCGTCATCCGTAAGCATGTTCTTTCGATCGTAGTCGCCAGTCCGAACGCAGGGAATACCGTCGAAATCAAAGCCGATCGGGTTCTGTCCGAAATCGTAGAATCGAATGACATGCGTTCGTCCGTTGTGCAACCGAAAAGAGATCATACCGATTGGAGGCGTCGTTCTCTCGGCGTCGCATTGTTTGGCCGGAGACAGTGCCCGCAAGATCGCAGTGATCGCATCGCGAGTTAGCATGAATTCAGCGACATCAGTGTGCCCCAGAAAGTCACCGTTCAGTATAGCCGTCGCGGAGCTGGTGCTATCAACGGTGGGAATGTCGATCTGCCGTAGCGGCTGGCTACACCCAATGATCGCCACAAAGACGATACAGCAAAGCGGTGTGCATCGACGAATCACAGCCAATGACTTGGTTGGGGGAACGTCGGTCGTCACCGGGGACGCGCCGACGACCTTCCATCAAGTAAACCGCCGCCGCGTCCTCCGGTGCACGACATGGTTCGCCGGCTGCGGTTGAGTACATTGTCCATTGGCGAAAAGATGACCCAATCTTATCGCATCGAGACCGACTCCACAACAAATGCCGGTGCAGTCAACATCCGTGATGGAGTCGAACGCGGCGTTTTAACACCGGTCTGATCAAGGCGTGATGTACGCGTTTGAATATCGGTTGCCGCGCGTATGCATCGCGATAGATTTGGTCTTCGGATCGAGCATCGCCGAGTTGAGTCGTTGGCACGAAGAAGTCGTTCTCCACAATCTCGTGCATCCGGTCCTCAAGTGCCGGGAATGCGCTATCGGGAATCAGCAAGAAGACCTGGTCAACGATCTCGTCGGATGCATCGTGATCGACGAGTTCCCGAAACAGTGCGTCCACAAACTCGGCGTGCGTGCAACTTCCACGTCGATAGTCGGTCGCAATACGCTTCATCGTCGCGATCAGGTCATCGGCCATGGCACCAACGTGGAGTTTGAAATTGAACTACGGTAAGATCAATTCTTCGTTCGGCGAACGGTTGCGATAACCGGGTGGCCGCGGTTGATCTTCCATTCGTAAACGCGCTCTCGGCCACTCCGCGTTCATCGCTTGGTTCTGCCTCCCTCACATGGTCGGCTCGGCTTCGTCATCCAACTCTGCATAGAGGATGCTGTCATCAGGACTGATCCAGCCGATGCCAAGCGTATCTAGTCTCGATTCTAAACCATCAGTAGCGAGAGTTGCGACATCGATGTTCGTTCCGTCATTGAGGTAAAGTCGGTAGTCGGTAATTGGAGGTCGAAACACGCTGACGATTCGCTTGATCTCTGCCCATTGAATGACCCGGTCCAACTCTCCTTTTCCGCTTCGGAGCATTAACCCATCGTCATCCGGATACCCATGCAGTGCGTCCTCGTAGTACAGCCCGACCCCAATTGCCTGCGCGAGTGGGCCAAAAAGAAATGCGACCATCGCGCCGGCAAGCATGACGGGCGCGAGTAGAAGTGTTATCGGAAGGAGATAGACACGACCGGCAGAGATTGACATTGGAAGTCCGAACGCGAGCATTCCCAGTGCCGCAAGTCCGCCGAAGACGGTGGCTAATCCGATGCGAACGTAACGAGTAATGACGTGCATGATTCGTTAATGGCAGAACGACCGCCGTCACCGGGCACGGCAGGTTGAGTTTCAATTCGTAAACGCCCGGTGCCGTGCTCCGGTGCACGGCCTGGTTCTGCGATACTTGGCGATTGAGGACGCTAACGAGCAAGCGGACTTGGATCCTGATTTGCGCGTTGCCGCGCGAACACGATTGCCGTAGCCGCGATCGTAAAGAGTGCTCCAACGGTCACTGTCGCCCATACTGTGTTGTGAGGAACAGCAATGTCCTCGGGAAGTGTAGAGTAATAGGATGCCATGCTCAGGTAGCCGTGGAGAACACCAATCGCGCCGATTAATGCGGGCAGGAAAACAATCCACCGAGGTCTTAGAATTCGGGTATCAGGTGAATTCCACAAGTCTTTCATGAACGCGGAAACAATTGCAAATAGTCCGGTCCCAAAGAGCATCGTTCCGTAAAGCATTCCTAAGCTGTCGACTGTGTCACCGATGAACGATGATGGTAGTCGACTTGCCAGCATCTGCAACAGTAAGAAACTGGCGAATCCACCGAACGCGGACAGGATCAACAATCGTGAAAGTCTCATTAGATTTCCTCTAAAAAAAGGGAACTGGATTGTGGTGTCTATAATTCGCAGAACGGTAGCGATATGCGGGCGGCGGCGAGAGACTCAACCATCGCGAGAACGGCGACCACCGCCGCTCCGTATCATCGCATGGTTACGCCTCTTTGTTTGCTTTGCGTGCGAACTGGCCGATGGTCAGCTGGTAGTTTAGCACATTGCCATCGTCGAGCCGTATCGTATGCAGCACGTTCTG
Source organism: Novipirellula rosea (assembly GCF_039541335.1). Taxonomy (NCBI): domain Bacteria; kingdom Pseudomonadati; phylum Planctomycetota; class Planctomycetia; order Pirellulales; family Pirellulaceae; genus Novipirellula; species Novipirellula rosea. Next base: position 3,132 of record NZ_BAABGA010000111.1, on the reverse strand, counting down.
TGATTCTGTGCGAGTGACGAACGACAATTGATTGAACGCGACACGTTGATCGAACACATTCAAATCGGCTTTGGCTCTGAGATCCGTACATTGGACCGACAGTCCGTCGCCCTCCGTGACGATGACTCGAAAGTCGCCATATGCTCCGTGTGTTTCCCATTCACCGAGAAATGGTCGAGGATTCTCTGGGTCTTGGTACGGATTCCCCATCCAGATTACCGGAAAGCCATCGAACGTTTGCTTCATTGGCTTCGGGCAAGATGTCAAGTGTTCGTCGTCCACGGTTAAGTGCAAAACGTACGCACCACCGTGATAGATGCCAACGTAAATATCGGTCACAGGGAACGCTGAAGACGCGGCAAGCCGCGCCGCGGCCATGGTTGGAACCCAGAACATCTCGTGGGTGTAGGCGTTCCATTTCGACAGACACGATTGCCGGACATCGTCAGGCAAAGCAAGCCATTCGTCATAGTTCTCAATCGTCATCAAGGACTGATCCTATGGCGTAACGGCGGCGATGTGCGGGCGGCGGCAGCGAATTTCCCATTTGCGAGCGGCGACCACCGCCGCTCCGTCACCATCGCATGGTTCTGCGTATTCTAAGCTTTGCTGTCGTTTGACACAATGAAATTTGAGCGTGCTGACCAAGACGGAAAGTATACGAACATTTCACGCAGCAACACAGCAACACAGCAACGCCCAGAATCAAAGCTCCGGCGACCAAGTCAATCAATGCACGTACCGGCTCGGTTTTCGGAATTGGATCATCGAACGATAGTCCGCCGTCAGTTACGTATGCCGTTGCATTTTGAGCAGCGAAGTGAGTTGATGAACGTGTGTGCCAGATCGGCCATCCGCGATCGGCGTGAACGGATATGGCCATTTCCTTCATCTCGTAGGGCGGTGGATGTGGAGCCGCCCCAAGCATTGGAGCGTAGTAGGGCTCAGTAACCGTTTGCGTTTCGCGTGTATTGAGCCAAGCGAGTACCGCCGCAAGGGAAACGACAGCGAAAATTGATACGAGAGGGAATCGCATGTGCACTCCATCGCAGAACGACCGCCGTAACCGGGCGGCCGCCAAAGAATCTGATTTCAAACACGACGTTGTCGGCCGCTCCGGTTGACGGCATGGTTATGCCGTGTTTGCGGCACTTATTTGGATTTGCGGAAATCACGAACAACCATTTTGTAGGGTCGCTCCTCGTTTCCGAAGCCTCCAATATCTTTGTCACTGAATATAGGTGCGAGCTGTTCGAGATGGCGATGTGGTACGATCCCGGCCTTCTCTCCACGAATGCAGAGCTCTGCGAGCGCAGTCATCGACTCGCGGTAGTCGGCACAATCCTCGATCGCGAGTGCGCCTAAGCCGAGTCGGAACAGTTCGTCGTTGTCATTCGCTACCACCGGGACGTTTCCGCGAGCCACTAAACTTGCATACATGTCGTCGTTCGCCCCGCTATGAAGTGTAACCGCAGCGCGAGCGGCATAATTCCGAATACTGTCTTTCAGTTTTCTGTCACTCGCAGCAGCCTGCCGCACTTGTGAACGCGTATCGGGAGCCGCACTTATGAACAAAGGAATCAGCTCAGAAAGAAGAGCGTCAAGTTCGGCGTGAGAGTCATCGTTGGAGTGTGCCGAAGGCAAGTTTCTGAGTGCTTGAATCAATGATTGCATGCGCGAGTCACCAGTTTCTCGAAGTGTTCCCGGTTGCGGACCTGCGCTGCCGTTACATCCGGCAACAAGTAGCATCAGAGTGAATGCAGCAGCAATTCTCATTTGAGGCATAACGGCACGCGTCACCCGGTACGCGCGAAAGACTTACCACTTCGAAACCGGTCGACTCGCGTACTCGGGTGCACGCGATGGTTCGCTGGCTCATCCGACGGTTTTCTCCAGGCCAGAAAGTATCTCAGGACCCAGGTCAGGCATAGCGTAGCACATTAGCGAGCAAATCAGGATCGTCGAAAACATTAGTCCAAATGGAAGGTATTCGGGCGATACGATCCACGATCTCGACAATGCGAGCACGAGTCCAAACACAAACCCGAATCCCGTGCCCGATGCAACGCCGAAAACAGCCGAGATTCGTCGTACAGTGGTCGGATCATTCACCACTTCATTGCCGTTGGTTTCGCCTGTGTTCGAGTTGGTGAATGGAAGCCTAGCGAAGAATACCCCCCCGTAGCCCCAACAAATCCATGCAAGCGTGCACAGCGACGCAAGCTCCCATTGCCGAAAAACCACACATGCAATCGACGCAAGCAGTGCAGCACCCGCCCAGATGAAAAGCGACCCGATCCAGATTGCAATCGCGATCCCAATGATGATCGTCAGAATGTTTCGAAGCATCAGTTATGAACGCTTTTGTCCAGCGAACGTCGGACATCACGCGGGACGGGCGAAGGACGTGCAAGCAGACGGAAAACCGCGACGCCCGTCCTCGCGTGCATGTCATTGTTCCCCGCTTCTCTCCGACGAAAGTTGCAGCATGGCATTTGGTTTGGCGTTTCGCAGTCGCTCAATTGCGTCGTCACTAAACGGGGCGCTACCAGATATGATAACGTACGGCTGATCGATCGACGACAGTGAGTCCACCGAGGCATCCGTCAAATCCGGGCAGTCGATCGACAAGCACGAGATGGAAAGCGTGCAAAGTGATCGCATTCCGTCGTCAGAAATCGACGAATCCATCAACGTGATGTAGAAGAGACGCGATTCTCCAGGACCAAGTAGCGTGAATCCATTCGGCAATTGTCGCAATGTAGGCAGAATTGCAGCAAGTGTTTCATCGGTAGCAGCCGGGCCGTGCAAATCGAGCATGTAGTTCCCGTCAACCAAATCGAGACCAAGTGTTCCGCCGTTAGCCGCGACCAGTACTTGGGCCGTCTCGAATTGAGTCTTGCGAAAGTGATAGATCAGATTTGGCGTTGCGATAATCGCCAGAATCGCAAGGGCGACAAGTGACAGTACGATTTTCGCGCGACGAGTCATGCGTCACTTCAGTCGGGGAACGACCCGCATCAGCGGGCGGCGGGAGTGGGGTATCCATTTGAAAAATGTATCCACCGCCGCTCCGGGCGAGTAGAACGGTGTCTCTCGGATGTTAGGATACGCTTTGTGTTCGCGGTTTGC
>NZ_BAABGA010000110.1:0-7725 GCF_039541335.1 Novipirellula rosea | reverse complement strand
AATTTGAATCCCATCCGGCAATCAATATCAAATCGATCGATTTGTGTAGACACCAATGCCCAGAGGGGAGGTGAAGCACGCAAACGGCTTGGAAAGCCGAGCGACAATTTGCCGAAGATCCAAAGGTAAGGCCAGCGCGATGACAGGTTGAAAACCTAACCCACCCGTAACGGAACTTCGATTTCAAATCGGTTCGCGGTTTGCTCCTGCTAGTCGAAAACGCAGCAATCTGCCAAGTTGGCACGTAGCTGAATTCTTTGAACCTTTACACCGTACCGAAATTTGAAGTTGTGGCAGAAGATCTTTACCAAATTTTAGGGGTCGCTCGCGACGCCTCGAAGGACGATATCAAGAAAGCTCACCGCAAGCTGGCGCTGAAATATCATCCCGACAAGAATCCTGATAACAAAGCGGCACGCGAGAAATTCAAGCGTGTTCAGGAGGCTTACGATGTGCTCAGCGACGAAGAGAAACGCGCGGCCTACGACCGTTACGGTGCCGATTTTGAAAAAATCCGCGGCGGGGGATTTAATCCGCACGCTGCTGCTGGCGCTGGCTTTGACGGTTTGGACTTGGAACAGATTTTTGGCGGCCGCGGTGGCGGCGGTGATGTGAAGTTCGAAGGCGGCTTCTCGGATTTCTTCGAACAGATGATGGGAGGCGGTGCGGGAGGCCGCGGCGGGGCAGGCCGAGGTGCGGGACGCGGTCGCCGAGCGGCGCCACCACAACGCGGCCAGAACGTGCGGCACGAACTCGAATTGCCTCTGCAAACCGCGGTGCTCGGGGGCACGACCGAGTTCTATCTGAACCGCGCGGGCAAGAACGAAAAATTGTCGGTCACGATTCCGCCGGGAGTAGAAACCGGCTCGAAAATTCGCTTGCGTGAACAAGGCCAACCGTCGCCCAACGGAGGCCCCACTGGCGATTTGATCTTGATGATCAAGGTTTCAGACCATCCGCACTTTCGCCGGATCGGCAAGAACTTGGAACTCAAGATCCCCGTTTCGCTTCCCGAAGCGGCGTTGGGCGCGAAGATCGATGTGCCGACGCCGAGCGGCACGGTGGCGATGTCGATTCCGGCGGGATCGAGCAGCGGACGCCGCTTGCGGCTGAAGGGACAGGGGATCCGCAGCCGCGACGGTTCGGCTGGCGATTTGATCGTCGAGTTGCAAATCCGGTTACCGGAAACGATCGATGACGAGTCGAAGGAACTGATCGAAAAGTTTGCCGAACGAAACCCAATGAACCTGAGACACGATTTGTCGTTCTAGATTGACGTGCCCGGTTTATTGCTGCCGTAGTGGATTTCCCATCCCCCGGAGACTGACGTCCTCTTTACCCCTACACATCTTCTGTAGTCCCATCCCGATAGGGATTTTAGTAATTAGCCGGTGGTTTGAGCGTCGCGAACACCACCGGAAAACCTCTCGATTCCCTACGGCTAATGTCTTTAATCCCAATCGGGATAGGATCGAAAAACAATTGGTAAATCTTTGTGCGTTATCTGTTTCCTAAATCGCGCCGCATTGTTCACAGTTCGCAATTCACCGTGATCCTACGCCGCGGGGTGTGCGTGGCCGACGGCGTGCTGGTGTTGTTTGCGGTCAAGGGCGAGCCGGGATCACCGAGTCGATTGGGGGTCACGATTCCTAAACGCACGGGGAACGCGGTCGTGAGAAACCGCTGGAAACGCTTAATCCGCGAGTCGTTTCGGACACAGCAGGACCGGGTACCGGACGGTATGAACTTGGTCGTCCGCCCGAAAAAAGATGCCAAGCCGGACTGGGCGAAGATCCAAAAATCAATTCCCTATCTGACTCGCAAAGCGGCCCGGCGATTGGATGGGACGTGAGGGAAGACAGGGAGACACGGAGAGGGGGAGACACGGAGAGGGGAGAATTTACCTTCGCTGAAGCGAGGGTCGGCCGCAGGAGGCGGCTGAGGAGGGGTGGTGAATTCTTGCTTGTACGGTCCATTTCTTACACTGCGAGCCCCACCCAGATCCGGCTGCCGCCGACTCTGACCTCCCCAGAGGGGAGGTGAAGCACGCAAACGGCTTGGAAAGCCGAGCGACAATGCCGAAGATTCAATGGCAAACCCAGCGCGATGACAGGTTGAAAACCTATCCCACGATTGATGAGTTCCGCTATGGCATCCCTTGCTGGCGTCCAGCAAGTCACCTCGCCCGGCGAAGCGGGGAGAGGTCGGCCGGGCCCTTGAGGCCTCGTTCGGGTGAGGGCCGACCGCGCTATCTTGATGCTGGTTGCGACTCAACTTGCTCGGACGGCCCTCACCCGAGCAATCGCCATACGCTCTGCTCGACCTCTCCCAACTGCGTTGGGAGAGGTGACTATCTTGCTGGCAAACGTCCATTTCTAACACCGCGAGCCCCACCCAGATCCGGCTGCCGCCGACTCTGACCTCCCCGGAGGGGAGGTGAAGCACGCAAACGGCTTGGAAAGCCGAGCGACAATGCCGACGAAAGCCTTGACGACTGCCGCTACTCCTCACTCTCCGTGTCTCCGTGTCTCCGTGTCTCCGTGTCTCCGTGTCTCCGTGTCTCCGTGTCTCCGTGTCTCCCCCGCTCACTCCCCCTGGTCCCACCACCAACGTTGGACTCGATGGGGGCGATCCGCTGCGGAAGCGGCGGCAGAGGTGTCGAGGGCTGCGTACCTGTTAATTTCTTGCGGCAACGACTGCTTCGCATCCACTGACACACCCCCGCTGGCGATCACGATGTGATGCTTTTGCTTTCCGTGCCGGACGGTGTGCAGGGTCGCGATCGACTCCACTTGACGCGGAGCAGTCAACATCCACGGACGATCACTGTTGAACTGCGTCAAACTTTGAATGAGTGCGTCATGGACACTCGATTCGGTATAACGCTCGGCTAATTCGGCAATCGAAGCGGCTTGATATATCGACTCGAGTGCCCCGTAAATCGGATACTGCTGGCGAATCCGATTCCAATCTTGATTGAATCCCGCGACAAACATTTCCGTGCGTGGGTCGTTGGTCAGATGCCCTCGCTCGCCACTGGCGATCGCTCGCTCGTTCTGTCCACTCAGACGAATCGGCGTCCCCGCGAGTTCAAAGATGCGGCGATCGTTGTCCGAGCGAACGCTTCGCGGTACGGCAGTGAACCACAACCGCAACAGCAAATCTTGCGGTGCTCCCTGGGCGATCAAAGCATCCACCGCATCGAGATAATTATCGGTTCCTTCGGGCAACGACTGTTTTCCCAGAGCAAGTTGTTTCATGTGCCGATCGGCCTCGACCATCACATAACCGATCACGGTATCGGGGGCCGTGCCAAACACTTCGACGCGTTGCATCCCCAAGGCCGCGCGGACCGCTTCGGCGGCGGTGCCGATCGGAATCGATTTGTTTTGAATTCCGACCGCCGTCTGGGCTGCGTTTTGCAAACCTTCACGCGTCGGATCGATCGTACAGCCAAACGATTGACGATGTTGTGCTGCCGCGAGACAGGTCAATAAGAAGTCGAGTCGCAACGTGTTGCGGGCGGTGACGCGGTCTCGATACCAACCTTGAAACGTTTCGATGCCACCGACTTCGCCTGAGAGGATGATGTCGTCGTCAGTGAACTGCACGAAACGAACTTCGGATAAACCAGCGAGATACTGGATGGAGTCCGGTACGTTCTGGCCCGAGACTTGGTAGTGCGAGAGCGCGTCTCGCAGACGACGTAGCGAGATGCTGCGGAGCGGCGAAGGGGTGCGCCATGCTAACGGTGAAAACAAGGCGTCGTGATCACCGGCGGCTGCGGCTTCGCCGAGTTGGGCAGCAAGATTATCCATCGCGTCGGTACGCGTGATCGTCTCGCACTCACGCAGCGTTCCTTGCGGGTCGACAAAGACGCCTTGGGGGTAAGGTGCCATCGTGCTGGGGCCGCCGAGCGATTCCCAAGTATCGGGCACGACGGTGGTTTCGATTAACGTCATCAGAGAACCAAAATCGGCAAACGAGCTGCCGCCGGCGGCGCCGTTGTTGTTGGCAATGGCTTGGTTCCGCGCGTCGGCGGAGTCGATTTCGCGAAGCGTGGAATTGGCTGCTGCGGAATCGCCGACGGCGGATTGAGCGGTCGAGATCTGTGCCAGGAATTGATCACGTTGGGGCAGTGATCCTGCGGCAGCTGCCTGCTGGCGAGCGGCGGCAAATTCACCTGATTGCAGACGACTGAGCGGTTGTTGTGCTGGACTGTCGGGAATCGAGATGGAAGCGACCAACAGCAAACCGAGCAGGAGCCAAAGACGATGGAAGTGTTTTGCCATGACAGGGTCGAGGGGCTGAGTCGGAAAAGAAGAGACGCGAGACCGGTTCGCTTGATTCTACAGCAAATGAAGGGCCCGAGCGATTTTGCACGCAGGGGTAAGTCGCCACGAGAGGCGTTTTCAGCGGTGAACGGCAAATGGGATCCGCATTTCCGAAAGTGGAGGCGATGCTAGGTGTGGCGTTTTGATCGAGGCAGATTGCAACGATTGTGGTGGGCCGGATCATGTTGCGTTCGGCAGGGTGAACTCAATTTCACCTCCCCGCTGGGGAGGTCAGAGTCGGCGGCAGCCGGCTCTGGGTGGGGTTCGGAGTGTTAGAAGTGGACGGTGCAAGCATAGTTTCACCAGCCCTCCCCGACCGCTTCGCGGTCGACCCTCCCGGAGGGAGGGTAAGAAACCTCACCTCCCCGCTGGGGAGGTCAGAGTCGGCGGCAGCCGGCTCTGGGTGGGGTTCGGGGTGTTAGAAGTGGACGGTGCAAGCATGGTTTCACCAGCCCTCCCCGACCGCTTCGCGGTTGACTTTCCCGGAGGGAGGGTGACGTCATTGTTAGCCCTTGTCGAAATCGATCCATTGGCCATCGATCAATCGCTGCTGCGGTTTGAATCTGGACTTGTAATTCAAATGCTGGTTCTCGGCGACGTACATCCCCAAGTAAACATAGCGGCGGTCGCTCGCTCGTGCCCATTCGATCTGCTTTAACACCGCGTAGGTCCCGAGACTGTATCGACTGTACTCGGGCCGAAAGTGGGTGTAGACGGCCGACGTACTTTCGCGGCCCAAGTCGACAATCGAGACCGCAATCAATTCGCTGTCCTTCCAAATCGACAACTCCCGAGTCTGGCAACACGAGTCGGCTAGAAACGAGCGATAGGCGTCTTCATCGACGGGCTCGTCGCTGAGTCCCAAGTTTCGAACTTGTCGGTGTTGGTTAAAGATTTCAACCCGAAGCGGATCGACACTTGGTGGATTCCATTGACAGCTCAAATCTTGATCGCACCGCCGCAGCACTCGCTTGAACGATTTCGTCATGCGAAACGTGGTGACGTCGATCCGCGTCGGCCGGCACTCTTGGCACGCGGGGCACTGAGTTCGGTAGACAAAATCGCCACTTCGGCGAAACCCCATCACCAACATTTGATCGGTAATTTCGGGGGTGACGTTACCGATCGGCAGCCTCAGCGGCATCCTGGCGACGGCTTCGCTGAGATAAGGACACGGCTGCAATTGGTCCTGGACCACGACGAGCCGACACTCGTCGTTGGGCATGCGAAATTCACTGGGCCGATTCATGAGCGTTCCGTACCGGTGCATTGGGGAGCGATAGCACGGAACTTATCATACGCTGGCAATGCGTTTTTGGCGCGGTCGGCGATGCGTTATTGACGCGGTGGATGTCGCGGATCTTGGCAAAGATCCTGGCAAAGATCCTGAGGCGAGGCCAGCACGATGACAGGTTAAAAACCTGTCCCACATCGGACGAAAGTCTTGACGACTTCCGCTACGAGGAAAGGCAAAAGCCGGAGATCAGTCCCACCACCATTGGCCTTCTTTCAGGCCAGTGGGGCCGGCTTCGCTGCGGGTTTTCACCACGCGGCCGTCGGTGTCTTTGCTGACGTGCTCGGCTTTCAGAGCTTGTCGCGGCTGGACGTTTACGCCACCTCCGAGTGGTGTCATCAGTGTGTTGCCTCGCCACACAGCGTTCACGGCGGTTTCCACTTGCTCGGGAGCGGTGTAGGTTTCGACCGAAACCATTGTTTCGTCTTGCAACACCGGCATCGACCAATCGGCTTGACCGTAAAAATCTTGCTCTTGGATGTAGGCGGCTGCGACAGCGACGTCGATCAACTGAGCGAGTTCGGCATAGATGCGAACCTTTTTCGCAATCTCAGGAAACGCTGTGGTGAAATCTTTGCAGAACGTTTGACTGGCGCGGTTCACCTTGCCCGCGATCTGCATCCGACGTCCATCGGCAACGCGTTCGTTGGCACCGACAAGCTCCACTCCTCGCTCGTTGATTCGCATCGCCAAGCCATCTTCGCTGACCGAGATCGCGTCGTAATTGGGTTGAAAATACCAGCGTTCCATCGCGTTGGAAGCGACCGTGTTCGGGTTCGCACGATCGACGTAACTTTGCAAGCGAACGGGAAGTCGCTCTAGCCCGATGCCGACTAACTTCATGCGATAATCGGCTTCAACCAACACGCGAGCAAAGTGAGTGGAATTGGGGATGCCTTTGATCGTGACCGTTTGCAGCCCTAAGTTGTCTTTCAGTCCCATCGCCAATCGTTCGGCGTCACTGGGTTGAACCCGGCCGCGAACCGAGGCCAAGAATCGCTGCATCCGCTGCAATCCTTCGGTGGTGGGATCAATCGACACGCTGATCAGCGAAGTGGGTTTCGCACCTGGGGCATAAGCTCGCAGGGCGGTCACGAGGTCTTCGAGCAAAACGGTCGGCTTTCCGGACTGGATGCCCACCAGGCGTTCGGTGGGATCGGCGACAAATCCTTCGGCGGGCCCAGCGACGACGATGTCTTTGGTATCGGGATAGAAAAAGACGTATTCGAGTGACGTCAAACCGGCCAACGCCTGCATGTCCTCGGAAATCGTGCCGCCGGCCTCAAGTTGTTTGGCGATCGCGGCTTCGAGTCGGTTGAGCGATACTTTTCGCAATTTGCTCGTCTGCATCACGCCGGTGTCGGCATGATTCCGAGCTTCGATCAGCCGTTGGTTGGCCAGACGAGGGTCAAATTGTTTGACCTTCAAGATACCTTGGGCGTCCACATCGACCCCCGCCAACTGCGTCTGGGCCGAAACTTGGCTGGTTCCCAGAGAGAACAGGGCGGCGAAAACAACGAGGACAGCAATACGATTTGTTTTTTTCATCACTCAGCCTGAGGAGGCGACTTTGCGAAAAGATGGGTGAATTGCGCAGCTTATAGAGCTCGCGTCCTTTGACAATAATCGCCGTAGGGCACTGCATCAACAAACGAAAGCCGGATATCAGGTATTCCGAGGCGGATTGGGGAAGTTTTACCTGTTGCAGCGAATATGCGTGGCTTCCCGCGAGTCATTTACGTCCTGGCGGGGGTGGAAATTCGACGTCACCTTCCCCTCTGGGGAGGTCAGAGTCGGCGGTAGCCAGCTCACCGGTGGGGATCGGTGTGTTCGAAGCGGAACGTGCAAGCATCGTTCCACCAGCCCTCCCCGGCCGCATCGTGCGGCCGACCCTCCCGGAGGGAGGGTGAAAAACCTCACCTCCCCGCTGGGGAGGTCAGAGTCGGCGGCAGCCGGCTCTGGGTGGGGTTCGGGGTGTTAGAAATGGACCGTGCAAGCATGGTTTCACCAGCCCTCCCCGACCGCTTCGCGGTCGACCCTAGTATATGATCATTGTGGTGTTTCGACCGGTTTTCACGTCGATTCGCTGTGATGATC
>NZ_BAABGA010000109.1:0-47415 GCF_039541335.1 Novipirellula rosea | reverse complement strand
CGAAGCTGCTAGGATTAACCTAGCAACATACCCTTACAGCCCTGGGCTGGAAGCCTATCCTACATTTGCACACTACTGTGCCGATTGATCGTGTGCTTGGCGACGTCGCAGACTCTGCTGCACAATCGCCTGCTGTTCTGCTGCGGAAGCACTCGACCAACGAGTGATCTCCATGCGACTGCGAAAACAGCCGACACAAAGATCACTTGAATCAAGCGAACACGTTCCGATGCATGGCGATGCCACACTATCACCGCCATTCGCAGTGGAATCACTCATCGCAAATTACCCTAGCAATTGCCAATCGAACGCGTCCAACGGCGAATCAGATTCGTCGTCGACCTCCGAAACATCACCGCTGAATTCTCGCATCACCTGATCGATGATCTCGGCGCTGTGCTGCGACGATGTCGCAGCGGACGAAAACGAAAGGCCATTAGGGGAATCGACCACCGACTCGCTCTCAGCCTGTATCCTCCGGCTTGTCGAGGTCGTCGCAGGCAAAGTTACCGCTGACGGTTCCACTTCAGACTGCGTTGCAGCGGGGAAGGGCAGGGCGGTCGCCATTTCGGGTTCTGCCGGCGGCGTGTCGATGGTGCTGTTCAGACGATTAATCACATTCAGTGCATCCAGCGCGGTGACCTTGCCGTCGCCCGAAACGTCATAATACATCCCGGTAAAATCAGCGAGCGATTCGATCACCGGCAGACGTGATTCTCCTTGCAGCGGCAATCGGTTGATGATCGTCAGCGCGTCCGACGCAGTCACCGACCCGCTATTATTAACGTCCCATCGGTCTCGCGAATTTCGCCACGGCGAATCGCTGACGACCAAGATCTCAACCCCTTCGAACCGAAGCACTTGGGCGAACACGCCGGAAACGAAGGTCGGGTCCGCGAGCGTCCAATCGGCATTCGCGGTCAGTTGCGACACGCCGATATGAAGCACCATCGAAGTCCCAGGACCGAACGCCTGAGCAATTGCGTTGGCATCCAAACTTAGTACTTTCGCTTCCGTCGTCGTGATCACGACCTCTTCGAAACCGCTGATCTGGTTGGCCAGAAACGCGGCAAGATCGATTTCACTTTCCGATAGCGTCACGGTCAAGCGATCAAACCCATCGCCGCCATTGATTTTCAAGGTCGACAAACCGGTCAACGTGACGGTGTCGTTTCCACCGGCCAAATCGAGCGTAACGGCTTGATCCCCCACGACGTCAGCATCCACACTCAGGTGCTGAGTACGATCGTCGCCGACCCACTGCAATCCGCCTTCCACATTCGTCAAGGCAAAGGTGTTTGCGGAATCGAGATCACGAATGGCCAACACGTCATCTTGGCTGACCAATTCGATATTCTCGATCGCGACTTCTTCGATTGACAAGGTCAGCGTAGCCGATTCGGCAGCGGCAAACCCAGCGTCGGATTCCTCGGGAACCACGGACACGACGATCGAGTGGGACTCGTTTTCTTCGACGACGAAATCGGCGACACCAGTCACGGTCACGGTTTGTGGAACATTCCAGTTTTCGCTCGTGAACACCAAACGCGTGTTATCGAGTGCGTAATCACCCGAGGCGGATTCGGCGACCGTAAGCACGACATCGGTCGTCGGTTGTGCCGTCAAGCGAACTTCAAACGTGTCGGTTGTCCCCGATTCACTGACTTGCGTCGCATCACCGCTGGGTACAACTTCGATCCCAGCGACCTCATCGTCACTGATTTGAATTGTCGCCACCCCGTCGGCGAAACCGTCGGCGGCAACCGTCACCTCTTCGTCACGGTCACCGTCAAGCCGCACGTTGTTGATCAAATCGATCGTGATCGATGCCGAACGTTCGTTTGCAGGAATGGTGATTGTGGAGGGCAGATCAAGACGCGAATCGACAACGCCGCTAAGCGAAACCAGCAGCGATTCCGAAACGTCCAACATATTTCGCGATACGGTCAATTCAACAGCGGCTTGACCGCCATCTTCGCTGACCGCTGCAGCCGAAAACTCGATCGACAAGCCCGGCTGGTCCACTTCGGTCAGCTCGATTGTGGCGGTCGAAGCCAAATAGCCAGCCGCCTGGACTGTGATCGTCACGGTTTGATCCTCTCCCACCAATCCGTCCGAAACGACGTCACCCGCGAAAGCGACCGAGCGGCTGCCCGCAGGAATCGTCACGGTCGTGGGCAACACGATCCCGCTGGCGGTACCGACATCGAGCGACACTTCGATAGCCGAGTCAAGATTGGCATCATTTCGTGAAATCACGCCCGTCACTGCACCGACGCCAGCGTCTTCGGCGAAGGTCAATTGATCAAGCCACAATCCGACCTGTTTTTCGTCGTCATCGACCACACTGATTTGCCCTGGCACTGACGTGTAACCGTCTACCGCAGCGGAGACGGCAATCGTCCTATCGCCACCGGCGACGCCATCGTTAATCACATCAAACGAGAACGTCGCGACCGCACTGCCGGCAGGAATCGTCACCGTGGTGGGCAATAACAAATTGCCCGAGGGGTCGGCGTTGATCGTCACCACAAGCGGGCTCGACAAATCATCATCGTTGCGATGAACAATGCCTTGCCCGGCAAGCTCGGCCGCGGGTTGGACACGCACATCATCGACCGCAAAATACGCGGGAGTATTCATCCCAAACGCTCCGACGTCCGTCGAGGCGACAGACAGTTCGAGTCGATCCGCCGCGGCGATTCGCGTCAAATCGACCTGGGTCCAATCTTGGACGATGTAGTCCAGTGAATTATCGATAAAGCGATAATCGGCAAGATAGAATGTGACCGTTCCGATCGACTGGTCGCTCGCATCCAATCCTTCGATCGTCAACAACAAGTAATCGGGATCGTCGCCCGATTCGCCGCCAAACTTCTTGGCGAACGCGTCTCCTTGGGTCATCGACAACGCCGCATACGTTGTATTGGTGACCATCAACGATTCGAACAATCCGTCACTATTTTTCTGAATGACTGCCGCCGAGCTTCCGGTTGCCCCGGTGCCCACCGCGTAGGTTGACGATCCATTCGCTCCGCTTCCTGCAAACGCACTGAACTGGTTTGCGTAACCCGCCGTCGTTTGGTCGGTTGTGTTTGAGAACGCCCAACCGGACCATGCCCCCCAGGCCGGATTGTAATCATTGGCGAAGACGAGGTCTCCCGACTGGAAGCTTCCCGCACCGTCTTGGCCTTTGTAAAACGAATTGTCGACCAGTCGTTGTCCCGCGTCTTCAAAGTCCGCGTTGGCATTGCCAAGCGACTCATCCAGCTCGTTCGCCCCGAGCGTGACCGTGAGCGTCGACTGATCGTTGTCTTGGACGGTCACCGTCGTTTCACTTGATAGCGAATCGGCGGTAGCCGCGATCGTAACGACCGCATCGCCATCGACCACAATGTCATCAACGATGCTCAGCGGCACCTCGACGGAGGCTTGTCCGGCGGGAATCGTCACCCACATCGGAACTCGCAATTGGCTCGCATCACTGCTGGTCAATCTGACGTCGAGCGGCTCGGACAAGTCCATTTTTTGCCGCGACACGGTGATGGAAGGAACCGGGTTGGCGGGATCAATCGGCTGGGCGATCACGATATCGTCGACCGCAAAGTAGGCAGGCGTGTTCATCCCGAACGAGCCGACGTCGGACGAGCTCAACGCAAACTCGAGCTTCACGGCGCTGCCGAGTGACGACACATCGACCACCGTCCACTCGTCAACGATGTAATCGAGCGAGTGATCGTCGAACCGAAAGTCAGCCAAATAGAACTCGACCGTTCCTACCGAATCACCGGCTTCGTCCACCCCCTCGATGGTTAACAAGAACCAATCGGGATCAGAGCCATCGGCGCCACCGAACTGTTTGGCAAACGTGTCGCCGTTGGCCATCGACAACGCGGCATAAGTCGTGTTGGTGATCGACAACTGCTGGAACCCGACACCGTTATCGCTGTCGCGAGTGATGCTAGGCAAGTCGGCGGCGTAGCCCGACGACACGGCGTACGTCCGTGAACCGTACGCGCCGCCGCCCGCAATTGCACTGTACTGATTTAAATAGCCGGGCGTCGTTGTATCGGTCGTGTTAGAGATCGCCCAACCGGACCATGAACCGTAGGTGGCGTTATAGGCGTTGTTCAGCGTCAAACCATCGCTGACGAATTGTCCGTTTCCGGATGCACCATTGTCGAAGGATTCGGGGCCGAGCCCGACGCCTAAATCTTCAAATCGAGTGGTCGCAGCGGCATCGGATTCGCTGTAGGTGCTTGCGTTTGTGGTCACCCGAATCGCGGGTTGGTCGTTGTCAATCACCTCCGCCGAACTTGGCAGTGAAAGGAACCCAACCGCCGTCGCAGTGAACTGAACCGTGGTCGTTCCATGATCGATATCATCATCGATCGCCGCGATCGCGAAGGTCGCCGAGGCGGCACCCGCTGGAATCGTGACCGTCGAAGCAACCGAAGCGATCGTTGGCGAAGAACTCGATAGCTGGATCGTCAATGCTTGGGTTGTATCCGCATTGACTCGCGTCAGCGTTCCAGAGACCGTGGTTCCTTCATCGATCGTTTCGGCGGCCACCGACACTGTCAAGGTGGGAACCTCGTCGTCGATGATCGTGATCTCGCGAACCGCTTGCAAGTCGCCTGAGGTTGCCGTGATCGATGCCGCAATATCGCCATTGCCTTGGTCGTTGTCGGTCACCCCGATTGCGAAATCGACAAACGCTTGGCCTGCGGGAATCGTCACGGTCGCCGGAATGATCAATCCGGCCGTGTCGCTCGAAAGGGATACCGTCATCGCGGCGGACAAGTCATCTTCGCCACGTGTCACTCGTCCGGTCGTCGCAGCGGCACCGGCGTTTTCGACAATCGCATGGTCCAACACATCGACTGCGATTCCTGGGGTCAAAAAGGACAGTTCGTCCATCGCGAAATAAGCGGGGGTATTCATCCCGAACGCGCCCACGTCGGACGAGGTCACCCAAAACTCGAGCGAGTTCGCATTGGACAACGAACTTAAATCGACTTCGGTCCAAGCATCCACGATGTAATCCAGCGACGAATCGTCACTGCGATAATCGGCCAGATAAAAATCGACAGTTCCAACACTCGCACCCGAGTCGTCTTTTCCTTGGATCGTCAACAGGAACCAATCAGGATCCGTCCCCGACGCACCGCCGAACTTCTTCGCAAACGAGTCGCCGTTCTGCATCGACAAGGCGGCGTACGTCGTATTGGTGATCTGGATCGACCGCAACGCCCCCGCATCCTCGGGCAACGTAACCTTCGCAACATCGTCACCGGTCGATGAGGCAAAGGAGACGCCGTAGGTGGCTGAATCATTCGCACCGCTGCCGGTGATAGCACTGAATTGGTTAGTGAACCCCGCGGTCGAAGTGTTGGTTTCGTTGGAGTACGCCCAACCCGACCAGGAACCATAATCAAGCGAGTATGCGTTATTCAGCTGAGCCTCGTCGCTCGTGAATTCCCCCTTGGTGACTTGGTCACCAAAAGGGCCCTCGCTGGTTGTGCCACCGGAAACGGGCCCGTTCCAGTGCGACTCGGGTGTCAGCGACTGACCTACATCCTCAAATCCAACCGACGAAACCACATAAGGTGCTTGGTTGATCACGCCGATGGCATCGAGATCAAACCCGGCGCTGCCAACCGTCGGATAAGGATCGTAAACGGTATCGCCACTGGAATCGGTTTGCGATCCGTCGCCAACGATATCAATCAGCCGAACATGGCTGATTGCACTGACGTCCAAATCCGCACTGACGCCCGCAAGGTCATTCAAATCGAAGGGGGTTCCAAATCCTTGCCGATACTTTCCAGCAAAACCATCGATGTTCGTTGGGTCAACGCTGCCAAAACCACCAACGGACGACGCTGTCAACGAATCGGTATCAAAACGAAAGAAGTCGGTACCGTTCGAGGAAACTTCGACGAAAGCGAGTTCGAGAAACGTGTCGGTCACACTGTTTTCGAAGACGGCAAAATCGGGTCCAAGCCCATCGCGAATCGGAATATCAAACTGCAACGTGATTTCGCCGCCACGGCCGAGCGAGACAATATCGAAACTGGTTCCCACCGCGGGCCCCAACGCCTTTTCGGGGGTCTGGAACGTCGCGCTAACTTCGGTACCGGGGGTGTATTGCTTCCAATCGGTTGCCCAGGCGATGATCGCGGGATCGTCCATCGCGATCGCCGTACTGCCGAATTGGCCCGCCGCAGGTGCGTACGGCCCGGCGGCCAGCAAACGTCGATCCTCGAGTAGTTCGGTAGTGAGTCGGCGGCGACGGCGAAGTTGGTTTGTACGTTGACGCATATTAGGTGTTTATCGTGTGGAGTTTATCCGTGTGCGGAAGCTCAATCTCGAGCGACACAGGACGTTACAAACAGTATGAAAATCAAAAATCGGAGACCACTTCGTGACCCGCACGCGTGCAAATTGCCGCTAACACAGTCAGATCCATGCTCTCGTTGAGGAAACGAACCGATCCATCGGCAAAGGCAGCATTGACACCCTGCGGATGAAAACTTCGCATGTCGTTTTCAAAACTGGGTGCCTTGTTGATCGGGAAGGCTTGATCAAACAAGTTCTTTCCGTTGATCCATTGGCCATCCGGAAAATCAGCGTCCTCGGATACCACGACCGTCGTCGACGTGCCGTCCAAGATGTCACGAAAACGCATCGCTCGGTCGTAAATCATCACGCCCGAGGGTGGATTGTTGGTGGTCAGAATTCGTTCACCGTAGATGCCGCCGTAATCGGTCACGCCGCGACCTTTTTTCAAATTGTCACTGCGAGGTGTCGAGGGACAAATGAATGTCGAAATGACCGATGCTGCGGCCGCGGCGTTTTTCGGATCGTCGTAGGGAACGTCGAAATTAATCTGCTGCCAAACGGCGGTCTGTTCGATCTGCGGCAACATCATTGCCGACCAAGCGAACTCTTTGCCGTTAAGCCACAGCGGGCGAGGCTGGATTACGCCGATGGGAAACTGGTTGAACGCGGCGTGATAGTTCTGCAGCCCCAGCCCGATCTGATGCAAACGACTGTGACACTGCATCCGACGTGCGGCCTCGCGAGCCGCCTGAACCGCCGGCAATAGCAATCCGACGAGGGTTCCGATGATCGCAATCACGACCAACAACTCGATCAGCGTGAAGCCGCGTTGCTGACCGCAGGTTCGTGATCGATGGAGGTGTGAGCGCGAAACCGACTGCGGATGACAGACTGGAAGCCTATCCCACAGCGGGTTTGTTCGTTCACAATCGAGGAACCTCATCGACGTACCGCCAACGATTTAAAGGGGAAAGACCGAGTGGATGTTGCCGGATGTCCACCGCTGGGTTCGCAAACGCGAAGGGCAGGGGAGGGTAGCCGACAGCATTCATGCCTAGGAAAATCAACAACAACGGCTCACTGCAAAACGCCTTTTGCACAGCGAGACGGTCCGATCGTGACGCTAACCTCACCCAAGAAGGTTTTTCGAGAATCGCGGCGTGGGCAGCGAGTTCCAAAGCATCCGGTGACGCGGTAGGTCTTCTGACTTAGGATGCATGCCAGCTTCTTCCGCCTTCTCATTCCCAAATTGGCCGACGCCCGATGGCGACAAACGCGATTTGAAGAACAATGGCACGAAAGAGTGAGAAGTTGGCGGTTCGCGAAAACGTCACTAGAAGCGACATTCCTCTGCGAACAACATCCGTTACAGCGGCCGGGCCGTCTCGGAATTTCACCGAAGTTCCCTGTTTCCGCAAAATCCAAGATCCGTTGACTTTGCGGCACCGCTCACCGTTAATTGACGACTCTATCGGCTTGCCAAATCATTGTCAAACGCCCAAGTTGCAAGGTCGCCCCCGTTTTACCTTGACCCACTTTTGACGGAATCATGAGGGGCGTGAGCATGAATTTTCTCAAAACACGAGGACTTCGGAATCCTGATGAACAATCGCTGCATGATCGTCATTCCCGCTCGCTTGGCTTCGACTCGGCTCCCCGAAAAACTGCTTCGCAGCGCAGGGGGCAAGTCGATACTCCGTCATACCTGGGAAGCCGCATCGAAAGCCAGCGTTGCCGACGCCGTGGTGGTTGCGGTCGACGATCCTAAACTTGCGGACGAAGTGAACTCGTTCGGCGGCCGATGCGTGATGACCCGCGTCGACTGCCCCAGTGGGACCGATCGGATTGCCGAAGTCGCCGCCCAATTCCCTGATTTTGATGTGTTCATCAACGTCCAAGGGGACGAGCCTGAAATTGACCCCGCGACGGTGGACCTTGTCGGGACAGTGCTGATCAACGATGACCAGGCCGATATCGCCACGATCGGAACCCCCATCCGAAGCGAGTCACTGCTGCACGACCCGGCCTGCGTCAAAATTGTCGTCGCGGCGAGTGGGTGTGAAACGGGGGGTGGGTGCGAAACGGGGCAGAGCAGGGCAGGGCAGGCCAGCGGATCGCCCGCCCACCCACAATTCGCTGGTAACGCGATTTATTTCAGCCGCGAGGCGGTGCCACATTGTCGCGGCGGAATTACCCCCAAAACGCTGGCGATGGAACCGCCGCTGTTTTGGCACCACGTCGGCTTGTACGCTTATCGCCGCGATTTTCTAGAGTGGTTTTCCAAGCAACCGCCCAGCCCGCTGGAGCAATCCGAGCGTCTCGAGCAACTGCGAGCGATCGAAGCGGGCAAGCGAATCGTCGTCGCACGCGTCCAATCGGCCGCACCGGGCATCGATACCGAAGCCGATTTCCAAGCGTTTGCCGAGCGGATTCGCTAAAAGCAATTACGCAGCTTTGCGACGACTTCCGTCTTTTTCCCATTTGGGTATGATTTCGTTCCATGACGAAACACATTTTTGTAACCGGTGGCGTTGTTAGTTCGCTTGGCAAAGGCTTAACCAGCGCCTCGATGGGGATGCTGCTCGAGCAGCGAGGGTTGCGGGTCCGCATGCAAAAGCTGGATCCCTACATCAACGTCGACCCAGGGACGATGAGTCCCTACCAGCATGGCGAGGTCTACGTCCTGGATGACGGTAGCGAAACCGACCTCGACCTGGGGCATTACGAGCGGTTCACCTCGGGCCGACTCTCCCGCGACTGCAACTACACGACGGGCCAGATCTATCTGTCGGTCATCGAAAAAGAACGCAAAGGCCAATTCTTAGGCAAAACCGTTCAGGTCATCCCGCACATCACCAACGAGATCAAGTCGGTGATCAAGCGGATGGGTGGCGACGACGTCGACGTGGTGATCACCGAAATCGGTGGCACCGTTGGGGATATCGAAAGTCTGCCATTCCTCGAAGCGATCCGTCAATTTTCGCTCGACGTGGGACGCGAAAACTGCCTGTACATGCACCTGACGTTGGTGCCGTACCTAAAGGCCGCCGACGAACTGAAAACGAAACCGACCCAGCACTCGGTTGGCCAATTGCGTGAAATTGGGATCCAGCCAGACGTGCTCGTTTGCCGCTGTGAACATTCGATCAGTCGCGATGATCGCGAAAAAATCGCGTTGTTCTGCAACGTCCCGGTCGAAGCCGTGATCGAAGAAAAAGACAAAGATTTTTCGATCTACGAGGTTCCACTGTCGCTGGTCGACAACAAACTCGATGAATTGGTCGTCAAGAAACTCGGACTGCCGGCATCGACTCTCGACATCTCGCCTTGGACCGACCTGCTACACCGACTTCGCAACCCTCATCACGAAGTCTCGATCGCCGTGGTCGGCAAATACGCCGAGCACAAAGATGCCTACAAATCGATCTATGAAGCGATCGATCACGCGGGCATCCACAACCACGCACAGATCCGCGTGGGACGAATCCAAAGTGCCGACATTGAACGCGAGGGCGCCGAGCGACTACTAAGCGGCTATCACGGCATCCTGGTTCCCGGCGGATTCGGCGAACGCGGTGTCGAAGGCAAAGTCCAAGCGATCCAATTTGCTCGCCAGCGCGGCATTCCATTCTTGGGCATCTGTCTTGGCATGCAGTGCGCCGTAATCGAATACGGCCGCAACGTGGTCGGACTCGAAGCCGCGCACTCCAGCGAATTCGACAAAGACACACCGTACCCCGTAATCTGCTTGCTCGACGAACAGCAAAACGTCACACAAATGGGCGGCACGATGCGACTGGGCAGCCAACCCACCAAATTGGACCGGCACAGCATCTCGGGCAAAGCCTATGAAAGCGACCAAGTCGACGAACGCCATCGCCACCGCTACGAATTCAACAACCAATATCGCCAGCAGTTTGAAGCCAGCGGAATGCGTTTTGCGGGAACAAGCCCCGATGGCGGATTGGTCGAAGTCGTCGAACTGCCTGATCACCCATGGTTTGTGGCCGTTCAGTACCACCCTGAATTCAAGAGCAAACCACTGAAGGCACATCCGTTGTTCGCAGGATTCGTCCAAGCCGCAGTCGACCGACGTCTGCAGCGTGAAAACAAAGAAGCGCCCAGCGTCAGCCAACGATAGAAACAACTGGAATCAACGTCCCGACACGTCACCGATTTCAAAGGTATTGCCATGAGCGACCCCAACGACGAAAACCAATCCGAAGAACCCAAAATCATTGTCGACAGCGACTGGAAAGAGCAGGTCGCTAAAGAAAAAGAGGCCGCCAGTGCGAAAGCGGCGGCCGAGTCCGACAGCGACAACAGCGAACCGTCAAAGCAGAACACCGACGACAAACCGGTGACGGCCGAGAAAACCGCACCTCCCGCCGACGCCCCCGCAATCAATGAAGCGGAACAGGGGGGTGAAAACGCGGCGATGCAAGCACCGCCTCCGGCGTCGTTCGAAGTGCTGATCTCGATGCTGTTCACTCAAGCAATGGCGACGCTGGGCCAGATCCCTGACCCCGCCAGCGGCGAAGCCAAGGTCAACAAACCGTTTGCCAAACATTACATCGATACGATCGACATGCTTGGCGAAAAGACCAAAGGCAATCTCAGCGACGACGAATCCAAAATGCTCTCCGAAGCCCTTCACGCATTGCGGATGATGTACGTCAACACCAAAGCGTCGTCGTAATCGGACTCGCCCCCAGACGCCTCGTGAAAACCATCCGTCTGCTTTAAGTAACGCTCGCGGCGCCAGCCCATTGCCATCAACTTTAGTAGCGGCGCGGGGCCCGCCCGGTTGCGGCGAGCAAAACGTTCGATATTTACCGGGCGAGTCCCTGCGCCGCTCCGCTACAAAACATCACGCGTTTGGCGTCAACGTGGATGACGGCTTAACTTTCGCTGCATCACCATTTAATCACGCAATAAAAAAAGCGGGTCGACTCATCGGAGCCGCCCCGCTTCTTGCTTGAACGAAAAACCAGCACGGCTACTCGAGCGTTTGTGTTTCCTTGCCCATCGCCGTGCCTAGCGCTCCCCACAAACCATAGGGACTCGCCATTCCGGGAACGGTGATCCCTACCGTCTGATTCCCGGCTTCAATCGAATCGGTGATGAACTTCACCGCGCCGTCTCCCATCAACACATGGGCTCCGCCTTGGTGCCGGCTGGACACCGTATAGGTTCCTTCGCGGCCATCGCTATTCCAAGACATACAACTTTCTTTGTTCGGAGGCCGAATGGTGTTGATCGCGGTATACATCGGCAACCCGCACATCCAGCGATGCCCCTTTCTCCATTCATCAGCCTTGCTGTACTGAAGCTCTGCCGACGCGACATAGAACTGAGGACGAGCCGGATCAATCGCATTGGTCGTACACTTCGGGTGCGTCGGATTGAAATGGTTATCACCGTTGTCGATATAGACCGGCTGAGCGATGATCTCGCGGCGACCTGCATCACACACAATCTCGCCACCCATGATCGTGTTGGACAATCCGTCGAGCGTGTCGCGGAAACCGGTCACGCGGCGCGTCTTGAACATCCCTCGCAAATGCATGTCAGCAGCCGCGTTGACCGAGGTATTGGCATCATCCACACCGCCACGATCGGTCCACGGGATACCGTCGCCGATACAGCAGGCGTAGTTGTTGCTGCCAAACTGACCTGGCGCCGAAACATAGGGATCACTCGGGCAACGATAGGTCCCGATGGTGGTTCGCCATGGGTCATAACCTGTATTCCATGTCTCCGGCCCCATCGCGGGCCAATTCCCGTTTACCGTTGACGGGTTGCTGATCTGTTCCCACATCGATTGCTGCTCGACAAAGGGCAAGATCCCCACCAAGAAGCTAAGAAAATTGACATTCGAGCGTGTCCCCGGCGGCGTTGTCCCTCCAGCCTGCTTGGGCAATTGGTTGTACGCAGCATGGTAATTGTGCAGCCCTAGACCGATCTGCTTGACGTTGTTACTGCACTGCATGCGGCGAGCCGCCTCGCGAGCCGCCTGCACCGCAGGCAATAAGAGCCCAACCAAAACGCCGATAATGGCGATCACGACCAGCAATTCAACCAAGGTAAATCCTTGGCGTTTGACGCACATTCTCATAAGAACCCTCAATAAAAAAGTGAAAGGCAGAAGCACTCCACAAATCCACCTGAAAACCTGCGACTGGACAAGGAGCCACCAGAATAACACATCTTGTCACCCCCAAAACACCGCATCACGCCAGCTTCGACACACACCAACGCGTGAAATACGCCACAGAACACGAACAACACGGGTTCCAAACAGGAAAACGCTTAAAGGATACCGAATTCGCGATCAAAAACAAATGAGTTTTCACGCATAACCTCTGATACATTTTACCACCCAAAATCCTTCGCCCAAGCAGGATGAGGGGCAGAGAGGCACAACGCAGGGCTGACTTAGATTCGCCAAACTCCCTTTCGCGTCGCAGCATGCAGGAGACGAAAGAAACTCACTAAGCAGTGACAATCAAAAGCCAAAGAGAGAAACCATTTACTGATGCCGCCGATCCAGTCCTCGAACTGAACCCGAAAGTCAGATCTCGAACGCCAGATATCAAGCGCCAAGGCGAATCGCAATCACTCACACTGAAACCAGCGGATCGATTGACCATGGCGACAAAAACGTCCGCATGCGATGCGAACATGCACACGCCTTATCGACGATCCTGCGCAGAGGGAGCGGCATAGTGCTCAGCCTGAGCCTTGAGTTCTTCGGGGGTCGGCGGCGGTGGAGGAGCGGTCGTCATATTCGGTGTCTCCTGGTTACACCCGACCACACACATTGAAAATAACATCACACCTACGGGCAACAAAAACGCTCTTTTTTTCATCGATTCCTACACCAGAAAAGGGACATAAGGGCATAATGAGAGAGATCACGACAAACTTCATTGAAATTGTTTGCGCACAAAACTCCCACAGCAATGAGTGTCTGCGCAAAACAGATGAGATATTTTACCACACGAACCCGTTTCCCCCTCTTTCGTAATAGCGGTTGCCCTTCTTCTCGCTCGCCGTTTTAGGAAACCGAATTCATGGCCCGCAACGAACGCAAACCGAGGATTGCGGCCCTTGCCCAACGACAGCCTGCTGCGCCCCAAGCCAACCGCAAAGAAACCGTTGCAATCGGATTAAAACCCACGTCAAAACACAACCGGCTGAAGATCGCTGCACTTCTCGCAATCTTCGTCGTGGTCATCGTTGCCGCCATGCTCGTTCGCCAGTACCAGCTATTCCAGTTTCATACGATGGCACAATCGGCTCGCGCGGTCCAAGACTGGGATCGAGTCGCCACGGTGACCCATCTTTGGCTCGACCGAGACCCCGACTCGCCCGCCGCTAACCTGTTCGCGGCGGAAGCGGCCCAGCACCGCGGCTCATTCGAGCAAGCCGCCGAACTTTACTCTCGCATTACGGCTACTGACCCCGCCGCAGCACACGCCAAGACGCAGCAAGCGCTGCTATACCTGGGCCCACTGAACCGACCCGCGCTCGGGGAAGCGGCGCTCGAGCAAGCGATTCGCATCAATCCGCAATCCATCGAAGCGCAGCGCGAACTGCTTCGCCACTACGGGATCACCGCCCAGCGAGCCAAAGCCTTCGCGCAAGCACGCGAAGCGGTCAAAAACGGAAGCGATTCGCCCGCGACTTACATCTACTTGATCAGCTTTGATTCGATCGTGTTCAGCAATGGAAAAGACACCAATGCGCGGTGGCTGCAAAGCGGCACCAACAACGAACGATTCGAAGTCGCGATGCTAATCAACGCTGCTCGCGCCGCCGGGCTCGGCGAATCTTCGGACGCCCTCGTCGACACGAGCCAGCGGCGAGCAGAACTAGCACAACAAGAATCCACACTCCTCACTGCACTCGAGAAATACCCCGAGAACCTCGAACTGCTTGCGATATTACTTAACACCTACTCGGATCGCGGAGACGTCGAACGTGTCACCCAGCTGCTTTCGCAAGTCCCGGCAACCGCCGCAAATGACGCACGCTTCTTTCGCTACAAGGGCTGGTTACACTGGATGCGAGATGAATTCGCAGCCGCAGAAGAGGCGTTTCGACAGGCGATCGCCAAGGATCCTTATGACTGGAAAAGCCAAACACAACTTGCCGAGACGCTGCGACTGCAACACCGCACGAGTGAAGCAGAAATCGCGTTAAATTCGGCATCTATCGGAACCCAGCTGCGAAAATCGATTCTCGGACTCTCTACGATCGAAACCATACCGATCGATGTGCTCGAGCAATTGCACCGTTATGCAACGACGATGGGCGACGAAGTGGTGGCGAAGCGATTGGTAATCCGAATGGACCAAATTCGAGATTCGGCGACAGCCATCACCTCCAATGCCGAGTAACCCTTTTCACCTTTTTATCGAGGCCCCTCGATTGATCCGCCCATCTCTTCTGCTATTGCTTACTGCGACAATCGCCACACTCGGGTGCAAGAACGAACACACCGACATCTCCCTTGAAAAACCACACCACTCGAACACCGCGGCGGCGGATCGCCCTACTGTCAACAGCAAGCTTTTCGGCGAAGAATTGAAACCGGCCGAAGCCGATCTCAAAACAAAACATTCTCTCGAGTCAACGACTGCTTCTCTGTCAAATCGCATCCATTTCACCGATGTCGCAAAGCCTTTAGGCCTGAACTTCATTTACCAAAATGGCGAAGTGGGAGAATCCTTGATGGTCGAAGCGGTCGGCGGCGGTGTGGGGGCACTGGACTTTGACCGCGACGGGCACCCCGACCTGATATTCAGCCAAGGCGGGGACCCGACGGCGGCAACCAGCCCACGCCAACCAGCGGTTTCGCTGTTTCGCAATACATTCCATTCAGGCGGTTCCAACGACAGCTTTCGCGACGTCGCCCAAGCCGCTCGCCTTGGCCGATACGGCTACGGACAAGGCGTTTCGATCGGCGATTTCAATGCGGATGGATTCGAAGACGTCTACCTCACATGCGTCGGAAAAAACACGCTGCTTGCCAACCAAGGCGATGGCACGTTTCGCGACATCACACCAATGAGCGAGACCGACGATGGCAATCGCTGGAGCACCTCGGCAGCCTTTGCGGACCTTGACCGCGACGGATTGCTCGATTTGTACGTTTGCAATTACGTAACCTACGATCCGAAACACCCGCTGAATTGCCGCAATTCCAAGGGCGAAAATCGCATCTGCCACCCACGCGAAATTCCACCGTGGTCAAACGCCTGCTACATCAACCAAGGCGACGGCAGTTTTGCAGAGCAAACGGACGTTCGCGGGCTCGCTGCAGCAGGCGGCAAATCTCTGGGCGTTGCGGTCGCCGATTTCAATGTCGATGGCGACCCCGACATCTACGTCGCCAACGACACCACCGCCAATTTCCTGTTCGACAACCGAGGCGATGGACATTTTGATGAACGCGGTTTACTGCTTGGATGCGCGTCGAACTACGAAGGACTACTGCAAGCCAGCATGGGATTGGCGGTCGCCGATTTTGATCGCAATGGCTTCCTCGATATCTACTCAACCCACTACTACGAAGAATCCAATACGCTCTACCGCAACCTGGGCGGCGCAGGATTCCAGGACATCACCGGACGCGTGGGACTACACACACCGACGCTACAATCGCTTGCATTCGGGACGGTAATGCAAGATTTTGATAGTGATGGATGGCAAGACTTGTTTGTGACCAACGGGCATGTCGAAAACTACGTCGACAACCCGATTCTAAAGATGCGACCTCAGTTTTTTCAGTACAACGGATCGCGTTGGATTGAAACGAGCGAGAACGCTGGCGAGTTTTTTGCTGGCAAGTATGTGGGACGAGGGGTCGCCACGCTCGACTACGACAGCGACGGAGACTTGGATATCGCCGCCGTGCACCAGAACGCCTCTGCGGCGCTTCTGCGAAACGATTCACAGCGAGGACACTGGCTAAAACTTGACTTCGTCGGCCACACATCCCCCCGCCAAGGAATCGGATGTCGCGTGACAGTCACTGCCGGAGACGTCCGGTACGTACAAGAACTGGTTGGCGGTGGCAGCTATCTTTCCACCCACCAGCCAACGCTTGTCTTTGGCTTCGGCGAATTTGACACCCCATGTCAAATCGAAGTCCGCTGGCCCAGCGGCCACGTCCAGCAACTCGACAATATCCCTTTGGATCAAGTGATCACAATCGAAGAAGCAAATATTTAATCAGGGGTACACGATGCCATTGACAACCAAGCCCTGAACCGCCGTCATAAATGCCCCGTTCAAATTCATGACCACGTAAAAAAACCAGGGTGCACAGTGGTATGCGACCCTGGTTTTTCAGAAGAACTCACAACGATCAATCGCTGACTCATCGCCCAGGCGAAGGCCAGATCGATTGCCGATTATTGATCAAGCTGCTTGGTTTCTTTTCCGTCCTTGGTTCCGAGGGCTCCCCACAAACCATAGGGGCTCTCTTGTCCTGGGACCGAACCGGCGCGAGGGATGTTGCCCTTAGTTTGGTCGCCCGATTCGATGCTTTCGGTGATGAACTTGACCGCACCATCGGCAAACAACACATGACATCCACCTTGGTGACGACTTGCCATCGTGTAACTGCCGTCCGATCCGTCGCCGCCCCATAAACAACTCTCCTTGTTGGGCGGACGCACGGTATTCACGCTGGTAAACATCGGACGACCATCGGCCCAACGCTTTCCACGTCGTTGATCGCCGGCACCTGTGTTGCTGGCATCCTTGTAGAACTGAGGACGCTGCGGATCGACGTTATCGACGTAGCACTGCTGAGGATTGTCAAAGAACGGATCACGCTGATCCATCTTGGGTTGGCCAATGATTTCCAACCGGCCAGCGTCGGTGACGATTTCACCCGCCATAATCGTGTTACTGGTTCCGTCCAAAATGTCTCGGAACCCGGTAAAGTAACGGGTTTCAAAAACACCTCGCAAACGCTGCTTGGCACCTTGATCCCCCACGGTCCCATCCGCGTTCACACCGCCGGTGTGAGTGGTCTGAAAACAATCTCCGATACAAGCGGAGTAATTATTGAGTCCTGTCTCGCCAGGAACTCCCACGGTTGGATCACTGGGGCAACGATACGATCCGACGGTGGTTCGCCAGGGATCGTAACCTTTATCCCAAGGCACAGGGCCCATCGCGGGATAGGTCCCCAGCGGATTGGCGATCTGCTCATACAGAGCTTGCTGCTCGATAAACGGCAGCACTGGAATCAACCAGCTGAGGATCTTGGCATTGTTGACGGGACCACCATGGGTGCCTCCCGATTGCATCGGCAGCTTGTTGTAAGCGGCGTGGTAATTATGCAGCCCCAAGCCAATTTGCTTGACATTGTTACTGCACTGCATGCGACGAGCCGCCTCGCGAGCTGCCTGTACTGCTGGCAAAAGCAATCCCACTAATACGCCGATAATCGCGATCACGACTAACAGCTCGACTAACGTGAAGCCGCGATGGCTTCGCTTGAAACGAAACATTTTAAATACTCCGAAAGAGAAAAGAACAAAACTTGAACACCACGCTCGTCGCAACGCCAGACGCATCCCAGCTAGCGAACAACAGCTAGCGAACGGCAGACGGCTAGCGAACGGCGGGTGGCGAATGAACAAAGATCAAATCGAGCGGGCCCGCATGCGACCGACAGATCCGCAGCGACTATCGATACTGCTTGTCTCTCTGCTGCATCTCCTGCTGCGATTCCATATACGACTTTTTCAACGCCTCCATCTCCTCGGGCGTCTGAACATTTTCCGGTGGCGCGGTCACCGTATTGGGAGAGGTCCCTCCGCAACCGACGAACAAAGGGGCAACCAAAATCAAGGCCAGCAAGGCAATTGATTTTTCACGCATCTCAATTGAGATATTTTTCACAATAGAATTCCGAATAAAAGTTTAGAGAGTCGCGCAGCTGTGAATTGATTGAACCACAGGGGATGCACGTTCGCCGAAAACCAGCGATCAGAAAAGGTCCGCAGCAACCAGCTAACGGAAAATGCAACCGCACAAATTGGAGTCTACTCGATTCATCGGCTCGTCCCACCAGAAAAACGGGGGCAACCAAACTTTTTGCATGAAATTTTTTCCCGCTAGAAAACGGGGTGTTTCAAATCTTCTGGAAGCAGAAGAAATCCGTCTCAAGAATACGAAATGGCGGCAAACACGCACGAAAACACGGTCACCAGCACGCGACCATCAAACAATGCGATGGATCTCCGCTGGCGAAGCAGGCCCGAAGAAGAGAGAAACAGCCTTTCAGATGAGTTTTTTCACCGACCAGCTGCACTATTTCACCGCGTCTTGACCGTGCCGCTAGCGCTGCGACAACGGGAATGCCTCACCGCTTCCTTCGCGAAGCAAGTACTCGCCGCCGCCGCTAAGGGATCCAAACGTTTCCCGATTTCCGCTGGGCCACTGGACGCGAACTTGCTCTGCCCCAGCAGCCTCGGCCAACCCAAATCGGACACATCGCTCACTAGAACATTGATATCCATTGCCAGCGACCAATTGGCCAACACATTGCTTTCCTGCGATTTCGACGGACACGATGGCTCCGATCGCATCGCGATGCCCCTCGGTACCTTTCAGATAGAACGCAATCGATCGCGGTGACGTCGACGAATCTGGTTGTGCGGAGGACGACGCCCCCACCGATTGGTTCACTAGCAGCGATACGGGATCAAACAGATGTGTGACCAAGGCATCTTGGCGTCCATCACGATCGACATCCAAATTGATCAAGCTACGGGCCAACCGTTTTGTGCGGAAATATTCGCCGAGTTGAGCGGGATCCAAAAGTGCCCACTTCCCATCGGATTGGCGATGAAACAATTGCATGGGCATACGGTAGGCGTCCCCTTTGTAACGAAAGTCATTCAGGTGCCCGTTGGCCACCATCAACTCAAGAGCACCGTCGTTATCCGCATCAAACCACTGAGTACCAAACGCGAGCAGCGGCATCGTGGGCTCGGCGAGCCCCACACGCGAGGTCAAATCGGCCCACATTCCAGGACGGATCTGTTCGTAGTAGGTGTTGTATTCAGCGGCGAAGTGGGTCAAGTAAAAATCAAAATCGCCATCCCGGTCAGGGTCCCCCACGGCAATTCCCATCGAGGCCTGAGATAGCGAGCGGCGATCGACCGCCAACCCCCGAACGACCGCCTGCTCACTAAGACCAAACGAACCATCGCGATCCGAGGTTGCCGACCAAAAGTGGTTTGCCGCCATATCGTTGGCGACATAGACATCCACACCGGGAATCTCGTCGAATTGCCCTACGACGATCCCAAGACCATGAGCCGAATCATGTTTTTCAAGCCACGTGTCGGTCACCTCGACAAATCGCCCATCGGGCTGTCCTTGCCACACACGATCGGGCTGGGCTGGAAAGGATTTGGGCAGACACGCCATGATTTTGCCCTCTTCTTTGCAAGGCACTTCGAACGGATCACGACCACTGCAGTAGCCGACATCAAACAAATCGGCGTAGCCATCCTGGTTGATGTCAGCGATCGCAACCGACGTGGTCCAGTCAGCTCCCCTTAATCCCGATGCGTCCGTGACATCGGTAAACGTGCCGTCGCCGTTGTTTTGATACAGACGATTGCGTCCATAATTCGCAACGTAGATGTCATCAAAGCCGTCACTGTTCACATCGCCCACGGCGAGCCCCTGAGCGAACCCTGCATCCCCCAGTGCGGTCTGCGGCGTCACGTCTAAAAATTGCCCTGCCAAGTTTCGAAAGCATCGATTGGGCGACGAGTTGTCCTTCTGGGGCATGCCATCCATCGCGGTGAGATAAACATCCACCCAGCCGTCCAAATCGAAATCGATTGCCGCCGCCCCGCCGGCTCCGGATTGATAGATCCACAATCCTGCTTCGCCACGATCGGGCGTTTGAACCGCACAGACATGATTTAGATTCCGCGATGCAGCTTGGTCTTCAAAACGGATCCCCTGGCCCCCGCTGCCCGAGGGAGACGCTTTGACAATGTTGTTCCGTGTGCCACTCGTCCAACTGACTGCAGGGAAATGAGATAAATCGAACTCATTCGCGATCTTGCTGTCGGGTAATTGCCAAGGTGTTTCCGCAGTCAGCGTCGCGCGAACCGAAGCATACACCTGACGTAGCGAAGGGTCGATCGCTTGGTCCATCATCGCGCCGGCGCGAAGCCATCCGGCGGCTTCCCAGGGTCGGCCAAGTTCTTGCATCGCCTTTGCAATGCGAACGGCAACCTGCTGAGAATTGTCTTGGCGCGAATGCAGCAAATCAACGGCATCTCGCATCTGTGCAAGCTGTCCGGCACGTTCGGAGATCGCACGCGAAGCGGCATCCATCTGTAATTCCGCCAGCACAATCCCGAGCCGACTGAGCGCCTCGGCATTGTCATCCTCGCGTATTGCTGCTTCCCAATAGCCACGCGCAGCGTGCTTGACGTCTCCTTGACGCTCGGCCCAGACTCCGGCAGCCATCCAATACTGAGACTCGTCTTCGATTCCCTCGGGCAGTGACGCGGCCCATTTTTGCACTGCGTCGTCGTCGCCCAACTCGGCAATCGCGCGTCCATAATAAGCGTGTGCAATCGTGAACTCGGGATATTTCGCGACAACCGGCCGCAGTCGCTCACGCACCTTTGACCAGTCGTCTTTGTATGCATCGGCGACCGACAGCGAGAATTGCGGGCGCAGATCCGACGGATAATGCTTGAGCGAATACTCGCTCATCGCCACATTATTTTGCGGACGGGCCAGATCCGACAACATAATCAACTCGCTCACGCCGGCGTGACCGCGCATGGCAAGCCACTGCAGATGCGGCCCGGCCTGATGTTGCATCCCCAGTGCCGCCAGCAGCCCTGCCAAGTCGGTGCGAACGGCGGGCTGGTTCGGGTACAGCTGCACTGCGGACTCGAGCGTCCGCACCGCTTCAAAGGGACGCCCCAGGTTCATCCATCCCTTACCGACCTTGTCCAGCAACGCCAGCGATGGCTTTGGCGTGTTTTCGACTGCGGATTGATACAACTCGACGGCTTCACTGAATCGCCGTGACGCCGCCGCGATATCACCCGCAAGCTCGAGGACGACTGGATCATTGGGGCGGACCAGCAACGCTTCTTGAATCCTCGTCTGAGCCGTCTCCCAATCCCCTCGCTGCATCGCGAGACGGGCCGCTTCGTCCGCTGCCACGACGGGCTGCTCCGCTGTCGTCTCTGTCGCCCTCGGCGAATCCGTCGTCTCGCGTCCGCAGCCCACCGACAACACTGCCGCTAGATAAAGCAGCACAAGCCTCTGCGGCAGACCGGACCGGAATCTCGCTCCGAAGACAGATTCGCTTGGCATAGCACGTAAAAAATTCATAGTCAAAAATAAGGGCGACTCGCCCCCGCCTTCGAGAATTGATCGATAAAACACGGTCGTTCCGCAGCATCAACCGGCGCCGCGACAACCGTCATCGCCGAGAATTCGGGAAAGAATAAAGCAAGCACGATCCCCACGCGACGACCCGGCAATGTCTACCATAGCGAAGTAGGACGCCGACGAGAGGGTCCCCGCCGATGTCTGCCTAATGCCATCTACCTTGATAGCGTGCTCGGCGCGAGCCGTCCGGTGGCAGCGAACAAAACGTTCGATTTTGACCGGGCGAGCCCCTCGCCGCACCGCTACAAAAACGACCCGGTTAGTGCAAAAGTAGGTGGCGTTGGACGACCGGCCTAGCGGGGAACCAGACGGTCATCATTTTCGACCACCAGATAGCTGTGGTTCGTCTCGACATCAGCAAAGATCTGCCGAGTTCCCGACGGCCACTCAATCGTGAGCTCGGCGATTTGCGAATGGTCCCCGACCCCAAAATCGACGGTCGATTCATTGGTACACAGGTAGCCATCACCTCCGATCACCCAGTCGTGCCACACGTCGTCGGCCTGCCGCACCGTCACATGAGCTCCGATGGCATCCCGCTCGCTAGCGACGCCGACCAGATCCAGCCGCAACCAATGCCCGCCGGCGGTCTTGTTTTCCAACAAGGCAGCGGGAGCATCGAGATGGTTCGCTACCAAATCGGGGCGTCCATCGCGGTTGTAGTCAAGTTTGGCGAGCGTCCGCCCCAAGGTGGGCGTGGACCAAAACGAGTCCGACTCGATGGCGGGCACGTCCAAAGTAAAACCGCCACGAGCACCACGAAACAGCTGCGGCGGCATGCGAAAGGGAACCTCGGGAGTATTGTTTTCCACCGGATCAAAAACGTGACCGTTCAAAATCGCAAGATCCAACCAACCATCGCGATCAAAGTCCGACGCTTGCGTCCCAAAGGCCACCGTCGCGCGACTCGGATCGGCAATCCCGTACTGAGCGGCATAGTCGGTAAAGAACCCGCCCTTGCGCTGCAAGTACAGATTGGCAGGTTGCTGCCAATAGTTCGTCACATGCAAGTCCAGCAACCCGTTTCGATCAAAATCCCCCGCGGCGATCCCCATGCACCCCTGTTCTTCGCCGCTTGCGCCGGAGGCACAGCCGCGCAAGGCCGCTTGATTGACCATCCCAAACCTTGATGTGCCACCCCCATCGCGGCTGACCCAAAAATGGTTCTCCTTGGTATCGTTGACGACAAACAGATCGTTGCCTGCGGATTGATCGAAATTTGCGATCACACCAGCGAAGCCGTAATTTGGCGTTTCAGCAAAACGATTATCCATTTCCCAAGGACGCCAATTTTCTTCCGCATCACTCCGCAAAATGCGATCGTTTGCTTGCCGAAAGATTCGCGGAGTGCAATCGAAACCCTGCCCCCAACATTCAGCAGTCAGCGCCGCCGGATCATCGATGTAATTGATCTCGACGATTTCAGGCAAGGCGTCCCCATCCAGATCGCCCACCGCGATGCTGGTGGTCCAGCCATCGGATCCTGCGATCGGTGATTCGGTAAACGTGCCGTCGCCGTTGTTGAGATAAATCAAGTTAGCGCCGATGTTGGCAACGACAAGATCGAGAAACCCATCTTGATTCAAGTCGGCTGCGGCCACGCCCTGACCATACGATCGATCATCCACGCCAGCGAGACTGCCCAGTTCGACAAACTGATCGCCGGCATGGTTTCGGTACAGCCGGTTGGGCTGCGAACCGTCGGACACATTCGGCAATCCTCCGGCTTGGCAAAAGTAGAGATCGGTCCACCCATCCAAATCAAAGTCAAACGCCGCGACACCGCCACCAGCGGTTTGGTACATCACAATATGGGCGTCATTGGCCGATTGATTATTGAGATACTGAAAATCGATACCTCGCTTCGCTGCGACATCCACTAATTGGATAGGAGCGGCTGGACCGGACGGCGTGCCAAGTGGCGAACTTGCCGACGAGCTTGCCGACGAGGCGGGATCGAGCTGAAAGCGATTCGAGCCGGAGGCGGTCGAGGCGAGTGACGGCAGATCGGGCAGCGGATACTGCGACGGATCGACACCACAGGTCAAGAAAAGGGGGTCGTCGGCCGCAGGGTCACTCGCGGCCAATTCCTCGCGTCTGTCACGAAGTTCGGGCAGTTTTTGATCAAGTTCGTTGCGATCATGTGCTGCGATAAACTCCCATGCCACCGCCTCCCAAGGACGATTCACTTCGTTCAATTTCGCTGCCAACCGCTGCATATCATCGCGTCGCGTTTCTCGGCCAAAACCAATATTGATGGCCCATTGCCAACACTGCTGCAAAACCTGCTGCCGAGCGGCAACGCGTTCTGCCGCCGCCGACTCGCCAGCCGCCGCCAACGCTTCGGCTAATCGCAAATAAGCTACCCGGTCGGTCGGATCACGCACGACCGCTTCGCTTAAACAGCGAACCGCCACCTTGGGCTGGCCACGACGCAGCATCCACTGGCCCATTGTGGCCCAATACTCTTGTTCCGCTTCGATGCCCCCAGGTAGCGTCGCCACCCAACGCTCAAGCAATTCGTCGGCCTGCATCACGTTATAGACTCGGCCCACAAAGGCCGCGATTGCGGTCGACTCAGGAAATTCGGCATACAGCTGCTCTGCTAACTGACGCGACTCGGGCACTTCGTCCTGCACCAACAACCGCTTGGCTCGAGCCAATTGATGCAGCGGTGAACCTGAGGCAAAGTCACTCTGTTCATCATGAAACGGCACACTGAGTGTCGTCAAACTCAGCAATTCTTTCTCGGTGACGTCGCCCAAACGAATCAGCTGGCGGACATGCTCGGCAGCTTCCAAACGTCGACCTTGCGAATTCAAAAGCGAGGCCAAACGGCGATGCAGCGGGGGCAAGTCGCCGTAGCGCTCGATCATCTCTTCAAAACGAGCTTCCGCTTCGGGCAACCTTCCCGCTTGCATCAACCAATCCGCTGCCTGTCCCTGGGCCGCCAATCCAGCCTGCGGATGATCTGCGGGAATCAGCGACAGATACTCCAGCGCGTCATCCAATGCTCCGCGTCCGTGACTGCACCGCGCCGCAAGAAACAACATCGGCGGATCGGTGGGGTCGAGGGCCAGACGGCGACGGAGTCCTTGTTCCGCTTTGTCAAACTGGCCCGCATCGATCCATTGCTTGATTTCGTTAATGCTGACGTTCGAATCGACGCCGGATGCGACGTCCGCTTGCGATTGGGGGATCGTCGCGGGAATTTCGGCCTCGGCCGCTGGCGTTTCCGATTGCGGAGGAGGACTTGCGGGTCGCTCACAACCGATCGAAACGAGCATTAGAGCGACCCCACCCGACAAAACAGAGAGGATCGCCCATCGATCAGCGAGGCCAAAGAATTGAATCACGTTAAAGAGACATCTTCATGATTAGGAACGAAACGGAAATTAAAACCTATCCGAAAACCGGCAGCGGAAGTCTTCAAGACTTTCGAGCAAGTCTTGTTGGGGACGAAATTCTTGACGAACTCCGCTACGACAGGATCGACAAGCGATCCCTCATTATACCGTAGCTTTACTTCAAGTAGATGTAATCGAGTCCGAACATGAACGCTTGGGTGGCGGCGGGGTTCGCTCCGGTCAGTTCGACCTGGATTTGGTTGCCCCCTTTATTCAGCGGGTGTGTTCCCAGCGATACCGGTCCTGTCGCCACGACGTCGGCTTTGTGGAACAGATCGATCGGCGAGGACGCTTGCGCATCATTGATGGAAAACTGAACGATGCCGTAATCGTGAGCCTTGGTCATCGCCACAAAAACTTCGTACGTCCCCGCTTTCTCGACGTCAATCGACAACGTTAACTTGTCTCCGGGCTTGCCACCGGTCCACCACAGATGCGTCCCATCGCTCCATTTACCCGCCTTGAATCCACGCATATCTTGTGGCTGCACTCTGCCACGTGACACACTCAGAGACGTCACGGTTTCGGCTTCGACGGCTCCCGCCACGCGGTTCGTTTTGGGGTCGATCCCCGGCACCGATCCTGGCAGCGGAACCTGAACGGGACTGGCCAGATAGGCGATCAAATCTCGTACCTGGTCTGCTGACATTGGGTCCAATTGGCCTTCGGGCATCATCGACGTTTTCGCGAGCGTACGCTCTTCGACCTCTTCTTTGTCGACAATCACTTTTTCGTTCGCGGTTTGGATGACGAGCGCCGTCTGCGTTTCATCCTTCAGTAGTCCCGTGATCACGCGGCCGTCATCGGTCAGCACTTGGGTCGCTTGATAATCGCGTCCAATCAGGGCATTGGGATCAAGGATATTTTGCAACGAGTAATCGATATCGGCTCGATTGGAACCGGTGATATCGGGGCCAATGTCGCTGCCGCTGCCAAACAATCGATGGCACTTACCACAGGTCTCGTCAAACAGGACACGACCGTGAGCAAGATCGGCTTTGCTGAGCACCTCGGCGGTGAGCTGCTGCTTTAATTGTGCAATTCGCTCGAGTTTTTCGGCAGGCGATGTTCGTGCCGTTCCCCACACGTCGTTCACTCGCTGAGTCAGCGAATCATCACCGAGCGATTGAATTTGCCGGATCGTAAACGCCGACAAGTCACTTCGTGGGATCTTGCCATTCGAAACCGCGGTAAGCAGTTCGGCGGCAAACGTGGCTCGCGAAGCTAGGGTGGCGATCGCATCGGACTTTTCGTCTTTGGAAAAACGATCGTAATGAGTGATGATCGCTGCAGCCCCCTCGATCTCGCTGTAATTGGCCAAGGCACGAATCGCTTGACGCCGCAGTCGCGAGTCAACTAACAACGAAACGAGCACGGGCAGCAGTTCCTTGTCCTTTCCGCTGACCAGTGCCGCCAGGGCGCTGGAGCGTGAGTTTGCATCGAGCTGAGCGTTGGCGACGATCCCACGCAGCTGAGGAAAAATCGAGGCGTCACCAAATTTGACCGTGATCGATTGGACCTGCGTGGCAATTTGTGGATCCTCGCTGGCGGCAAGTTTTTCGTAGACCGCCGGCCACTGCTTGGGCATTTTCAAACGAGCTTGATTGGCGATCGCCGCCGAGATTTCCGTCAGCACCACTTTCTGCGTTTCGATGTCCTCGAGCGTACCGAGCTCGGCCAAGAGATGATTGATCGCGTCGGGATCGGCCGCGGCACGGCGATAGATAAATTGCCGCACGCCCGGCAAACGCGACTGTTTCGCCAACGCGAGTGCACGGGGCGTGTCCTCGACGACCAACGGCTGCGCCGCGTACCAAACCATCAACGGCAAATTCGCATCGGCGGCGTCATCCGCGTGCCGTACCAACCCCGACAAAATCGACCAACGATCATCGATCGGCAATCGCTGCAGCGAACTCGCCAACGCCAAGCGGACATGTGCCGAAGAATCGGTCGCCGCCATGTCGGCCAATTTCGGTAGCAGCGAGGTGCTTGAATCTTCCATTTCCAACTGGATCGCCCAAGCCCGCAGGTACTCGGATTTGTGGCTCTGATCGTCAAGCAGTCGCTCGATGTGCTGCGTCGTTAACAGCCCACATGCGTGCAGCGTCCAAATGGCACGCAGTCGCACCGGCACCTCGTACGAACCAAACGCCAGCTGCTCGAGCGACGCGGTGAGCTGCTCTTTCTGTTGTGAGTCCAGCGTTGTTTGCGATCCAGCATCTAAACATCGCGATTGCAAGATACGTCTGGCCATTCGCGAATACCACTCGTTTTCGTGCGTGTGGTAGGCAACCAAGGCATCATTGTCTTCGATCGACAAATGGACCGCGTTGGATTCGGTGCTGCCAAAGCGGATTCGAAAAACCCGCCCGTTGGTACGATCCCAAACTTCGCGATCGGTACGGTGGCAAGCATTCTTGTCGTACCAATCGATTAGATAAACACTGCCGTCGGGTCCGTACTTCATATTGATCGCTCGAAACCATCGATCATTGGCAAACAGAAAATCGGGGCCGTGCGAGGCGACATAGCCACTTCCCGAGCGGCGAAGCAGATCATTATTGATGCGGTTGCCATGAATATTGGCCATCAACATTGATCCACGATATTGGATTGGCCAATTGTCACCCTGATAAATCATCGCGCCACAATGAGCATGCCCGCCCCCGGCGGCGCTGGTGTCATTAAGTGCACTCGCTTCGTTACGGCCACCCCACCATGCGTGATCGCCAATGCTGCCGACGTAATGAGCATGGTCGGCGATCGTTTTAAGATCGTCGTAAACGTAGGGGTCAAAATGGCGGCCCGCTTGCCGTTGGTATCGCCCCCCTTGGATGATGTGATACATATGCGGGATCACACATGCCGTGACAAACGACTGTCCGTACTCGTTAAAATCGACGCCCCATGGATTGCTGGTTCCGTGTGCAAAGACTTCGAATTGGTGACGAATCGGATGGTATCGCCATACGCCGGCGTTTAGCGGTGTGCGATCGGCATCGGCGGTTCCTGGCGCCCCGACCTTCGAATGCGTGAACACGCCGTGGCATCCGTACAACCAACCATCGGGGCCCCAGATGAATGCGTTCAGCGTCTCGTGCGTGTCGTGATACCCAAAACCATCCAATAGGATCTCGGGTTCACCGTCGGGAACGTCATCGCCATCGCGGTCGGGGATGAACATTAAATAGGGAGCCGCGCCGACCCAAACGCCACCGAAGCCGACTTCTAAACCGCTGACCAGATTCAGCCCTTCGGTAAATACCGTTCGCGAATCAAACACTCCGTCATGATTCTCATCTTCGAGGATGATGATTTTATCTTTCCCCTCGCCTTGCGGAGCTCGGGTGGGATAGGTGTGAGCTTCGGCGATCCACAACCGACCGCGATCATCAAACGTCATGGCGATCGGTTGATGCACCATCGGCTCACCCGCGGCCAATTGAACGCGAAAGCCCTCGGGAACGGTGATCGCGTCGGCAGCCTGCTGTGGCGAAAGACCCTCGTTTTCAGGCAACCCGTCGGTAGCAGGACGAGCGTCGAGACCGCGGGGTCGCGGCGACAACCTGGACGTATCAACGTTGGCTGCAGAACGACGTTGTTGCCAATGCACAAACGTCCCTTTCTTGTTACCGACGAAGACATCGAGATTTCCGTCCGCATCGAGATCGGCGAAGTTCACCTCGGTTCCGACGCCCGAATCATCATCGATCAAATGCGGAATCCACTGTACCTTTGCTGCTTCGCCCGCGTTCTCGCCCACGGTTAAACCCGCGTCTTGAGCTCCGGCTTCGGCGACGCGAGACAATTCGAACCAATACACGACCGCCGGATCGCCCGGATTTGAATCTCCTCGCGGTCCATGTGCCCAATGCCGCTTGCCAGTCAGAATGTCATCCAATCCGTCGCCGTTGATATCAACGAGCTCGATTGCATGAAGTTGCGAAAAGCAGACGCCGAACGGATTTTCGGCTGCGGTCGCCCCCATGATCTGGTGCGACTTGAACGTGATCGCTCCATCAGTTTTGACTTGCTCGTACCACACCAGACCAAATCCATGAGCGTTGATCGAGGTGATGACGTCGTTGTCCCCGTCACCATCGACATCCGATGCAAACATCTGTGCTCCGCCATTGCCAGGCGAAAAGGCAAACGGATGTTGCTGCCACAGCGGATTACCGTCGAGCGAGTCGGGCTGTTTCCACCAACCATTTTTTTCGATCAGGTCCAAGCGGCCGTCGCCATCGATATCGCCAACGCCAAGCCCGTGAGTAAATCGTCCGCCGGCGACTTGGGTTGAGATGCGGCGGAAATGCCACGGAGCTTCGGCAGTTTCCGAATTGATTTCGGCAAACCCGAAATAGCCATCTTGGCTGCAAACGATCTCGCGTTTGCCGTCGCCGGTGATATCCACAAACGTCGGCGACTCATTATCCATTCGGTCGAGCACTTGGTGCCGAGGCCAAAAGCGATCAGCCCCCTTGGGGTTCTCAAACCACGACGCATCCTGGCCCGGGAACCCAAACACCAACACGTCATCCCAGCCATCGCCGTTAAAGTCGTCGGTGTAGGCAAAGAAGTGATTCGAATAGCCGTGAGGGTCGAAGACGTCTTGGGCGTAGAATCGCTGCGAAGTTTTGAAGTCCGGGCCTGCATACCAGAACGGCCCCGAGGCGATATCGGGCACTCCGTCGTGATTGAAGTCACCCGAGGTGGCTCCCTCGCTATAGAACTCGCCTGAAAGTTGCTGG
Organism: Novipirellula rosea; assembly: GCF_039541335.1. Taxonomy (NCBI): domain Bacteria; kingdom Pseudomonadati; phylum Planctomycetota; class Planctomycetia; order Pirellulales; family Pirellulaceae; genus Novipirellula; species Novipirellula rosea. Next base: position 17,438 of record NZ_BAABGA010000109.1, on the reverse strand, counting down.
GTTTTCCAGCCCACCGTTTTCCAGCCCGCAGTTTTCGAGCCCGCAGTTTTCGAGCCCACAACGGCCGGGTCGGCGGCGAGAACCGTCCCTGCAACCAAAATCAACGTGGCAATGAAAAAGTGACGCACGACAACCATTCACTCACTCTCCGATCCAGCGGTTTTGAGCCGGCGAAGTCACGCCAGCCTTACTCGCGAAAGACGTTTTCGCGACGGGGGGGACCGATGAGTATAGCTGGAAGCGAGAGTGGGGGTGCAGCGATGAGGTGGCAGTGAGAAGTTCGGAGACTTTTAGAGCGAGGATTGGTATTTCGCGACCGCGTCAATGATCCCGTCAAGATCTTTGGTCGGTGCGTAACCGATCGCTTCGCGAATCCGGGTCAGATCGGGAACGCGGCGACGGATGTCCTCGAACGAATCATCATAGGCGTCGGCGTAGGTTTGGAACTCGATCGTTGCTTTCGGATTGACACGCTCGACAACTCGTTGGGCCAACTGCAAAATCGAGACGGGAACATCACTGCCGATGTTATAGACGCGGCCAGCGGTATCCGGCTTGTTGACCAAATCCGAAACGGCTCGGACGACATCGTCCACGTGGGCAAAACATCGCACTTGATGGCCATCGTCATGAACCACCAGCGGCCCCCCACGCAGCGCCGCTTCGACAAACCGCGGCAATACCATCCCATAGGCTCCGGTTTGACGTGGGCCGACGACATTAAAGAAGCGACCGACGACGACGGGCAACTGTTTTTCTTTGTAGAAAGCGAGGCCCAAAAATTCATCGATCGCTTTGGAAACGCCGTAACTCCATCGCGGCTTGGTCGTCGCACCAAACACCAGATCGTCTTCTTCGGACCAAACCTCTTTTGGGTTTTTGCCATACACTTCGCTGGTGCTGGCGATGAAACAAGGAACAAATTTGCCGTTGCTCGCTCGTTCACCCAAGCGATTCAAAATCAATTGAGTGGGATAGACGTTGCGTTCGATGGTTTGAATCGGCTGTTTTGCAATCAACGCGACGCCGACGGCTGCCGCCAAGTGATACACCCGGTCCGCGCGATCGACGACCTCGTTGACCAATGACTCTTCGGTGACCGAACCTTCGATGTACTCGACGTTGGGATTATCCAGCAGCCCTTCGATATTGTTCTTGCGTCCGGTCGACAGGTCATCGACCACGATCACGCGGTGTCCTTGCGAAAGCAGCGATTCCGTCAAATGCGAACCAATAAACCCCGCACCACCCGTGATTACCGAAGTCAGTTCACTCACCGTTGATCCGATCATTAAAAAGAGAAGAAAAAGTTCGCAAGAAGAAAGTCACGCAGCGGCCGTTCAGTGTATCCGAAGCTTCGCTTGGCGTATCGGGGTGAACAGCCCACTGCCCCTATCCACCCCCAACTACCCAGCCAAAACGCGACCTACCGCTAACAAGCCGCACGGGCAGTTAAACCGCCAGCAGAGCAAAGCAGCCTCATTGCCATCGTCACCGAGAGCCTCCGTTTGCTCTAACTTCCACAGCATCGAGCCACCGCGATCGGTGGATCGAGCCGATTTGGCTGACACCTTATCCTTTCGGCAAGTTATTGCACGGAGCATGGGAATCAGCACAAAAGTGACGAGTAGGAAGGGTTTCCAGATTGAACGGATGCTACCAAATCGGGCCTCTTGTTAAACTGTAGTGGGCTTGATCGTGAAACTATCGCCTGTGACGCCATCTCGTTAGAATTAGTCGTTTACGGGATCGCACGGTTCTCGTTTTAATAACAGGCTCGCACCGTTCGACAAATTGCTGAATCACCGTTTGCTGAAACACCTACGCTCATCCGGGGGGGTCATGTTCGTGTTGAAAACGCAGGTCCGCTTAAGCCTGTTCCGAATCGATTTTTCTAGGATTGATTCTTATCGCCAACCCATCTTGGGTTGGTTTGCCTGCATTGCACTGTTGGGCTCAAGCTGTTTGGGTGCACGTGTTTGGGCGGAAGAATCCCCCGAAGAATCGATTGCAGCCTACGCGGACGCCGCGAATTTCCAAACCAACGGCGCTCTTGAGCTAGCGATCGAGTATTGGCAACGTTTTCTGAAGGAGTACCCGCAGGACCCGATGGTGTCCAAGGCGGCTCACTTTTTGGGCGTTTGTTACATGCAGCAAGAGAATCCGGATTACGTCGCCGCTTCGGACGCGTTTGCTCGTGCCCTGAAGGACTCGGATTACGAACTACGCGAAGAGAGCCTGGTGAATCGCGGATGGTGCCTCTATTCGGCCGCTGGCGAGGCCCCCAATCGCGACAAAGATCGGCTGCGAGAATCGATTCAAGCATTTGAAACACTGCGAAAAGAATTTCCCAAAAGTGCATTCCTCGATCGTGCCTTGTTCTACAGTGGCGAAGCGGCTTATGGGTTGGGGGATGCCAAAAAGGCGATCGCAAACTACGACCAATTGTTGGCACTGCCCACCGCGAAAGAATCTCCGCTGCGATGCGACGCGTTGTATGCACGAGGCGTTGCCTATGAAGAGCTTGACCAATTTGACAACGCCGTGGCATCGTTTCGTCAACTCTTGGGCAGCTGCGAAAAGAGCGATTTAGTCACCGACGTGCATTTGCGGATCGGCGACACCGCCATCATGAAGAAGAATTACAGCGAGGCGATCGAATCGTTTGATGCTGCAATCAAAGCGACCGACAATGCCGAAGATCTGTCGTATGCGATATTCCGGCAAGCATTCGCATTGGTACAGGCGAACAAGCCAGGCGAAGCAGCCAAGAAGTACGAACAACTGCTAAACGATTTCCCCGATTCGCCGTACACCGCGTCAGCAACGCTTGCCTCGGCGCAGAGCACCTATCGAAGTGGCGATACCGACGAAGCGGCGAAGCGGTTCGAGCGTGTTTTAGAACAGAACAATCCGGAAGCATCGACCGAAGCGGCACATTGGTTGGCGCGAATCCATCTTGGCAAAGGGGATGCGGCCACTGCGTTAGCGATCGCGAAAAAACAACTCGACAAGGCGGCCGAAGGCAAGTTTGTCGCGTCGTTGAAATTGGATTTGGCGGAAGCGTTGGCGATGAACCCGGACACGCTGAAGGAGTCACTCGATGCGTTCGAGCAAGCGTATCGTGACGCGCCGGACGACGAGCTTGCCCCACGCGCTCTCTACAACGCGGCATTCTCGGCTCTGCAGTTGAACGAATCCCAACACGCGATTGAGTTGGCGACGGAGTTTCTGAAAAAATTCCCCAGCGACACACTCGCTCCGGATGTTCGCTTTGTGAAAGCCGAGAGCCAGTTACTGTTGGGGGATGCGGCTGGGGCCGCAGGTCTGTTCAAGGAATTGGTTGAAAATTCGGACCCAGGGGACATGCAGCAGCGTCCAATCTGGATTGTACGCGCCGCCACGGCACTCAATACGGCCGGGCGAACGAACGAGACGATTGCGATGCTCAAGAAAGAAGCGGACCAATTGCCTGAGAAATCACAGCGTGCCGAAGCTCAATTGCTACTCGGCCAGGCTTATTTGATGGCAGGCAACGCCGCGGATTCCGCGAAGGCGTTCCGCGCCAGTCACGAAGCGGATCCGAGTTGGCCTCGCGCGTCCGAAGCGCTGCTGATGTCGGGCCAAGCCTTGTTTGCCTCTGGTGACAGCCGCTCGGCTCAAGCCGCTTGGAGCACGATTATCGAAGAAGATCCGAATAGCCGGATGGCGGATCAGGCACGCTTCAAATTGGCTCAACTCGCCAGCACGCAACAGAATGCAAAGCAGGCGATCGAGTATTACAACGAGATCATTGCTTCGGGTGCCGATCCCGGCTTGATGCCGTATGCGTATTACAGTCTCGCTCAACTGTTGATGGAAAACGGCAAATACAACGATGCCATGAAGTCGCTTGACACGCTGCTCAGCGATTACGCGGGCCACGCGATCCGCGGCGAAGCGTTGTTGGCACGAGGCATCGCGGAACGCAATTTGAATCAAATGGATGCCGCGCGTCGGGATCTCGAAGCCTATCTGGCACTCGAGCCCAAAGGGATGAACCTCGGTCACGTGCTCTACGAATTAGCGCTCATTGACCAGAAAGAGAAGCAGCCCGAAGAAGCGGCCAAACGGCTCGAACGACTGGTGGCCGAAGTCCCCAACTATCCCGATTTGGACAAAGTCTTGTACGAGTTAGGGTGGTCGTATCGCGAGTCAGGAAAACAGCAGGCGGCGGTGGATTCGTTTACGAAACTCATTGCCAAGTCCCCGAACACCTCGTTGACGGGTGAGGCGGCCTACTTCGTCGGCCAAAATTATTACGAGAAGAAAGATTGGCCCGAAGCGGCGAAGTACTTTCTGGCCTCCGCAAAAAACACCACCGATTCGGAACTGTCCGAGAAAGCATTCTATCGACTCGGTTGGTCGCACTTTAAAGCTGGCAACATTGACAAAGCCGAGGATGCGTTCAAGCAGCAAGCGGAAAAGCATCCCGACGGCTCACTCGGATTCGACGCCTTGATGATGGTGGGCGAGTGCCGCTTTAACGAACGGAATTACGAGAAAGCACTTCGCGGATTTGAGGTCGCACGCAAGCAAATCCAAGCGAATGATGATACCGCGAAAACGGTGCGGGATACGGCGGACCGCCAAGCCAGAGAACTGGTGCTGCTGCACGGAGGCCAGAGCGCCGCTCAACTAAAAAAATGGGACGAAGCGATCCAGTGGTACGATGAACTTCGCGGTCGCTTTCCCTCGACTCAGTATCTGGCTCAGGTCTTTTATGAAACCGGATTTGCTTATCAACAGACCGGTGACAACGAAAAGGCGCTGCAATGGTTCGCTGAAGTCGCTGACAATTACCGCAACGAAATCGCGGCACGAGCAAGATTCATGATCGGCGAGATCCATTTCGCAGACCGACGTTTCGACCTCGCTATCCCCGAATTCCAAAAAGTCATGTACGGCTTTGGTGCCGAACAGGCTCCCGAATCGATCAAAAACTGGCAAGCCAAAAGCGGCTTCGAAGCTGGCCGATGCAGCGAACTGTTAATGCAGCAAGCTCGCACAGCGGCAGCCAAACAGAAATCAAAAAACTTCGCGGTTAACTTCTTTCAGTATGTTGTCGCAAAACATCCGAAGCACGAACTGGCGGGAAAAGCACAAACGCAATTAGAGGCTTTGAAAAAGTAGTGAATTTTACGAATCACAATCCGAATCGACTGCACCGAATCGCGTTAGCCGCGGTGGTTGCCATGTTCGTGATGCTCTCGCTTGACACTCTTGTCCTGCACAGCCAAGACGCGGGGGAGATGCGTTTCGACGCAGCGGAGATTCAGTCGGTGATGCAGGACGAAAACCCTGCTGCGGATACCGCGGTCGCGGAACCGTCGTCGATTGACTTGCTGTCGCTGATCAGTCGCGGGGGCCGGTTTATGATCCCGATTGGGATCATGAGTCTGTTGGTCGTCGCGCTGGCAACCGAGCGGCTGTTGACGTTGCGGCAGAGCAAGATTATCCCCCGCACGTTGGTCGACGAACTGTACGCGATCTCCGAGCCAGCGGAAAACTTTAGTCCCAACATTGCCTTTCACACTTGCAACGATTTTCCCTCCCCTGCAGCGACCGCAATCCGCACGATGTTGCTGCGAACCGGGCAACCGATTGGCGAGATCGAAGATGCCGTCAAAGAAACGATTCAGCGTGAAGCTGATGGTCACGCCGCCCCGATCCGATGGCTCAACCTGGCTGCCGCAGCGACGCCCCTGATGGGACTGCTGGGTACCGTGTGGGGCATGATTGTCGCCTTTCATGAATCGACCACGTTGACGGCCGATCGCAGCCGCAGCGAACAATTATCCGAGGGGATCTACACGGCACTGGTCACCACCTTGGCGGGCTTGATCGTGGCGATCCCGGCCGCGATTTTTGCTCAATACCTCGAAAACCGACTGGCGAAATTGTTCAATCAGATTGAAAAAGTCGCCTTTGATCTTACCCCGCGGATGGCTCATTTTGTCGGTCGCCGAAGACTCGACAATCAAGGGATGCTGCACAACATCGAGCGAGCCAAGATGAACTCGGAACCGACGCGTCCGCCTGCGCCTCCGGTGCCACCGAAGGTGCGAAGTGAGGCAAATTAGAACGAGCCATGGCTGTTGAAATCAAAAAATCGACTGTCGCCGGAACGCTTAGCTTGACGCCCTTGATCGACGTCGTGTTTCTGCTGCTGATCTTCTTTCTCGTCACCAGCGAGTTTGAAGAACAAGAGCGACGGATCGACATCTCGTTGCCGACTGCGACCAGCGCGGTGCCGATGACGAGCAAACCTCGTGAAATTGTGATCGATATCAACCCGGCAGGCACGATCTATGTCGGCGGCCAGGAAACGACGTTGGATGCGTTACAAGAACTATTAAAAAATGCCGTCGCAGCGAACCCAATCAGCCAAACGGTGGTGATCCGGGCCGATCGTGCGACCGCGTTCCAGCCGGTCGTCAGCGTGATGGATGCATGCAACCGAACCGGAATCAGTGACTACTCGGTCACGACCACCGATGGACCTGATCAATAGCGGCAAAGCGTCATCCACGGATGCCCATGTGGTACTGCACTTTCGAAAAACCATTTTCCCTCGGACCCTTGCAGCAAAGTGAACCGTCCTAAACCTCTGCCGAAGCACCGACCGGTTCCCCCACCGAATCGGTCTGTAGAGTCCGGCGATGCGATGTGGCCACTGGATGTGTGGTTGGTCGCGTTGTCGTCGGTGGTGTTGTATTTGATCGCGACGCGGCTTCGCTTTGACGATCCACGATGGATCTTTAATGCCTACACCTATGTCGTTGCCGTCCCGTTAATTGCCCTGGGGATGTCGTTCGCGCTGCGTGGATTGGTTTCGCATTATGTTCGCAAATCGATTCAGGTTGGATTTCTATTTAGTGTCTTCATCCACTTGATGCTGCTGATTTTGGCAGTGCACGTGGTCATCTTTAGCCAATTTTTTCCTGAGCCCGTTGCGGGGGTCAAACCCGAGCGGTCGCCGATTCGCAAAACGGTCCCCGAGTATTTGTTTCAAACGCCTAAGGAAGACGCGGTCACCCCGGATTGGTCCGAACCGGTCGAGGTCGAAACGGCATCCCGCGTGGTACCGAAAGAGATGCGGCAATTGCCGCCGGTTACTCATTCGGCACCCCAACTGGAGATGCCTAAGCCCAAAGAAATCGAACCGCGTCCGATGCAAAAGTTCTTGATGAAGCGTCAAGAGCCATCGCCGTCGCAACCGCGCCCGGCCAATTCTCCCTCGAAGCTGGCTCGACGCGAAAAATCGAGCGAAAAACTGAGCTCACCCAAAACGACGCAGCCCGATGTGCCGAAGGTAGACAGCGAAGCCATGAAGCAGCCCGAAGCCAATGCGGCGGAACGCAAAATCGCCGAAGCGACCCCACGAAAAACGACGCGTTCGTCCGCTCCGCAGTTGAGCGTAACACCGGATCCGACGAAGATGCAGCCAACGCCGCCAGCGCAACGCGTTGCCTCGGCCGCCCGAAATCGTTCCGAAGCGATGCCGACGGTAGGTGATCTTGGTTTAACCAGCCGCAGTCGTCCGCGGACGACGCCCACGGCATCCGCACCGCCCGCCGGCGCGGCGCCGGCACCTCAATCGGTCGCAGTGGCATCGATCAGCAAGTCGGCCGATCAAATGCTTTCGCCGGTGGATGTTCCCTTCCAACGTAGCGGCAACACTGCGGGGGCTCAGCTTTCACCGCTCGACAGTGCCGACGCAATGAGCACGCCGTCGCCCACGTCCGCCTCGGCAAGCCAAAGCAACGTGATGCGGCGAGATTTGTCCGCGATGATGGGAGTTCCCGATGTGGGCGAGGGCGGTTCGTCGCAAGCGCGACCGGACCGCTCGAGCCGAGGCGATCGCAACGAGTTTGCTCCGGTTGGCGTGCCGACAATTCCGGGCGAAATGGCATCGCTTGCGGCCGCAAACGACTCGGTCCCCAGCGACGCGATGAGCGACCGCAGCGAGAATGACAGCGTCAGCCGGTCACGTAGCGAAGCGTCCTCGAGCATTCCGTCCCCGATCACGTCTCCGAACACCGAATTTGGTCCGAGTCTGGATGTGATGATGCGGGAATCGATTGCCGGACTCGCGGATCGCCCCGATTCCTTTGCCGGCATTGTGCCGTCCAACGATTTGCCTGAAATCGGGGAACTTGAGATTGCAGATCAGCCAAGAAAGCGTCGTGAAGTCGGTGGCCCCGTGACCCCCGAGGGGACCGAGATTGCTGCGGTCGAATCGTTCAACCGTCGCGTGATGCGAACCCAAGGCGGTGCCGCCCCGACGCCCGCCGGGATGGTCGGTCCAGCGACCGAAGAAGCCATCGAACTCGGATTGGCGTATCTCGCCGATAACCAAAACGATGACGGCAGTTGGTCTCTTTCTGGACATGGCGAGCCTGTCCTGCTGGAAAGCGACACGGCAGCCACGGGATTGTCGCTGCTCGCGTTTCAAGGCGCCGGCTACACTCACAAGCGGCATCAATACGCTGACACCGTCGCCCGCGGCATCGCGTTCTTGGTCAAGAATCAAAAAACCAATGGCGACCTGTATCGCAGCGAGAACGCGCTTAGCGACCGCAACGTGGGGTTCTACAGCCATGGCATCGCGGCCTTGGCTTTGTGTGAAGCGTATGGGATGACTCAAGACGAAGAACTCAAAGAACCCGCCCAACGATGCATCGATTACATTGCCAACACCCAACATGCTCGCTATGGCGGGTGGCGTTATGCCGCCCAGGTCAGCAGCGACACGAGCGTTTCAGGATGGATGATGATGGCGCTTAAAAGCGGCGAATTATCGGGACTAGAGATCCCCGATAATGTCTACAAAGGCATCGATCGCTGGCTTGACTTCGCTCAGCAAAGTGAATCGCGTCCTGATCGCTATCGTTACAACCCATTTGCCTCGAACACTCCGTCGCAACGCCATGGTCGAACACCGACGCATACAATGACCGCGGTGGGGATGCTGATGCGAATGTACTCGGGTTGGAAACGCGAAAACGAGGCGATGCAATCGGCGGCCGAATACCTGTTGGAAGCACCGCCGGAAATGGGAACCCGTGACCGGCCTTTGCGTGACGGTTATTACTGGTACTACGCAACCCAAGTGATGTTCCACATGGGTGGCAAATATTGGGACCAATGGAATGACTATCTGAACCCGCTGTTGTTAGAGAGCCAAATCAAAGAAGGATCCAAGGCGGGCAGTTGGCACCCGATGTTGCCGGTCGAAGATCGCTGGAGTCCCCATGGAGGACGGCTGTACGTGACGACGATGAACCTATTGAACCTCGAAGTCTATTACCGCCATTTGCCGATCTACGACGACGCCGCCGAATAGACACGCGACAGGTTATGATAGGCATACAACTTTCCCCCCTCCTGCCATCGCCCCGTCTCCCCGAGATCCTCATGATCAACCGATTTCTGATGCCGTTTGCGGCTGCAGCCTTGGTGACGACTTCCATCCACGCCGAAGCTCCCTCGTTCGAAAAAGTGGTGCTCGATGCAAAAATCGGCAACGTCTGCTACGCCGTGATCGCGGCGGATGTCAACGATGACGGGGAACCCGATGCGGTCGCGATCAGTGAAAACGAAGCGGTGTGGTACCAAAATCCAAACTGGACACGCCACTCGATGATCAAAGATGCGGTGCCCAAAGATCACGTCTGTATCGCGGCTCACGACATCGATGGCGACGGACTGGTCGATTTTGCCTTGGGCGCAGGGTGGCCCAAAAATGGGGGCACCCTCCACTGGCTGCGTCGTGGCGATACGCTGAACGAACCTTGGCAAGTGTTCGATATCTCATCCGAACCATGGACGCACCGCATGCGGTGGGCCGACGTCTTAGGCCGTGGCAGCAAACAGCTTGTCGTCTCGCCACTCAATGCAAGCTCAGGTTCGGGTATCCGGTTGATGGCGTTTCCGATCCCCAGCGATCCTGAATCGGGTCCATGGAAACCGATCGTCATCGACGGCAGCTTGAACCGCGCTCACAACCACTGGCACTTGCCGCCGACCGAGGATGAGGGTGCGGAGCAAACGTTGACCGCCAGCGAAGAAGGCATCACGTGGATTCGCAAGAATGAAGCAAACGGATTTCAAGTCACACGGATTGCATCAGGCGCCGCAGGCAATTCACCGGCAGAGCAGGGCAGTGGCGAAGTAAAAACCGGACGACTGTCTCCGTCCACCTCGTTGATCGCCACGATCGAACCGATGCACGGCAACCAAGTGGTGGTTTACATCGGCAACGACGTCACCGATGAAAAACAGCAACGCATCGTCTTGGACGATACCTTTTCGCAAGGCCATGCGATTTGGTGTGCCGATTTAGACGGCGACGGGGCGGACGAAATCATCGCGGCGTACCGCAATCCAGGGACCGGACCGGTCAAAGGCCCAGGGATTTTCATCTATCAAGCCGATGACGATCGCGGCCAACATTGGTCTCGCACGACGCTCGACCCGATGATGGCATGCGAGGATCTGTGGTGCGAAGATTTTAACGGCGATGGCAAAATCGATATCTTGGCGGGCGGTCGTGCCACGCACGATGTCAATCTGTACCTGAACCAATCCGGCACTGCATCGACGACTCCGAAGGACTAGCAGAAGTTGAACCATTCCCGTAGTGGATCTTGCTAAAGATCCCGCGTCAGGGATCCCGCATGAAGGATCTTTAGCACGATCCACTACCGGAGATGTGAAGGATCTTTAGCAAGATCCACTACGGGGGAGTTTGAATTACTTGGCTTTCGCCTGCTCAAACATCCACTTGATCGCGCCGGCATCTTGCGAATAGGCATGGTCCCAACTGTTGTGGTCTACGCCTGGCAATTCAGTGTATTTGATCTTCTTGCCTCCGGCGTCTTTGATCGCCGCAACCATCTTGCGAGACCGTTGGACCGGTACCGCACTATCAGCATCGCCGTGGAAAACCCAAATCGGCAGACCAACAAGCTTTGACGCTTGCGTGTCATCTCCGCCGCCACAAACAATGATCGCCGCAGCGAACCACTCGGGATGCCGTGCGGTCAAATCCCACGAACCGTAACCGCCCATCGACAACCCCGTCAGGTAGACACGCGATGTGTCGATCGGTTTTTCGGCGATCGTCCGCTCGAGCATTCGAATCGCCGCTTGCATTTGATCCGATGGCGACTCGGGCATCGCGGTCGCCTCATGATCGCTCCAATCGACATCAACCCATTTTTTTTCATTGCGGCACTGAGGTGCCAAAACAAAACAGGGAAACGCTTTGCGATTCGCTTCGCCGGCCATCTCCGTCGGGAAATACTTCAGTTGCGACGTGTTGTCGTCGCCTCGTTCGCCCGCACCATGTAGAAACAATACCAGCGGATATTTCTTTCCCGGTTCGATCGTTTCAGGTTTCATCAAGCGGTACTCGAACGTCTCGTTGTCATACGATCCGCCGGTGTACTGGATGCTCAATTCATCGAAAGGTTGATCGGCCATCAGGAAATTACAAGCAAGAGAAAGAAACAGGAAACAGACAATTCGGTTCATCGATGGAACTCGGTGGGTGAAAGGAGAGGGTAGGGCAGGGCAGAGGGGGGCATGCAGCGGCGTCTACTTCATCGGGGGTCCGGCGATCGGCTGACCATTAGTGGTCAAGACCTGAATCTCGTGAGCGCGGTGCTTGCCATCGTAACTCCATACGATCTGCTTTGCCGGATTCACCTCGAGCACTTTAATTCCTTTTTTCGCACCGTAGCTTGCGATCACGGTATTACCGTTAGGTAGACGCTGGGCGCCACAGGGATCGACCAGCGGCGAACCGGGCAAGTCATCATTGTTGACCTCCCAAACCACTTCTCCGTCGAGACCGAATTCCACGACTTTGTTGCCGTGCGTTAACGTGACCACGGTGTTTCCATTTTTAAGCCGGATCGCCGTGAACGGCCAGTTCTCGGCTTTCCGTCCGCCCAGCGATTCAAGGTCCGTCTTGATTTCGTGGACCACCTTTCCCGCCGGGGTGTATTCCTTGACTTTGAATGCCAACAGGTGGGGAACGAGGTAGTTGCCACTAGGCAGTTTTCGAGCCATCCGCGTTTGCATATGCGCGTTATCGGTTTCTGGCTGCAGCGGGAACTCGACAACCAACGAGCCGTCACTTGCCACTTCCAATAGCCGTGGTTTCTTACCCAATTCGGTGATCAGCGTGTTGCCATTTTCGAGTCGCTCGACGGTGCCGATCTCTGCATTTTCGTTGGACTTGCGATACTGAAATACAACCTCGTGATCGCGAGTTAATTCTTTGACGACGTCTTTCCACGCGATCAACACATTGCCGTTGGGCAGAACGAAACCGTCACGCGCTGCCGGTTTCCCCGCGTTCCAGATCTCGTTGCCTTGCTCGTCCAAGATCCCGGTAAAACTCGGTCCGGCAATAAACAGCGAATGCTGCACTTCGTTAACGGCCGCGAGGGCAAAGGCCACGAGCGGTGCCGGATCTTTCAAGCTATGCGGATGATGCCCGAGTCCTGGCCGACGCATTTCTTCGATTTTACCGCCAAGCTTTCTGTACTCGGCGACCAACCGATCTCCGTTCTCGGATGGCGGAACAACATTGTCGGCTTCGTTGATTAACGCAAAGATCGGAACGCCCGCCTCCGCCAATGGCTTGAGCCGATCCAATGGCCCCGCTTCGAACGACGCCGACTGCTCGTCCGTCATCCCATATGCCTGTAAACAGCGTTCCCATTCGCGTGGGGCACCGATGCCGGTTCCTTTGCCGCCCGGCCATGATCGTATATCCATCACGGCATTGTCCGCATAAATGCCGCTCACTTGCTCTGGATGCACACTGGCCCATCGCATGATGATCAGCCCCCCGCGGCTCATGCCTTCGAGAAACGGTTTCGCATTCAGTCCAAGCTTTTGGCTCAGCGAATAAAAAGCATCCCAACGCTCGATTGCAGGATCAGCACCAAACAGTCCTCCGACGTCGCAGTAACAGACATGCCAACCACGCTCGAGCATCGCACGATCAAACTGGGGTTCGTGCCCCCAGAACCGGGCTCGCCAAACCCAAGGATTTCCGCTGGCCGCTTGCTTGGGGCTCACAATTTTGCAGTCCACTCCGTCCAGTTTGAAGTTGTACTGCGTATATCCCTGAAAGTCAGCCGTGGTCGGCTGGATGCCTTGCGACTGAAGACCTGTCGCCAAACGCCCCGCGGCGGACGAGACGTCATCCGCCGAGGACACGACGGCTGGAACCGCGGACATCGCAAACAAGGCGACCAGCAAGAACGGACTTAGGACCTTCGGAGTCATTTCTGACGTAGCGGAAGTCGTCAAGAGTTTCGACCAGCCTGGAAAACGAAAGTCTTGACGACTTCCGCTACGGGAAAACCCGTCACATATTATTCCGACGGTGCTTTGCTTCAATAGCGTCATGGTTGCAAGTGAATAGGTTTGAGTAGCGAGCAGAGAGAGTGCGTAAAGCTGAACTCGATTTGCGACGAGCGGTTAGGGCAACTCACGAATGCGGAGTTTGCGAAATTGGATTGGCGATCCTTCGCTTTCTAGACAAAGGTAACCTTCAGCGGGCTCGATCCCCGTGCCTCCGGAAACCTCTTCGCCGTTGACCCACAGTCGGACTTCGCCATTGATGCCGCGAATGTAATAGTGATTCCAATGGCCATGTCCTTTGGCAAGATGTTTGCGTGGGAAGCTGCGACTGCCATCAGGCGATAGCGGTGGAAACGGCGTCATTTTCACTCTGACCGGAAAGACATCTCCGTTGGTACCAAACCAATCATAGCTCTGGCCTCGCGATTTTCGCATCTCGGTATAACCGTGATCGAGAATCTGAACTTCGATCCCCGCGGGCAATCCGGGCTTCCCCGCCTCGGTGAGTTTTTCGATCGACGCCGGAGTGGTCCAAACAAAAACACCCGAGTTTCCGGCGGATCGTTCATGCATCCACTCGACCACCATTTCAAAATTCTTGACCGGCTTGGTCGTTCGCAGCACCGAGACGGGCCGCCCGGTGCAGTGCAAAACGCCATCCTTCCATGACCACGTGTCCGCCGCACTGTTGACGTGCGTAAAATCGGATTCGCTCAGCGATCGCCAGCCTGGTCCGTCATCGTCGATGAAGGCCCGCACGGCGGATGCGGATTCAGTGGACGCCGGCTTGGTTTCTTGTGCGTGGGCGTTTACCGCAATGCTGGAACAAACCAGACACAATGCGAAACAATGGGGGGTGATGGAACGCGAAAATCGAGGCATGGGCGTCACCGTAGCGGAGGGATTTTTGGGAGGCAGGTTCTTGGTAGCTTTCACAGAGCAATAGCATAACCACTGTGATGCCAAAAAGGGTCGCCCGCCTTCAAACTAGCTGTTTCACCGCGAATTCCGGCTGATTATTGACGCAGCAGTTGGGTGGTTTGCGATGGATCACTCATCAAAAGCCTGTCGTTATCGCCAAAAGATTGTTATTGCTTGATCGCGACCTTCGCCGCCGCCACCCGAGCTTCCGTCTCCGGTAGCGCCAACAACAACTTCATCATTTCTTCGGCCGAACCACTCGCGACGCGACGGATGGTTTCACGATCGGTTTCATCACCAAATTCATACGTGATCGCGGTCACGCCCAGTGTATCGGCAACCCAAGCTTTGCTGGTCGAACGATGGGCGTGATGATTGTCATCGCCGTTGACGTGGTAGTTGGGAAACCGTTTTTGAATCGCCGAGAGCCAATTGTCAGTGAATCCCGCGGGGTACAAATCAGCATCACGAGGTGGCGTGTAAAACACGTCGTCATAGGTGCTGTGGAAATCCATAAACAGACACAACTTTTGATCGGCAGCACTACGGCACTTCAGCATCTCGTTGCGTAACGCACGCGTTTCGGGCTGGGTAAAGTGCATCCAATCACGATTCAAATCGACTCCGTTTGCATTGCATCGCCAATTGCCCAGCGCCACGCCATCGGGATTCACCGTCGGCACGACGACGGCACAGTAGCGTTTGCGAAATGATGTCGCCAAATCATTGTCGGACGTTAATGCGTCGACGAAATGCATCATCCCAATCGCACCGGAGACTTCGGGTGGATGTTGACGCGCGATGATGAAAACAAAGTCGGGGTGATCGGTCTCCGTAATATCCAACCGGTACAGCGGACGTCCTTGCACCGATTTGCCAATCACCGATCGCTTGACGTGCGGTTGTTGGCTCAGATCCGAAGTCCACTTGGCAACCGTCCCGCTGCTTAGCAGTTCTTGACCTGCCACCCACAACGGCTTGCCATCCACCGGGATTTTTAGTCGCACTTCGGTTCCGGCAGGATGTCGATCGGCCATCAGATGCTGAGCACTCTCCCAAGTCTTTCCATCACGGCTGATCTTGGGATCGTAGCGATGCGATCCGCCAACATATTTTAGTCGTACCGAAATCGTCCGCTCTTCGGTCGAGTTGACTCGGAACGCGTACCAGGCACTGTCGTTGATCGGATCCGACTCGGGCTGGATCGTGACGGCAAAATCATCATCAGCGATTTGGACGCACTCGTTCATCCGTCCCCCAGGAAATTTACTGGTGAACGAAACCGAGCGATCTTCGCTGTGAAAGGTGATCCCGAGCGGATTGTCCAAGATCTCGGATTTCGCCGCAGGAGCGAATCCAAGCACGATCAGCAATGCAATCAATGCGTAGCAAACAGGACTTTGCCAACAAAAAATGGCTTTTGGCCTGGAAATAACGTCATTTGGCGAGATTGAGTGATTTGGCATCGGTGGGCTCCAAGCTGTTTAGCTGTGGTCAATATGGCGGGACCGCGAGCCTACTGGATTGACCGCCCGCAGAGCAATATCAGCAGCCACCCTCCAAACGAGGGGAGAAAGATTCCTAAGACGGAAACGTCATTTTCTTGGACTCGGCGTGGTTGATTTGCTAATCTCGTAGCTAGAGCTCTCGGACCGCTGCCGTTCTATCGACGGCAAAATCGTCTCTTTTCTGGCTCTTCTATTTACTAGCAAAAGGTGTTGTGATGCGAATTCGGCTCTCAGTTCACCGCGTCCGTCGAGACGCATTCACGCTGGTCGAAATTTTGGTCGTGATCGCGATCATCGGAATCCTGGTCTCGCTATCGTTGCCCGCGATTAGCGCTGCTAAAGAACGCATGAACCGAGCCAAATGTGCCGATCAGCTACGACAAATCGCGATGGCGACGATCAACCATCAAACCAGTCACGACACGTTGCCGGGATATGTTCAACAGTTTGGCGAGTTCGCTGGCGGCATGGATCCTGCGGATCCCGGCAGCTACGGCGGCAACGTTCCTCGTCACATGAAGATCGGCGGATGGCAGGTTGCGATTCTCGCCAAAATGGATCGTCAACCGCTGTATGATCGCTGGAGCTTGGATCGGTATCCGTTGTTGTCCGACGGGGCTGGCGAGCGACCTGCAACCGAAGAAGGCTACAGCACGATTGCAGCGTCGAATGTCGAATTCTATCAGTGTCCTAGCGCCAGCGGCACGATGGCCCGCCATGGAATCAATCACTACATCGCCAACACTGGGATGCATGTCGATTCGTTTCCCTTTACCTACACACGACCAAGCGACGGAACTCATACCGTCAACTTTGAACGATCCATCTCCAAGGCGAACGGCGCGTTCACCAATCGCTACGCCGGATTTGATCCTGGCAATCCCACGTCGCTTGTGCCGACGGGCAAGCGGATTCGCACCGATGATTTTCGCGACGGTGCGACCGGCACGATGCTGTACAGCGAAAATCATCAAGCCCAACCTTGGCACCTGACTCGATTGACCGGCAACACGGATCACTTGACCGCCATCTCGACGGTCGGCGGAAAAGAGGTCACGGTCTATCCGGTGGAATCACGTTACTTGCAAGGCAGTGTGTGGCACTTCGAAGACGAACAATTGTTCGCCGGTGCTCCGGCGCCGCAGCCTCTACACAAGATCAACGGCGGTGACACGTACAATCTAACCATGACCGCGAGTAACATGGCGGATGTCGCCCGTCCATCATCGCTGCACACAGGCGGAGTGAACATGGCGATGGCCGACGGCAGCGTCCGCTTTGTGTTTGAATCGATCGACTATCGCACCTATCAAGCCCTGATGACCCCAAGCGGCCACGCCAGCGACGTGCCGATGAACGAGTACATCCCCAGCGACGAGATTTGAGGATTCGCCAAGGCACGCACTCTGGCGACGATGGTCGCGTTGGAACTTACCAGTCGCAAGGGACGTGCGATGTATAAGTTGCGTGATTTGCAGTCTTAGGCCGGAGGCCGACACATCTCATGCCGGTGGCGTAAGCCGAGCCCTTTCAAGCTAGCACTCATGCGGCTCTCTTGGCGAGGATTCTTGCCGTCGATAT
>NZ_BAABGA010000108.1:0-976 GCF_039541335.1 Novipirellula rosea | reverse complement strand
CGGCCTATCTAAACTACGCCATCACAACGTCAACCGCCGGATCTCGGTTACGCTTACCGTTATGTGCGTGAATCGAAAGTGAAAATCAACACGCTTGCCAAATCGAAGCCTACCGCAACCGACATTCTCGCTGTCCTGCGCGACGACCATCGGCATCAATGCGAATGCGATCCTGAAGCCGATCCTGACATTGACTTGCGCTTCGATTCCACAATCCAAGATTGGCGGTACGCATGCGACCTCGTCGAGTGGAAACCACTCGCAATCGCCCTGAATGAGCATTGGAACATCGACGTTCCTTTATCCACTTGGAAACCGCTACTAAACCCACCAAAGAAGCAACGTCTTGAAGGTGTCTGCAATCTAATTGCGGAACATGCAACAATCGAAACGGTCGTTGTGCCGTCTATCCTTGGACGCAAATGCGCACCTGCTGGTGTCTTCTTCGCCATCCGAGAACTACTTGAACGCGACGGTGCCGACGTCGGAGACTTTCACCCTTCGTCGCAATTGTCATCGTATTCAACTGATCACTTTCGCGCCCTTGCCGGTCCGATCTCTCATCTCGCTCCGGGGTTGCTGCCGGCTATCAAGATTGACCACCCTGAATATGACCGGGCATCTTGTGCTTTGATCATCTGCGTTTTCGGCCTGTTTGTATCGCTGTTCGCGGTCAAATGGGCACCGTTCGTTTGGATCCCCTTTCTGTTCAGTTCCGTTCTTTGTTGGCTCTGGACGTGGCACGCTGCCCGCCACACAAAACCGGCAGCGGTAGCATTCGGTGATTTGAAGACAATACGCGACGTCTGCAATACACTCGCCCCAGGAATTCGCACGTAACCAAAAAATGCACCCGAGTCGCGAAGTCGGGCGTTTTGACAATTGAGAATCTCTCGTCGCGACCGGGTGATTTTAAACGTTATCCGGTTTTCGCAAACTGTCGTCCGTTACTTAGCGATGCATGGTGTCTGATCTG
>NZ_BAABGA010000107.1:0-299178 GCF_039541335.1 Novipirellula rosea | reverse complement strand
TTTGATAAGCGGCTATTGCCGAATTTTAACACGGTCGCTCCCAGCTTCGCTGGGCGGGTGAATTCGGTAGCGGACGTCGTCAACGGCTTGTTGATTTATGAGCCGTGACGCGTCAGCGGCCGGGTCCCACGCACGACCCGGTGCCTTACGGCCCACGGCTCACCATTTCGATTTGCAATTGGATTAATTCAACAAGTCGTCAAGACTTTCGATGCGGTCTTCCTTCGGTTGGAACGAAACTTTTGACAAGTTCCGCTCTCGCGCAGGGTGAAATCGGTTCTCAATCGTCACCGATTTTAGAGTTCACCGAGCCGCCCCAGCCCAATTTGTCTCTCAGCGTGCGGTAGTCGTTTTGGCCCGGCACCTCCAGCATTTTGAAGGTTTGATCGGCACGCTCGACGCGAAGGCGATCGCCCGCTTGCAACGCACTCAAAATACGTCCGTCCACCACTACGCTGGTGGAATCGTGTGGTTCGGTTACGGTCAATTCGAGTACGGTTTCGGCGGAATCGACGACGGGGCGATAGGTCAACGTATGCGGGCTGATCGGCGAGATCACGATCGCTTGCAGATTTCGTCTCAGGATCGGACCGCCCGCCGAAAGGTTGTGTGCGGTCGATCCGACGGGCGTGGCGATGATCAATCCGTCACATCGATAGCGAGTCGCCAAATGGCCATCGGCATACAGATCGATATCGAGGATTCGGTAGGGGGCACCACGGAGAATCGCGACCTCGTTTAACGCAAGTTGTTCGGCGACCACCTCGCCGCTGCGCAATACCGAAATGTTGATCATGATGTGATCGATCACCTCGGATCCGCCCCGCATCACTTCGGGCCAAACATTCAAAAAGTCGTCAGGCGACAGGGCTGCCAGGAAACCGAGTCGCCCACAATTGATGCCCAATACCGGCGATTGCGACATCCCCATTTGCCGCGCCGCCTGCAGGATCGAACCGTCCCCGCCAAGCACGATCACCAAGTCGACTAATTGATCATTAAAGTCGTAAGTGAAATCGAGGTCTTCGGCAACGATGTTTGCCGTTTCGGCAATCACAGGTCTCAGCCGCTGTAATTCCGTGCGAACACGATCTCGATTGGGGGCACCTAAAATCACGACGTTGGGACGATGTCCATCCCGGCCCCAATGTACAACTTGGCTGGCAGGCATCTGTGGAAATTCCCGACGAAGAGGAGAGATGATAAAGAGGAAGCAACTGAAGACGTCGAGAACTGCAGATTCGCGATGCAATGAATCGAGCAGGCGGACTAGCATGCAGGCGGCCAAACAGACTAGCACGTCCGCTGCAGGATTCGTTTCACACCGTTGACGTTGCAGTTATTGTAGCGGGATTGCTTGCAGGTTGGCGGCTTCACGGCAGGTCGCGGCGATCGGTTCGGCGGCGAGCCCATGTTCGGCCAGCAATTCTTCGCGATCACCGTGTTCGATGAACTCGTCACGCAGCGCCAGGATATGGATTTTGCGAGTGTCGAGTCGTTCTTCGGCCGCCGCTTCCAGGAACGCAGAACCAAAGCCGCCCATTTTGACGTGTTCTTCTAGAGTCACGACAAATTTGTCGCCCGACATCGTTTCACGGATCATTTCGCGGTCGATCGGTTTGACAAATCGAGCATTGATGACGCCGACATCAAGATCGTCTGCGAGCAAATCAGCGGCGGCGAGCGCTTGGTCGAGCATCGCACCGTACGCGACGATCGTGCCGTCACGCCCTTCGCGAATCCGCTCGCTCTTTCCAATCACCACTTCATCGGGAGTGCGATCAAGTTCGAGTGCCGATGCTTTGGGATAACGAATGGCGCACGAGTGGTCATGCTCGATCGCTTTGGCGAGCATCAAGTCGACTTCGCCCGCATAGCCGGGGGCCATCACAACCATGTTCGGGAAAACACGCAGGTACCCGATATCAAAAATGCCATGGTGGGTCGGGCCATCGGGACCCGTCAATCCGGCACGATCCATCAGGAACACGACCGGCAAGTCTTGCAGCGCAACCTCTTGGAAGATTTGGTCGTAACTGCGTTGCAAAAACGTGCTGTAGATATCGACGATCGGTCGCATGCCGTTCTTGCACTGGCCTGCGGCAAAAGCCACGGCGTGTGATTCACAGATACCGACGTCAAAGAATCGGTCGGGAAACTGTTCGCGAATCGGTTCGAGTTTGTTGCCTTGGCACATCGCAGCGGTAATGATCGTGACGCGTTTGTCGTCGGCCATTTGACGACGGATTGCATCGCGAGCATGCAAAGTGAACGGAGGGCAACCCGAGGACGCGGTCGAGACCGGTTTGCCACGATCGTCCTTGAACGCAGGCGGTGTATGGAAAAAGACCGGATCTTCGGCGGCGGGTTTGTAACCATGTCCTTTTTCGGTGACGACATGCAGCAGCACGGGGCCTTTCATTTCGCGAACCATCGCCAAATATTTCCGCATCATCGGAATGTCGTGTCCATCGATCGGACCGACATAACGGATGTTCAATTCTTCGAACAACATTCCGCCCAACAAACCGGCCTTGACCCCTTCTTTCATCTGAGCCAGCAGACGTTCGGTGGGATCGCCGAACATCGGCACGTGGTCGAGCAGTCGTGTGACCTCGTGCTTTAGACCAGTGTAATAGGGATTCGAGCGAAGCCGGTCCAGGTACGTGGCCACCGAACCGACGCGTGGGCAGATCGACATTTTGTTGTCGTTCAAGATGATCGTCAGATCGTCTTCGAGTTCTCCGGCGTTATTCATTGCTTCGAATACGATGCCGCTTGGAAAAGCACCGTCGCCGATCACTGCAACGGTGCGCCGGTCGGCGTTGCCCGAGAGCACATCACCGCTGCGGAGTCCCACTGCGGTGCTGACGCTGCAACCGGCGTGACCGGTCATGAACAAGTCGTATTCGCTTTCGACCGGATTGGGGTATCCCATCAATCCGCCTCGCGTGCGAATCGAGGGGAAATCGTGGTAACGGCCGGTCACCAATTTGTGCGGATAAACTTGATGGCCGGTATCCCAAATCAAACGGTCGTGGCGGAAATCAAATTCGCAGTGCAGCGCGATGCACAGTTCGACCACGCCGAGGTTCGACGCAAAGTGGGCCGTTCGTGTGGCCAACAGATTGCAGAGCACATCACGGATCTCGCTCGCCACATCTTTCAATTGGTCGCGCGACATCGACTTCAGCGGGCTCGCATCCGGCAAGCTCGAAAGCAGAGGGTGGCTGCAAGGTTGGGCGGTCGTCGGTTCAGGTTCACTCATTATTTTATCCACTCGGTTGTCGCACTGGCTCAATCGATCGCAGCACGTATTGTGCGATTCATCCATGCATTTGGGACGGTGTCGGTATTGTTGGGGTCAATCCACCACGTGTTAATCCATCACTGGGTTCGCTCGTAAACAAAATCAGCCAAACTCGTTAACCGCCAACCGGCTTCGCCAAAAAACGTCGCATGGTTGCGTGCCGACTTTACTAGCTGTTCCGCTTTGTCGCGGGCCGCTTCGATGCCCAACAGACCAGGGTACGTCAGCTTGCCTCGATCTGCATCTTTTCCTGTGCGTTTGCCGAGTTCTTGTTCGTTGGCAGTGTAATCGAGCAAGTCGTCAACGACTTGGAACGCCAACCCGAGGTCCGCTGCATAATCGGACAACACCGACTTGGATTTCTCGTCTGCTCCCGCCAGGATCGCGCCCATCGCGAGCGACGCAGAGAATAAGGCGCCGGTTTTCCGCCGGTGAATCGATTCGAGATGTTCGACGGTTCTCGGTGAAGCGGCCTGGGTCGCTGAATCCGAAGGCGTATCGCTCCGAGCCGCTTGCCCGCGTTCCGTTTGCCCGCGTTCCGTTTGCCCGCGTTCTGCGGACAAGTCGTCGGATTGGCCGCCGACGAGGTGGCTGGCACCAGCGGCCGAGGCGAGCACACGAATCGCCGCGATCGCACGCGACGGGTCGCTGACCCGCTCGCTGAGCTGGCGAAACGCCTCGGCCTGTAGAGCATCGCCGACCAAAATCGCTGTTGCCTCGTCAAATTGAATGTGAACTGTGGGCCGGCCACGACGCAAATCATCGTCGTCCATGGCGGGCAAATCGTCGTGAACCAGCGAGTAGGCGTGAATCATTTCGACGGCAACCGCCGCCGGCAACGCTTCCTCGAGTTGTCCGCCACACGCTTCGCAAGCCATCAAGACCAATGCCGGTCGCAGCCGTTTTCCGGGGGCCAGCAGCGCATAACGCATCGCCTCACCCAGCCGTTGGGGGCAACCATCGCCGAAATCGCACGCATTTTCAAGCGCTTGCTGGACCAGTGGACGAAGATCCTCCATTACAGAGGGATAATTAGCCATAAATTCGCTCAGATGGTTTGCAACTCAAAGTTGAGTTTCCGTTTGGGGGGATGGTTGATCGGGGGATGACGGGATGACAGTGCGGATGACCCTACAATAATTACCGCACGGCGTTATTGTGGATCACCCCTCTGCCCTCTTTTTTCGCTGCCAGCGTCACTTTCAGGGCTCGTAGCGTCGTGTGGGGCCTGCTGCGTTTCTTATCCAGTTTAATGCAGTCGGTTGGATTCGGTTCGCCGGAGCTGGCCGTTTCACCACAGAAAAACGGGGCGCGCCGGACTTGCTGGGATTAGAACAGTCCACCCAATTCTTCGTCGTTATCGGGTTTCCGCTTGGCGGTGCCGCGGCCGCGTCGACCCGCTTTGGCGGGAGCAGCGTCCTTCTCGTCGGCTCCCTCGAAAGGTTCGGTGACCGGGTTGCCATCCGCATCGAATCCCGACAGCAGCGTGACTTTGCGTTCGGCGTCTGCCAGCAGGCCATGGCACTGGTTAAGCCGTTTGATCCCCCGCTCGTAGTGCTGCAGCGATTCGCTTAACCCCAATTCGCCGCTTTCCAGCTCGCCGACGATCCGCTGGACCTCGCCCACCGCTTGTTCAAAGTCGATCTCCGCAGAATCGGTTTCATTTGCAGGATCGGATGCGGTGGTTTTCTTTTTAGCCATGTCTCTTTTTGACAAACCTAGGGTTTCGACGTAGGAATCAGTACGGGGAAAGATTCTGTGCGCTACGACCTGTCATCTTCATTGGATGTGCAGCCGCGTACGAACCGAAATTTTAGCCGCTTCGGCCCGCAAGCGAAACGCGGCTGGCATGCTAACAAATACACAACCACTATGGCCAGGAAGACTCGAAAACGGAAAAACAGTCACCATGCGAATAATGCCGCGGCTCGTCGTGACGCGACAAAATGCATACCCAGTGGTGTCGCATGCGCCGAAGCCGTCCGCCGTGAATCAAAACAAGCCGAATCAAATAGCTCTGATTCGCTGCCCACCGAATCGATAGAGATCGAGTCGATAGAGATCAAATCGGAACGGGCCGCAGAACCAGACGACACCGATTTATCCGAGCAAACGTCTTTATTCGAGCAGTCGTCTTTATCCGAGCAGTCGTCTTTATTCGAACAGGCGTCACTCTCTGAATCGGATCTGTCGCCTGAATCATCGCAACCGGAATGGCAATCCGAGTGGCAGCCCCCTGAATTAACGGAATCCGAATTGCCAGGATTCGAACCGGCTGAATCCGAATTAACGGAATCCGAATTTCAGGAGGCTGGTTCCGGCGATTGGCAGACGGCTTCGTCCGAGGTTGCTACGTCCGAGCAGTCGCAGGCAATTCTGCAGGCGGTCGATGGTAACAGTCTGTTGCTTCGCCAATTGTTGGCCGATTTTGCCGATCTGCAGAGCCAAGTGGTCGAAGCGGCTGGCGCCCCACGTGATTCGGTGGCGAGCGATGTCGGTGACGGCATCGATCGTGCTCAGCATGAAACGGCGGTCGAGTCGCTGCGTGACGAAATTGCGGCGCTCGAAGACGAGTTGTGCGAGCTGAAACGTCAAAACAGCGACCTAGCGGCAAAAGTCGCCAACGCTAACGTGCGTAAATCGACCAGCGATGCTGCCTCGGACTTTACCGAGGCGCTTTCGTGGGAAGAGCGGAAACAGTTGATTCTGCGTCAGATGGAAGAGGATTGCTTTGACGCCGAAACCTTTTTGACGCAAACCGTTCAGTCGCGATTGAGCGATGCTGGCGAAGCGGACGAGCCACAGTGTGAGGTCGATCCGGTTGCGTTTGTAGAGGAGTTGACCGCCGAGATTTCACGTTTGCAGCAACAGAACGAGCGTTTCGAGAAAGAGATTGGTGAACTGAATCATTTGCTCGAACAACGTCCTCAATCGGCCGCGGGCGGGATGGCGATCGGCGCTGCTGCGATCGCCGAGATGATCGACGCGGATGAGTTGATACAAGAGGAGCGGCAGCGACTGCAGACACTGCAGACGCAGTGGGAAGAAAAATTCCGCCAAGCGGAAATCGAAGCGTCACTCGAACGCGCTAAGCTGTCTCGCGAGCGGCAAGAGGTGGCGACCAAATTGGCCGATCTCGACGAGCAATTGGATCGACTTCGCCGCGATGCCGCGCAAAACCAGAGCGGAGAAGGTCATTCTCGAAAATGGCTGGCGAAACTAGGGCTCGCCGGCGACGACTGAGCTAATTCGCCCTGAGGTTGCTTTAATGATTTGGGGGGGGGCTTGCAAAACGCTCTTGGCGAGCCCCATGCCATCGACTTTCGCATCCGCTGCTGCCGCTCGACAAACAAAGCGGTTGGGGCGTGGATTGCATCTCCTTTCGATGGGGCGGTTGAAAGCCTAAACTGTGCGGCCTGACGAGAGTCAATTTCTGGATTTAACGCGGGTGGGTGCCTTAGCAGCCTGCCTTGCTTCCTTTTTATTTCCAATCCGCCGCAATCTCAAAACGAAGGTAGCGAAACGATGAGTGTGTTGGTTCAGCAACAAGCCCCCGAATTCACAGCTAAAGCGGTTATGCCCAACGGCGAATTTAAAGAAATTTCGCTGTCGGATTACCGCGGTAAGTACGTCATCCTGTTCTTCTGGCCTTTGGACTTCACGTTCGTTTGCCCGACTGAAATCATTGCCTTCAGCGACCGTGCGGCGGAGTTCGAGAAGCTCGGCGTTCAGTTGCTTGGCGTCTCGGTCGACAGCGAGTTCACTCACTTGGCATGGACGAACACCAAACGCAGCGAAGGCGGAATCGGCAAGACCGACTATCCGTTGATCGCCGACTTGAACAAGCAGATCGCACGCGACTATGACGTGCTGATCGACGCTGGTGTTGCTCTGCGTGGATTGTTCTTGATCGACAAAGACGGCGTCGTCCGTCACCAAGTCGTCAACGATCTGCCGCTCGGACGCAGTGTGGATGAAGCGATGCGAATCGCGCAAGCCCTGCAATACTTCGAGAAGAATGGCGAAGTCTGCCCTGCTAACTGGAAAGAAGGCAGCCGCACGATCAAACCAGGCGTCGACGAGAGCAAAGAGTTCTTCAGCGCCGAATACGCCAGCTAACTTGGTTTAACTCTAACGCTTAGCTCTAACGCGTCGATCATTTAGCGACGGACCCGCGTCCGTCGCGGTTGTTTGCAAAGATGGGATAGGCGAGTGTATCGCTGGCGGCATGCAACCGCCCCGTAGCGGAAGTCGTCAAGACTTTCGTTGCAGTCCGAAACTCTTGCCTGAGTTTCGCTAAGCTAGAATGGATCCCTTGCCGCAGTGTTAGCGGCGTGTCCCGCTTTGACCTTGTGCTCTGTCCTCAAAAGTACGAAAGAAAAACAGCTGATGTGGAAGACCGGCGAACTCGGTTTGGCAACGTGGTCCGATGCCGACGCGACGTGGCGGCTCAATGCGACCGGCGGCCCTCAGGGGATTCAGCTTGGTTTAGAAGGCACCAATCCTTCGCGAGTTCAATTTTGCTCGGTGGGCGAGGATGTGTTCCCGCAGGCGGCCGAGCAGTTCGTCCGCGGTGATGAATTGCATGTTTTGTTTCCTCAGCAAGAGGGCTCGTATTCGATCGAAGCAGTCTTTAAACCGATTGTCTCGGGCGCCAACCGGTTGGTGATCGAGGTCATCTTGTCGCTTGAAACGCGGTTACTGGACACCCATCCGACGGTCGATCTTGTCGCACATGGCAGCGGCAATGCGACAGCGGCATCGGCTTCGGCGGGTTGCGATCCCATTTCGCAGGCTACCGCCGACGACATTTCGGTCGCCGTGCTGTTGGGGCCACACGATGCACCCTTCACCGCAAAGCATTCCTCTGACAATGAACTTCGCCTGCGTTTGTTTGGCGAGTTTCTAGAGAAAGGGGTGATTCGCAAGGCGCGTCCTTGGATCGTCTTGTCGACTTCGGATGCGGGGGGTACGTCCGAAGAGTTGAAGGATGCTTACGCAAAACTGTGCGCCAGCCCGCTACCGTTGACTCCCTAGGTTCGACTGAGCCTGTTTGTTTCGACGCGTCATCCGTTCTCTTCGATGCGTGATCACTTCGAACACCACAAGCGATGGCAACCAGCTCGCCCAAGCGGCGATCGGATAGGCTGTTGCGGAAGTCAGCTGCAGGTCGGTGGCCACCATCGCCAAGATACGCAGCAACACCGCAGAGCAGATCAGTAGATAACTTCTAAACATCCACCGCAGGTGTGAATCCAGCCGCCCGCCGACGGCTCGTTTCCAGCCCAGCATCGTGGCGATCCAGGTCACGACGCTCAGCACGGCGAAACCGCTGATCGCTCCGTAGCCGTTCGGAGCACGCATCGCCATGATCAATCCACTCGGGGCGACGCATACAAGAACGAGCCCGACGTAGACTTTGCCGATTCGCCGATGGGTCGCTGGCCATCGCGAGCGGATCCGGCGGTTCAATTGAAGCAGCCCTAACACTAGCACCACGGGGGTCGTGACGATGTGCGAAAAGAAGGCGATTCCGTACACGCCGTGGAAATACGGTTCGCGTCCGCGTAGGAATCCAAATTCAAAATTTGGCGGAAAATAAAAGGGGTACGGTTTTAGGATCAGCAGCCCGGTCGATAAAATCACGATCGCCGAGAACCACGCCAGTACAGTGGTGATGCGGATCGCGTCAAAGCAATCGACGCACCTTCGCAATATTTTTGTCCTGCGGCCCATCTCCACACGATATCCGCAATTGCAGAGTGCCGCTATTGTCGCACGGCTTTCCAAGCCGTTAGCGTGCAGCGCGATTGATCGTACTTCAACGGTCACCGCGTCCACTAATGAATATCGTTCACCGTTTGCGGTTCCAGCTTGGAAAGCTGGCCATCAATCGAGCACCCTCCCCGCTTCGCCGGGCGGGTGAAGTTTTCTGTCGCCCCTGCCGGGGCTTTGTGAGATCAGTTTGGCCGCTATTCCTTGGGCTCACGCCCAAGGCTAAATGCTGCCGCCACGTCCGTGGCTGAGGGGTCAGCAATTTTCAATTTACAATTGTCAATTTAACCTTTTCAATAATCCGGTTTGCTAACATGTGCCGTAGGTTTCGTGGGATGTCACTGGTGCCGAAACTTTTGACAAGTTTCGCTACGGGCGGGTGAGTTCGGTAGCATTTCACCTCCCCGAAACTCGTTTTGGGGAGGTCAGAGCGAGCGACAGCAAGCTCTGGGTGGGGCCTCGGTGTGTTAGAAGTAGAAGGTCCGATTTAGCAGCCACGGTGCCCGCCCCGGAAAACTCGCTGTGGGCTCGTTTTCCGACCCTCCCCGCTGCGCCGGGCGGGTAAAATCAGTAGCGGAAGTCGTCCGCGGCTTTTGTCGAGCGGACCGAAGCTCTTACGCGAGTGCACGCTCGGTTGTCTCTTTGCAGATCGTGATCAACGTCTCTAGCAGGATTGAGCAATCCAATGACTGATCCCTCGTCACCCCCGGTGCAACCTTATCAAACGCCCCCCGAGGTCAAAGAGTCACGGCGGCCGATGCGGTATCGCACCGCCAAGCTCGCCGTCTTGATCCTGATTTTGATGGGAGGCGGCGTGTTTGCGTATCGGATGATAAGCATGATGCGCAGTGATCTGAATATGAATCGAGGTCCTGTCGATCCAAATTGGGAGCCGATCGGCACTCGCTATCCTCCTCCGGATGACGTATTGTCTGCGGAGGAGTTCGCCTCTGAAATGCAAGAGTCCAGCGCGGAAACGCCTGTGCCCTAACGCTACGTTTTTGCGTGTCCCGTTGTCCCGTCGCCATCGACGCTAATCGAGTCGATGGCAGAGGGACGACAGTCGTTGCACCTAATCGGCGTTGGGTGAATCCGCAGCAGAGGCGGATGCTTAGCGGTTCAGTTTCGGCTGAGCCAAGAAGTCGCTGACCGTTGCCACGCGTTCTGCTTCGATCTCTTCAGCCGATTTGGCGCCTCCGAACATCGAGGCGAAGAAGCCAGGAGAATCGTCTTTGGGTGTGGTCGACGGTGCTGGCATCAATCGACGTGGGTCGAGGACTTCTTTGGTCCGCTGCCAACTTCGTGATGCGGATTGGGTAACCTCGCTGACCAAGCCTTCTTTTTTCTGCTTGATGCGAGCTGTTTCGTCTTGCCCTGGAAGCAAGCTCTTGAAGTTCGGCATTTTCCAATTCATCGGATTCAATCCGCTCATGAATTCGCCCATCGTTGGCATGCTCGAATCGGACGAAGGCGATTGAGCCTTGGCGGTGTTGATATTGAAAGCCAGAACAAGCGCAATCACGCTAACGGCGATTTTTGTCGTAGCCTGATTCATCCCTGAATCTCCTAGTGCTATCAGTTTCAGTTGACCTTCCCCGTTCCCTGCGCTGCACCTGCAACGCAGATGAGTCGGCAGACCGAGGGTGGACTTGTAACGAAAGTATCGACTTCGGCTATCGCATTTCGATAGTCTTGATTGCAAGATCAATTCTTTTTTCTGGAATTATTGAAGTGGCACGGGGGGATCCGGGAAAGTTTGCTTTGGCAAACGTTCGGCACGTTGGGTTCGCAATCGAGCGAATGCTTGCAATACTTCACGCTCTTCCCTGCCCACTTTCAATAAAAACGTTCCAAATAAACTTTCCTAAATAATCGCGTCTCATGGCCAAGAAAGATTCCGCAAACGTTCACGCTCGTCACTTGTTCGGTTCTCACGTTTCGGTTGCGGGTGGATTGGCCAAGGGAGTTGCCCGCGCTGTCGACGTCGGCTGTGACGTGATCCAAGTGTTCACGAAAAACAACAACCAATGGGCCGCCAAGCCGCTGGTGGCCGCCGATGTTGAAGCGTGGAAAACGGCGCTCGCCGAATCGGGGATTCGCAACCCCATCGCTCACGCGTCTTATTTAATCAACCTCGCCACGCCCAAGGATGACTTGTTTCAGAAGTCAGTGGATTCGTTGGTGATGGAACTCGAGCGAGCGAACGAGCTTGAAATCGAAGGGTTGGTGGTGCATCCCGGCGCGTTCACGACCAGCAGCGAAGCCGACGGGATCAAACGAATCATCGACGCGATCGTGGAAATCCTCGGACGCGTCCAACCAGGGTCGTGCCGTTTGCTGTTAGAGAATACTGCTGGCCAAGGTTCTTGCCTTGGGCATCAGATTGATCAGCTTGGAGCGATGATCGAAGGAGGCGGTGATTCCCGGCGCGTGGGGGTTTGTCTTGATACCTGTCACGCCTTTGCTGCGGGATACGAAATCAATACGAAGCAGGGATTTGCGGCGTTTCGTCAGGAGCTCGATGATTTGTTGCCTGCAGGGTCAGTCGCGGCGCTGCATCTGAACGACAGCAAAAAGCCGCTGGGTAGCCGAGTGGATCGCCACGAGCATATTGGACGTGGCGAAATCGGGCTGGACGGATTCCGCCATGTCTTGATGGATGACAAGCTGGGGCCAATTCCCGGCTATCTGGAGACTGAAAAGGGGACCGACGAAGAAACGGGCGAAGATTGGGACCGGATCAATCTTGCCGTACTCCGCCGGTTGGTAGCCGAAATCGCCTGATTGCTCAATTTTCGCCGAGCGGGTGACATCGGTAGCGGAAGTCGTCAAGACTTTCGTTGGTGCGTCGGTGCGTCGGTCGGGACGAAACTTTTGACAAGTTCCGCTACGGGCACGTTTTCTGTCGCCCCTGCCGGGGCTTTGCGAATTCGTCTTGACCGCATTCCTTGGGCTTACGCCCAAGGCTACATGCTGCCGCCACGTCCGTGGCTGAGAAGTCAGCAATTTTCAATTTACAATTGTCAATTTAACCTTTTCAATGTTTCGGTTTGCTCCCAGCTTCGCTGGGCGGGTGACATCGGTCGCGGTCTCCCCGCCTGGAACGAAACTTCTGGCCAGTTCCGCTACTGCACTACCAGTTTGCCGAAACATCGCGGGGCGACACGTTGAACTTGAGCGTGCCGTTTGCCGGTTTGTAGGCCCAGCCTGCTTCGGCGTCTGGCTGCGTCAGGACCTCTTGGGCTACGTTGCGATCCAGGTCGTAGTAGACGGAGTTGCGACCACGCAGAGGGCTGTAGACGGGTGACGCGAGCGGCTTGTGAAACAGCGTTTCCATCACCTCAGGCAACTGGTTTGCCGGAGGATAAAACCCTGCGTGGGCACGGTACATCTCGATGGCGTTTCGCAGGATCGCCAATTGCCGGCGACTGGGCACATCGTTCACATCGTCGCTGTCCGGAAACAACCGAGGAGCCGCTAGAGTGGCGACCACCCCGACCAACAATGCGATAACCGTCATCTCAATCAGGGTGAATCCGCGGCGTGCGGCAGTGGTTCGGTCGGTCGGTAGCATGCTGTGTCGTCCTTTGAGGGGTGACGCCGTGCGTTGGCAATCGCGTCCGCTTCGCATCGTTTGTTGCTTGGCAAGCAAGTTGTCGCCGCTTCGCCAGTGGCTGCTTTGCGAGCCAGAAATATTGCAACCAGAAAAATTGCACGATTGTTTCTATGGATCGAGTCGCCGAGTGCCGTGGGATCAGTCAACCACACTCGTTGCAGGGCCGAATGAACGGATCGGCAGCCATAATCGGCATAATCGTTAAAGCGGGCTGAACCGTATTCTGCTCGGGTGACATTACGCCAAGCCGCGAACGTGTTGACTTTTTGCATCCACTGAATGTTCGGTGAATCGTCGTGCGCTGCATCGAATCAACACTGCGATTTCGATCACGGTGATCGACCGTCGCCGTTTGCATAATAAATACGCCTCCGTAGGCGGTTGTTTGGGGCTGAATGCAAATCAAGCCGGCGGCGGGTCGTGATTCATTGCGTGATGGCTTGTCGTTTGCATCCGTGTGGCTTGTCGTTTGCCAACGACGTTCTTCGCGAATCCTGTTGCTGTTCCAGTTTCACGATTACAAATTCAAGAATTCAAATGTTTTGATTCAGGATTCGCGAAAGCACCAACCTCGAAACGTCGTTCCTTTTCTTCCGGAGCCTGCACATGAGTGTCTTTCCTCATCGCCCATCGGTTCGAATTGCCCAAGACACGCTGCTGGACGTTCCGCCTGTGAGTCGCGGTTGTTCCGCAGTTCGACCGAAACGAGCGAGATCCGAGATGGCGT
This sequence comes from Novipirellula rosea, assembly GCF_039541335.1. Lineage (NCBI taxonomy): Bacteria > Pseudomonadati > Planctomycetota > Planctomycetia > Pirellulales > Pirellulaceae > Novipirellula > Novipirellula rosea. The sequence goes on along the minus strand of NZ_BAABGA010000107.1, from coordinate 285,750 downwards.
CCTCTCATCTTCGCGTGTTGCAATTGGATCACGCAGATGGCGAAGGTACAGGCGAGGTCGCGGGCGATGCTGTTGCGATGGACGAGCAAGCGGCGGGAATGAGAACTAGTGAAAAATCGGCGACCCGTTATCACGCCGCAGCCAAGTATCACGCCGCAGCCAAGTATCACGCCGCAGCCAAGTATCACGCCGTAGCCAAGTATCACGCCGCAGCAAAGTATGCCGCGTCCGCTGTTGTCTCTGACGCAGAGGACGCAAACGAACCGCCATCGTTTGACGCTGTTTCCTCTGGCGAAAGCGGGATCGGTAAAAAGCGGGCAGGGGAATTGGGTGAAGTTCAAACGGCTTCATTACCGATTCGGCCCAATCCGTTTGATCTGAAAAATTACACCTGGTTCGGATTATTTATTTTTATTGTGTTGGTGTTTTCCAGCATCGCTTCGGCGTAAACGTTTGAAGGGGGCGGCGTGACTGATAGGGCAATGCTCTATATCGATCGGTGGACACAAGTGGGCCAGTGCGAGCGGGCATGTCGCCGCTTGTTGCCGTGCAAACCCGGTTGCGTAACAGGGTTACGCCTGGCGAATTTGTGGCGAATTTGTCGCCGTCCTGTTTTCGAGGTACGGATCATTCATGCCGCTGACAAAATCGCTACCCAGGTGGCTTGCGGGCTTGCCGCCAGAAAACGGTTTGATTGATACAAATCGTGACGGGGACGGATCTCAGCGACCGAGGCAAGGCCGCATTGCAGGGTCAGGCCGGGAGCGTTTGGTCCGGTAATTCCGGTTGATTTGCGGCAAGCCGTCAACGTCATCGGGACGTCGGGATGACGCCGCTGCGATCTGTTTTGCGACGCTCAGTCTTGGTTGACACTCCTGATTAGTATCGATAACCTAGATTAAACAATCGAGCATTCGCTGTGCCCGGGCCCCCAAAGGTTCGGGCAGTTTTTATAGAGCCCTTATCGAAGCCACGACTATGAACCCCCAAGACATACTTCGTTACGTTGATTCGCTTCACCGTGAGAAGAACATTGACACGGAGCTTGTCTTTTCCGCGATCGAAGCGGCGCTACAAACTGCGGCGAAACGGCAATATGGCGAAGATGCCGACATCACGATTACGCTGAACCGCGAGAACGGGCGAATCACTGCCCGCCATGACGGGGAAGAGCTAGGCGAAGATCAAATCGGCCGTATCGGTGCTCAGACCGCCAAGCAGGTCATCATTCAAAAAGTCAAGGAAGCCGAACGTGACTCGTTGATGGCGGAGTATCGCGAGCAAGTCGGTCAGATCGTTGCCGGTATCATCGGCCGCGCCGATGGTGGTGTGGCCACCGTTAACCTTGGCAACGTCGAAGCCATTCTGCCTCGCAGTGAACAGATTCCTGGAGAATCGTTGCACGCCGGTGAACGGGTTCGTGCGGTCGTGTTTGAAGTCAAAGCTGCGGGTAACCGCGTGCGTGTCGTGCTCAGTCGTACGCGACCGCAATTGGTGCAACGATTGTTTGAGCAAGAGATTCCTGAAATCTCGGAAGAAGTGATCTCGATCAAATCGATCAGCCGCGAGCCTGGTTATCGCAGCAAGGTTGCCGTCAGCAGCGTGGATTCGCAAGTGGACCCGATCGCCGTGTGTGTGGGTTTCCGTGGTAGCCGAATCAAGGCGGTTCGTGAAGAGTTGGCGGGTGAGCACATTGATGTGGTCCGTTACAGCGAAGACCCCGAGGTTTTGATTCCTAACTCGCTGCAACCGGCGACCGTCGAGCAGGTTTTGCTTTGCGATATGATCGGGCGAGCGATTGTGTTGGTTCAAGAGGATCAGTTGTCGTTGGCGATTGGTCGCCGCGGTCAAAACGTTCGTCTGGCCAGTAAGCTGTGCGGCTGGGACATCGAAATTATGACCGGTGCCGAGTTGGAAGAGCAGATCGAGCGGGCCGTCGGAGGTTTCAGTCAAATCGAAGGCGTGACCGAAGAGATTGCTCAGTCGCTTGTCGAGCAAGGTTACTTGTCCTACGACGACCTGTCCGTGATCGAGCCCGATCTGTTTATGGAAATGAGTGGTTTGACCGCCGAGCAGGTTGACTACATTGTCGAAACCGCCGAAGCGCGTGCCGAAGAGGCCGAGCAGGCTGCGACCGAAGAGCGTCGTGCTCGTAAAGAGAAAGACCGGCTGATGCGTGAAGCCGAAGCTGCTGGAATCGCGGAGCCCGAAGCGGCGGCAGCACCGGCGGCTGAAGCAGCCCCCGCACCTGAAGCAGCAGCGGCACCTGAGGCAGCAGCGGAAGCGTCCAGTGAAGAAGCTCCGGCTGAAACCGAGAGCGGCGAAGCGGTTGCTGCGGAAGAGGCGGCTGCAGAGGAGCCCGCCGAAGCGGCCGAGCCCGAAGTGACCGAGCCCGAACCGACCGAGCCCGAACCGACCGAGCCCGAACCGACCGAGCCCGAAGCAGCCGACTCGGAGTCGTCCGCGAGCAAGTCGAGTTAGCCGCATCGGTCGCGAAAGTCGCCAAAACTTTCGCAGCGGCGTGTCCCCCCCATTTTTGCCGAAGCGATTCGCGGTTTTCCGCCGCGGATTTTCGCTGCGGGGCCGCGGGACGAGTCACCCGACGCGACACTGTGTCAACACCCCTGTGGGTGAGGTGGGCTTGTTTTTTGCTGGCAAAGTCGTCATTGTTTGCCCCTCGTAGCGACATCAAAGTGACTGGCAGGCCTAAAATTTTTCGGTTTGCGGCAGATTCTGGCCAAGTGCCACTCTGCGACAAGCACATTTTTCGCTATTCTTAACCCCAGACAGGGCCTCTCGCAGGTCCAAAAGCATCACTTGAATCATTCCCCGACATCATTTTCCCCGTGTTTTATTCACTCCGTGGGATCCAATGATGGCGATGGAGGAAATCATTTATGTAACTTCAACCACATTGAACGAATCGGTATGCCATCAATCCAGGTGTGATCCGCCAAACTTTATTTGATCACCTACTGTCGAATTAAACGCCACTTCGAAAAGCCGTGTTTAAGACGACGACGTGTTAGTGAAACACGTAAAACGTTGCATGTGTTCAGCAGAATGCCGCAGCGTGCACTTTCCGTCGTGTTGATAAGGAAAGCGTAGTTGGTCTTACCGATTCCCAAACGAAACTGACAGGACTTCTACCCCGTGCCCGCACGCATTTACGCGCTCGCCAAAGAACTGAACTTAGACAGCAAAGATCTCGTCGATATCGTCAAGAAGGTCGGTATTACCGGCAAAGGCTCGGCGCTTGCCAGTCTGACCGACGAAGAAACTCAGAAGGTTCGCGATCACCTCGCGGGATCTGCCAAACCTGCTGCTCCCAAAACACCTGTGGTTGCCAAGGCAACGACATCTTCAACGGCCCCCGTTGCGGCGGTTCGTGACTCGGTGGTTCCCGAGAAACGTAAACCGGTTGCGATTCAAATCGGTCGACCGAACAAACCCAAGCCAGCGAGCGTGGGGGGATCAAAACCTGCTGCTCCGGCACCGATTCGTTCGCCTCTGTTCGACGATTCGCCTTCCAGCAAGAAAGCGGCCGCGGAAGCGCCAGCGAAAGCTCCTGCAGCAGAAGCGTCGCCTAGCACGCCTGCGGCACCGAAGCCTCCGACAGCAAAACCGCCCGCAGATTCGGGAAGTTCGCCTAAGGAAACACCACAGCGAAAAAGTGGCGTCAGCGGCTTGGCGGCTCGTGTGGCTGATAAGGTTGGCTTCAGCAAACGAACGATCCCGACCGGAGCGGTCGATCGCAGTGCGCCCGTCGCTGCCGTGCGTCCTGATTCGGCAACGCCAAGCGGCGGAGGAATCCGTTCGCTCGATCGTCCTGCTTCCAGCGGCGGTGGCGAGAAGAAAGGTTCCAAGCCAAAGCGTCGCGAGCCTCGTATTAACGTCAAAATGGCGGCACTCGGGGATGCACCTGAAAATGTGGTTCCAAAGTCGGCTCCAGGCGAACCGAAGGCTCAGAAGCCGGATATCAAGCTCAGCAAAGATGTGATCGCTGGTCACAAGCAAGGCATGAAGGCACCTCTCGAGCAAATCGCTCAAGACGATGCCGACAGCAAGCGTGGCGGTACACGCAAAATCGGCAGTGGCGGTCTGAGTGGCTTCACTGGCGAAAAAGGCCATAAGGGTGGCAAGTCCGTCGAGGAAGAGGACAAGCCACGCAAGAAGGGGCTGTCGGGAATGGCCAGCGCCCGCGCCGAACGTTCGCGAGGCGGTGGCGGCGGACGTCGTCATAAGAACGAGTCGTTTGATCGCGGCGGACGCGAATCACCGTATCGTCGACGGACGCTCAAACGCAAAGGCACCAACACGGCGGCTCCGCGTAAAGACAAGATCCAACTAGAATTGCCCTGTACCGTGCGAAGCTTCTCTGAAGCCGCCGGAGTCCCGGTCGCACAAGTGTTGCGGACGTTGATGGGCATGCAGATCATGGTCAACATCAACGCACAACTTGATTTCGAAACCGCGGAACTTGTTGCCGCGGAGATGGATCTTGATATCGAATTGAAGGCTTCCGAGACGCTCGAAGAAGAGCTGATCACCGAGCTGGAAGAAAAAGAAGACGCCGAAGAATCGCTTGTTGCTCGTGCTCCGATCGTGACCTTCCTGGGCCACGTCGACCACGGCAAGACAAGTTTGCTCGATTATTTGATCGGCATTAATGTCGTCAGCGGCGAAGCGGGCGGGATCACCCAGCACATCCGTGCTTATGAAATCGACAAGGATGGACGAAAGGTCACGTTTGTCGATACGCCTGGTCACGAAGCGTTTACCGAAATGCGTGCTCGTGGTGCGAACGTCACCGATATCGCAGTACTTGTTATCGCAGCGGATGACGGCATTATGCCGCAAACGGCCGAAGCGATCAGTCATGCAAAAGCCGCCGGCGTGCCGATCGTGGTCGCACTGAACAAAATCGACCTCGAAGGCGTGGATGCCAACCGCGTGCTGACGCAATTGACCGAACATCAATTGACGCCTAGCGAATGGGGCGGCGATGTTGAAGTGATCCGAACCAGTGCCACCAAGGGTACCGGGATGGACGAGCTTCTCGAGACATTGCTGACGATCGCGGAAATGAACGAGTACAAGGCGAATCCAGACCGTAAGGCTCTGGGCGTTTGTATCGAGTCAGAACAGCAGGGCGACCGCGGTGTCGTCGCAAAGTTGGTCGTTCAGAACGGAACGCTCCGAGTCGGCGACGTGTTGGTTTGTGGTCCGTCACACGGACGCGTGCGTTCGATGAAGGACACACTGACTGGCAAGAACATCAAGGAAGCGGGCCCAAGTACTCCGGTCAATATCACCGGATTGGACCAAGCTCCGGGTGCAGGCGATCGGTTCCATGTGCTCAAAGACATCGCGCAAGCGAGAGAGATCGCCGAGAATCGCGAATCCAACTCGAGTCGCGAAAACTTGTCGGGCAGCACCACCAAGGTCTCGTTCGATACGTTCCAAGAGATGTTGGCAGGCGGAAAGATCGGTGTCGAGGATCGCGTCAAGTTGAACTTGATTATCCGCGCCGATGTGAAAGGGTCGCTCGAAGCGATCGAGAAAGAACTCAGCAAGTTCGATCACCCCGAAGTCGAGTTGCGAGTGTTGCAGAAGAGCGTCGGCGGTGTCTCGCTGGCCGATATTACGCTGGCCTCGGCATCCGAAGCGGTGGTGTTGGCTTTCAATGTCATCCCGGATGATCAAGCTCGGTCGCTCGCCGAAGAGCGTGGGATTGAAATTCGACGTTACCAAGTCATCTACAAGTTGGCGGACGACATCAAGGCGATGATCGAAGGTCGCTTGAAACCCGAAGAACGTGTCGTCGAATTGGGACGTGCCCTCGTCAAACAAGTCTTCCAGATCAGCCGTGTTGGAACGATCGCAGGGTGCTATGTCGCTCAAGGGGTTATCCAGCGTGGTTGCCGTATCCGTGTCAATCGCGACGGTCGCACCATCGGCGATTACCCGCTCGATACGGTCAAGCGAATCAAGGAAGATGTCAAAGAAGTACCGCGTGGGATGGAATGTGGTATCCGTCTGAGCGGATTCAACGACATCAAACAAGACGACGTGTTGGAAGCGTATCGCATTGAAGAGGTCGCTCGAACATTGGATTAAACCGCTTGCGGTTGCATCGTCCGAAAACGCCGGCGTCGTTGACGTCGGCGATTTCGGTAATCATCGGCTTGCACGTTGCTGAGGCGTTCCGGCCTAGTGAGGTGTCGAGTCGATTGTGAGTTCCGATTAAAGCGTTCCGGCCACGGCGTTCCGATTGTTTGCAGCTGGGATTACCCCGCCGGTCGCACAGGTTCGGTGCTCGATGCGATCCATCGTTCGTGCCTGACGTCTTCCGCCGCGCCGCAGTTGGGGATTACAGAGCTGCTTTATCGGGCTCTGTGTTCACACGCGACACTTACACCGCTAGATCCTCTGTTACCCGCTAGATGATCTTCGCTGCTTCATTCCCGTCCATTTTTTACCTTCTTTCTTAACTCCGTTCCTCATGTCCCGTCGTTTACTAAAAGCTGCTGAAGCGATCCGCGAAGTCGTCGCGTCGACGATTTTGACCGAAGTTCGTGACCCTCGCGTCAAAGACGTCACCGTGATCGGAGTCGAGGTCTCGCCCGACATGCGCGAAGCCAAGGTTTCCGTCAGCGTGATGGGAACCGAAAACCAGCAGGACCTCGCGATTCGTGGGCTGCAGAATTGTGCGGGATTTTTGCAGAGCAAGATCGCCAATCGCATCGAAGCTCGCTACACGCCCAAATTGACTTTCAAGCTGGACAAGGGACTGCAAAACGCCCTGGTCGTTAGCGAATTGTTAAATAAGATTAAGCAGGAAAAATCGGGGGCGGGATCGCCCGACACTGATGCGCTGGACCAAGCTGGCGAACTGGATCAGGATGATTCGATCGATTCACCCGAAACTTCGGGCGACAACGTGACTCCGCCCCGCGGCGACACCCAGCCCTAGTCGCGATGGTTAACCTTTGTTCCAGAGACGTGTCGCACTGGCGTGCTCCGGATCGTTGGCCAAGGATGGTCGCTGGCAAATGCCCCACAAAACTGACAACACCCAATAACTCTTCATTGCCGCAAGATGTCCGCAAGTAACCGCGCTGCCTTAATTACCAAACTGTACACTGCGTTAAAGAAGCACTACAAGCCAACGCCGCCACAGCCTGCTCGGCCGTTGCTCGAGCACATTTTGTACGCTTCGCTGTTGCAGGACTCGTCCGCCGAGCTTGCGGATGAGGGGATGGCGAAGTGTGAGCAGGACTTCTTCGACTGGAACGAAGTCCGAGTGACGACGATCAGCGAGCTGAGTCAAGTGCTGTCGCGATTGCCGGATCCGACCAAGGCGGCAACGCGGCTGAAATCGAATCTGCAATCGGTGTTCGAAGAATTTTACACCTTCGACCTCGATCATCTTAAAAAAGAGAACTTGGGCAAAGCGGTAGCCAAGTTCGAAAAGATGCCGGGCATGACTCCATTTGTGCTGAGTTACACAATCCAGCACGGATTGGGAGGACATTCGATCCCTGTCGACTATTCCGCGATGGTGATTTTGATGGTGACCGACATCGCCTCGCAATCCGAAGCAGCTGCGGGCAAAGTCCCAGGGCTCGAGCGAGCGATTCCAAAGAGCAAGGGCATTGAGTTTTCGGATTTGTTGCACCAAGCCGCAGTAGCGCTGAATAACAACGCCAAAGACAAGAAGTCGCGGGCGTTGGTGGATGATGTCGCCAAAGGATCGAGCAAACGTTTAGACGAATGGCACACCAGCAAGAAGGCGGCCAAGCAACGCGTCGCCGATCGCAAGGCGAAGGCTGCCGAGGACGACGAGCTCGAGCAGGATGCAGAGGAAGTCAAACCGGCTGACAAAAAATCGGCCGAGACGGCAGCGAAAGCGAAGAAAGCCGACAACAAATCTGCTGCGGAAGAAGCGTCGACGAGCAAGTCCAAAAAGTCAGCATCCAAGAAGGCGTTGCCGACGAAGGCCGCTGAGATCGCTGCCGAACGCACCGAGACCAAGAAGAAGGCTGCGGGTAAAGATTCAAAGAAAAAGTCGGCTAAAGCGAGTGCGTCCGGAAGCGACGCTGAGAAGCCGGCTACCAAAAAATCGGCCAGTCGTAAGCTTTCCAAACGCAAGCCGCGATAGCCTATCCTTCGCTCGTTTGAACTCGATTTCCATTCACATCACTCCAACAATCCTTTTCTGAGCAAACATGGCTGGGCACTCAAAATGGGCGAACATTCAACATCGTAAAGGCCGTGTGGACGCCCAACGCGGTAAGATGTGGAGCAAGTTGAGCAAGGCGATCATTGTCGCCGCCAAGATGGGCGGCGGCGATCCTGACGCCAACATCCGATTGCGAAAAGCGATCGAGGATGCCAAGGCGATCAGCATGCCCAAGGACAATATCCAGCGGGCGATCAAACGTGGCACAGGCGAGCTCGAGGGCAGCGAAGTCGAAGAGCTGCTGTACGAGGGCTACGGTCCCGGCGGCGTCGCAGTGATGTGCGAAGTGATGACCGATAATCGCAATCGCACCACACCCGAGCTTCGCAGTATGTTCGGCAAGTTTGGCGGTAACCTCGGCAACACCGGCTGTGTTTCCTATCTGTTTGAACGCAAAGGGGTGTTCGTATTCGATCCCGAGACTGCGGACGAAGAGAAGCTGACCGAGATCGCATTGGAGAATGGCGGCGACGATGTCGAGCCACTTGACGATGGCAAGATCCAAGTCACGTGTAATCCCGATGCGCATCAAACGCTGTCGGACGCATTTGCCGCAGCCGAACTTGTTCCCGAGATTTCATCGATCAACCAGGTGGCTCAAACGATGGTCGACGTCGATGGCTCGATGGCCAAATCAGTGCTGCGACTGCTCGAGGCACTCGATGATCACGACGACGTGCAAAACGTCAGCACGAATCTGAATTTCACCGACGAAATGTTCGAAGACGAGTGATCGGTCAACGCCCAATTTAGGGCCCCCTCGTAGCGGAGGTCGTCAAGACTTTCGTGGGTAGGTCGGCTTCCGCTGCCACGTTGCCCTGCCCGGAAAACTCGCTGAAGACTCGTTATCCGGCCCTCCCGTCTCGACCGGGCGGGTGAAGTCATTAGCCGCGATGCTGACTGGAGTAGACGGCATTGGACGGGCGGACATCGTCGTCCCTCGCCTGGCAACTTGATGTTCGCTTGGCTGGCGAATTCGGCTGGCGAATTGTCAAATCAAAAAAAACTGGTAGAATACGGATTGCTTCGCGGGCACGTATTTTCGGCCCGCACCCAGGACCGGGGGCGATCTGGATTCGACCGGACGTTTTGAAGCGATGGTTGCATGTCGTGGTTGATCAGTTGGCCACGTAAAAAGCTGATCAAAATTTTTAGTTGCAGACGAAAGTTTCGCACTGGCCGCCTAAGAACAGGTAGCCCGGGCTGATGGGGGCCGCCAGAGTCGCCTGAATGCCCGTCACAATTCTGGATCGCTCGCCGTCCTACTCGAGACGCGGTGAGTTAAAAAAGATTCGAGTTAGCAAAGCTTGGAGCCTGTCAGGCAGCGCCAAGGTGAGCGAAAAGTTTCCTTCGAGGAGACACAAATAGTTTGACTAAACATGTAGACGCTGTCGTGGATGCATCGCGGGACGCGGGTTCAATTCCCGCCGCCTCCATTTTTCATCAGTTTCGGCATCCGCTGTCTCTGACTGACAAGAACCGACAAAAGCCTCGTTTTTTACGGGGCTTTTGTTGTTTCCACCCGAGGCCTCATCCTGACTTCCGGCGTCAGGTTCTGCCACCGAATGTCCGTCGCCGCCGGTCGAATCCCTGCCAATACCCTGCCAAGTTGTTGGCAAGCAGGCCAGTGCTTTCGCTTGATCGTCGATACCGATATGGGCATATTTCATTGTCATTCGGACGTCGGAGTGTCGCGCCAACTGGCAAGCTTCCGGTAGTGTAGCCCCATTACGGAGTAATTCGGTGATATGTGTATGTCTGCCGGCGGCGTGGAAATCGGCGACCCCCTCGGCGGTGCGGTACGGAATTCCAGCAAGTTCCAAATCCTTCCTAATCAGCTTCCAGCCTTTCCGTTTACCAAGTTTCGGGAACAGGGCATCCTTTGGCCCAAGTTCGCTCAACCAATCCTTCAATTCGGTAACCAGTTGAGGATGAAGCGGTAGAACGTCTTTTCGTCGGTGTTTCGAAGCCCCGGCCTCCACCGTCACAATGGGCTGAGCTGCCTGAAGATTGAAACTTCCTTTGGTTAGGCTTGCGATTTCGCCTTTCCTAAGCCCAGTCATGTACGACAGCGTGTAGATGCGAGCTCGTACTTCCCCGCTGTAGCACTGCACTGAAATGCCGCTGTTTCTCGCTGCGGCCAATACCCTGGTGAACTCCTCCGCCGTCAAAGCTCGGCGTTGATGCCTAATGTCAATCTCGGCATTGCGACGGGGAATCCCAGCGAACGGGTTGGTTTGGATAATTCGCCGTTTTGGATGAGCGAGCCAATTGCCGAACGAGTCAATCGCTTGCAAATAGTGGTTGTAGGTTCGGTTGCTTATATCCTTGTCTTCCTGGTGCTCCGTCATGAAGTCTTCGACATCATCGGCAAGCATGTCGCCAAGCACGGTCCATTCGCATCCATTGACGATAAAGCGAACCCGAGTCATCGTCAGATTAACGTGTTTTTCTGTGTTTTTTTTCGATTTCTGTCCGTTCTCGAACGCAAGCAAGTGTTGCTCAATTAACGAACGTTTCCGTTGATTGATCCCCTCTTGCTCCAAATCAATCAAGCCGTCGCGACGCAGTTTTGCCTCGGCCTCCACCTTGTTGGCAAGTTGCTGGGTAAGTCCTTTATCCGTGAACCCCTTTCGCATTCGAGGCTTGCCTTTTTCGTCAATGAATTCAAAGTGCCACGCGGCACCTCGCTTGCCTTTGTCGCGACCACGCTTAAAAACCGATGCCATGTGCGTTTCTCTCAGATGTTAAAAGCCGTAGAATAAAATCTTAATTGACCAACTATTTCGGTCTGGACGGGACGGGGCAACCTTGGTCGATCCATTGCCGAATCTCAGATAGACGCCATCGGACGCTTCCCCCCAGAACAACGGCGGGTGGCAACTCTCCCGCGCTTTTCAACCGGTAGAGCGTTCGCTCGGACACCGAGAGCAACTTTGCAAGCTCCCGAGCGCTGACGAGTTCCACAGGAAGCGACGTATCGCGCCCACTGACTTGATCGGCATCCAATCGCGTTGCTGAGGAAGTCATTGCTGCACCTCCGTGTCCTCTTCTTTGCTGTGGAAGTAGATCCATTCGTGTGCCAGTTCGACAACCTTGCAAACCAGCGGCAGGTCATCGCGACCGTACCGAGTCGACTCCTGCCAGACGTCGCCGTTCCTGAACAGGCGAATAATTGTGACGGCGTGGCGCACGCCAGATTTCGTTTCATTCTTCCAGATGGATGCTTTGATCAGCCCCATACGGATCGTGTGAACTGGAGGACGGCTCATGATTCTGCCTCGGATGTGCGTATGTATCTAAATTGCATGTATGGCTTAGAAATTTCAGCATGATTAAGATCAAAAAACGGGGAGTCCAACGCCGAACAATAAAGCTCGACGCCAGACTCCCCAAAAAACCTTGCTTGCGCTAGGTGTGAAGGTCGTGCTAGATTCCTCAATGAGCTGCATGGTGGTCACCCTCCGATGCAGTTCAAGAAAGAACCAAAGCGCGAACGCTTCGTTAGAAAACCGACGAGGATTCGATTAGCTGTTGATCCACGTCAAAACCTTCGCCTAAACTTTGGAAAAAACCGTCGTTACCAAAACGCCCTAATAATCGCTTGGTAGCAACACAGTGGACTGCGAACGATCAGCTTCCGTGATAATCCAGAATCGAGTTTGCTTTCTGTCTTCGAAGACCGACAAAAGTCGGCCTCCGTTTTGCAAAGCTAAATCGTTCTGTTCATGGTCACTTTCGCTGACGAGCCCCCAGTCACCTCTTCGATGCCGTTGGAGTGCAACGTATACATCGATCGGGTTCAGCTTTTTAACTACCGATGCGGTCGCGAAAACAGTACCGGTAGAGACGATGCTCGGAGCGTCAAATGTTTTTATCATTTGGCCCTCCTTTTTTTTCGTCCTGTGTTTGTTGGCGTCCTTTCGTCCATGGCGTGCATTGGCACTGGATCTTGAACGTCGGCCTCGACTTGCGTTCGAAACCAGTTCATCACCTGGACCAAGACTTCCACGACACAAGGCAGATCGTGCGAACGGTACGATTTGACATCGTGCCACTCACCGTCACTGTCCTTGTAAGACCGACTGACCGTAACCGTTGGCCAGGATCTTCCGTGCTTTGACTCATTCGACCAGATTGACCCTCGAATACAGCCAAGGCGCACTTCGTGGATAGGTTTGTTTTCTCGTTTTTCCATGTTTCTCCGTACTAATTTGTTTCTCTTCGACGCTGAGAGACTCATTTCCCTCGGTACCGAATTGAATTTGTAAAAACCGTTTTCAACCTTGTTTAACCGTGCGGCTTAAGCGGCCGTTCATGTTGAACGGCTTTCAGTCCGAACAGCGAGTGCCAACGTATTTGTTGACTCCCGATCTTCGCTCTGGTGTTTTGCTTCTCGTCGCAACTCCTTTGAATTCCATTCAAACGTGGCGATAAATCGACACGGGTTGATAAATGGCAAACGCTTGCTCGTTGTTTATTTCAGCTCTTGAGCAGAGAGCGATTGGGGGTTGCAGAAGGGTTTACTTCTGCAAAAAATATCGTTGGTTAGACTGTTCTTTCTTTCATCGGGACCACCGCGAGCAACTCCGGCATAACCACTACGGTCACGGGCGCGTTCCGCACATCGAACGTTTTGAACTGCGTCATGACAGCGTCCGCTCTGGACTGTCGTGCTGTAATCCAAAACCATCCAAAGTTCGCCTGCTTCAATTTGCGTTTGACGGTTTCAAACGCCACCATCCGAATTACATCATCACGGAGCGACCTTGCTGACCGCATTGGTACACCCATCATGTGTCCGTCAACTCGAAGAAAGCCAAGCCAATCCCGAGTGCCCTGGCGGCGAAAGAACCCCTGCGGCAAACCGCTCGAGCACTGCCCGATTTCGGTAACAATGTTATCCTTGGAAACTCGCACCGCGTCGGGGTAATACTGGGTAAAAAAGAGCAAGCGAGCATAAGCACGCACCTTGCCATCGCCTTCGAGAGCCTTTGCCGATGTTGGTGGAAGCTCCAATTTCGATGCCGCAAACTTCGACAACATAAAATACGTGGTTCCAACGCAGAGTGGCCGAGCTACAACAAGCTTGCGACGCGTGAGTCTCCACATTGCGTTCGATAGTTCTTGGTTACTGTAAGCGTTGCTCGCTTCCCAAGTCGCTTTCGTGATGAGGCCATGGGTAATAATCAGCGACAGGAGTAGCCGTTCCGGCTCAGTACGAATATGTAGCTGTTGGAGTCGCGACTCCTCCACTGCGGCTAGCGTTGCCGTGGACGCAAAGGTGAATGGTGGTTGTTCGAGGCTCATGGCTTTACCTCGATCGTGGGTACAAACAATTCATCCATTGCCTTCTGATCTTTATTGCTGGTTGCCGTATCTGCTTCGCGATTCGGTTTAGACCGAGATTTCCCTTCTTTCTTCACGGTCGGTGTCGGCGGGATCGGCAACTCATTCACTGCCGTCATGCCGGGCAAGTCGTCCGGCCACTGAAAACCAAGCCGACGCACGTACTCTTCATGGCTGATATGAAAGGCATTGCGAACGACGAAGGGCGTACCTCGATATTGTGCGAATCCACCTCGTTCTCCCCTGATTTGAGTAACGCTCAAAGACGGATCGTTGGAAATTTGGTGCAGATCGCTAACCGTGATTCGAGGTTCATCACGAGGTGTACGAGAGATCGAACTCCCATTGCTTGATTCAGTGGTGGTTTCCTGAATCGTTTTGCACGTACCGAACAGTGTCTGCAAATGTTCGATGTCTACCTTTGTGGTCACGGACAACCATTGTCGAATAGCGCAGTTACCCTCGATCGCGCTGAGCAGCACCGGGCCAACGTTCCCCAAGTCACCTAAGCTTTGATTCGCAATCACCATCCCGATATCGAGTCCACGGGCTTGTTGAAAGACGATATCCAGGTTGTCCGAGATCATCCGCTGGAATTCGTCGATCACAACCTGAACTTTGTTACGCCTTGACGCGGCTTTGGCAGCGATCAATAAGTATTTGATGACTAAACGACCAACAACTTGGGCCAAGAATGGCGACGTAGCCGATGTCAGGTGAAAGTAGTAGATTGCAGGAGACTGAAAAGCCGCCGCCAAATCGATTTGATTCTCCAGGGATTCTTGCGAATGTGGAGTCGCGGGTGTGATATTAAGAACGTTACAACTAGCAAGCGACAAAACTGTCTCGGCCACTTGGATGTAGTCGTTACGATGCTGGGAACCGATGTACGATGTCCAATCTCCCGCCTGGGTCATCATGGCGGAGTACAGCTCGTGAAACGATGTGATGCCGGGGTTTGCGGTCAAACATTCCCGCACGGTCGCCGAGTTCTTTGCTGAAAAGTGACCTTGTCCGTAAAGCAATCCGTAAAACAGCCCTAGTGGTTCGGTAATAAGCGAAACCCGATCGATGAAGCTCATGTTGTTCAATCCACCCGTCAAGAATGGATTGAAAATATGGGAGGGCTTTCCCAGCTCGAGCGTAAAGATGCGGATGGGGATATCCTTTCCGGTGCGGTGTTTGAGTTCCTCTTTTGCCGCGACGCACGCGGCAAGGTTCTCAAGTTTGTCAGCTTTTAAATCAATGAAGATCAAGCTCGTATCACCGAAGCCGATTGTCTGTTCAACCAAGGGCGCAAGTCTCATTGACGACTTACCAGCCCCCGAGTTACCCAGAATGTGAGCGTGTTCTAAGAACAAGTCGCGATTGATGATGATGGGGGATCCATCCGCAGCAACGCGTCCCCAGTAGTAAAACGATTTCTTAGGCATTTTTATTCTCCTCAGCTCGCAGTTTGGAAACGACAAGATCGAATGAAGTGCGGTGTACGTCAAAGTGGAACGGTCGCGCTGATAAAGATGCACCAAGCATTAGGGCCGTGATTGCAGCAAACAGTCCGCACACCGCCATCAGCGAAGCGTTTGCCATGACATTCGCAGTTTCGTGATCGGCAAGGGGGATCAATGGTGACCCTACAATTGCGATAACGAGGGGAAGCAAGCGGAATAGCGGGATCGGGGCAGAGCTCCGAATCAGACCAGGTGCAAGCGAACGTGGTTCGGGATAGCCGAGATAATGCTCGATGGTTCGCTGCAAGAATTTGGCGGGATACTTGGCAATTTCAGCTACCAAGAAGTAGGCAACCGTTGCAGCCACCATCGCCGCAATTGGAACCCAGATAAGACGCATCGAAGTCCATAGAGCAAAGCATTGTGCGATGCCCAGCAGGACTGCTAAAATCCGCAAAAGACTTGAGTTCTGTTCCCGTCTCTTTTGAGCAATCGCTGGATTGCGGCGAATGACTTTAACGTCGATACTGCAAAAGTGCATGGCAATCTCCGCAGTAGTCCAAAGCAGGGCCAGCATCGTCAAGGAACAAGTCACTATCAACGGCTGTTCGCTATCGTTGATAAATACGGAAGTTGCAGCGGTGCATAAACAAAGCACGGCGACTGCGGTTGTAACGTAGAACGCAACTTGCGATCGTGATTCCCAACGCACGATGATGGCTATTGTCAAGGTCACCATAAGTAAGCGGCTCCATTGAGCGACGATGATCGCATGTTGAGGAGTTGCATGGGCGAAATAGCCTGCTCCACCAACGCAGATGATTGCCCCTACCAGCAGCAAAAACGCTCTGTGACAGACCTCTCGTGCAACAAACTTATGAAACGCGGGGAACAGGATCGGAAACTCGTCGCTAGATACCGCATTGATGTTTAATGGGTTGTCGAACTTCAGTGGATCAACGGCCATAAGTTTTCACTCCTCCTAAGAGTTGGCAAAGAACAGGTGTCACAAAAACGGAAAATCGAAGGCCGTTGGGCCATGATTTTTTTCGGATCGTCGTCTCAATCAACGACTTTTTGGTTTCGGTGGGGGTGAGGGTGACGAGCACAAGTTTTTTCGCGGCAACCAAGTTCGCGTATTGACTGTTTCCCACTCGCGAGCGAATGTCGGCATTCAGTTTCGAAACAAGGTGAGCAGGCGTTCCGCCCAAGTCGACTCGGACCAAACGAAGCATCCCGGACGAATCAGCCATCTCAACTGCATGCGGAATCCCTCGATTGGTCTCCGCGTCGCTCGAAACGAGCGACGCGATTTCTTGCTCTGTCATTACTCGAAGCCGTGGCGATGAACGGCTTACAAAATCGAGCATAGCTAAATGCGTCGCGAGAGCCTGCGGCCCAAGCGGTCGTACTCGGCTCGTCGGAATGCCGAACGTTTGGATCGTCTTTGGCCCCGCAACGAAATACTGACAACGTTCAATGAACGCATAAGAGTTCAGCCAACCATGCTTCACTAACCTTGCCGTCACCTTCGTCGTAGCATTTAAGCTCGATGTCGGCAAAAACAGTGTTCGAACCGATTCGTTGGTAAGAACGCGAAGGCGAATTACCTCGTCGATAATCCGACGATCACGCGCACCAAGCTCCGCTCGTATCCTGCGATTAGAAATCCGTTTACCAGAGCTCATAGCAAAGCCTCACGTTCGCACAATGACGGTGAAACGCTTGCAATCGCTTTGCTGAGTAAAGCCCGCAAAACTCAAATGCGATTCGAGTGTTACCCTGTTGGTCGATGTAAATGGCATCGGGAACAGAACCCAACTGTTTCGGGGCGACGTCTTCCCCGAACCAAAAACGAGCGATTTCCGGCCGATAACGTCGAACTGCCAAGTAGGTCCCCGCTAGGCCAAGATCGTGCGACGCTTGCAGTGGGTGTGATAGCGATTTCTTAAAAACTCCTCCAAATATCCGCATGGTCGTTGGCCCTGAGCGGTAGATTGTTGTCAGCTTTGCCGAGACGGCCGACCACCGCTTCCTAGTGCTCACGACGATTGACTGAACGTTTGGCGGCCGCTTTCCTGGTTCCCAAACGTAGAGCGGTGACTGAAGTCGGGGTAACTCACGAATCAGTAACCGCTCAGATACGAGATGACCTTGAGCGACAAGCTTTGTCACTCGGTACTTTGCCTTCCGCTGATTCCCGCCGAAATACTCGTTCGCGACTTGCCCGAAGCTGAAGGCTCGTACGCAGTAGATCAGGGCAACGAGTAGATCGTTCGTCGAATCTACCTCGCAAAATTCTCGGTTTGAAGGACGCATGAACATCGAGACACGTACGTGAAGTCGGACTAAAATGACACTGGAGCGACTGCTAGCGTGGCAGAGCAAGGCCTGTCATCTGCTGTCGTTCCTGTGTTTTGAATTCTACGCATCACCAGCGCCCGAATGAGTGTCGCGGCGCTCAAGGCGGCGCTCCATTTTTCATCGGACATTTTTATGCCAATCGATGACCCCGCAATTGACTACGACAAATTGCTTGCTCGCAGAAACGCCGTCGGCATTAGCTCTTGGGCTCATCTAGCAAAAAAGGCGGGCGTATCACGCGGTAGCGTGTGCCGCTTGCTTACAAATGAAGCGGGTAAATACGTTCGGGAACAAGTCTTGAACGTCTTGCAGTCTCGGGAAGAGGAACTATGTCGCGTTCCGACCCGGCATGAAGTTGAAGAACCAATTCACCGTCTAACACCACCAAATGACTGGAAGATCGTCTCGAACGAGACTCCATCTCTGATCGCCGCAAACGGCGTTAGCTACCAGGTAGCAAAACTCGAAAGCGAACTGCTTCCAAGTCGCTTCGCACGGGGAAAATTTTATGACCTCTTGCATGTTCCGCCAGCAAAAATTGCGGAACTCGTCGAACGTCTCACTCGCCACGCGAAAGTCTGTGCATCACTAACATCAGAGCGGCGCGTTGCCAAACACATCGACACACGCCGTCTTGGTGAGGATACGGCGTGGTGGGTTCTGGACGAATGGGTCGACTCATCACCACTGTCTCAAATGATTGATTCAGACGTCGAGTTTCCACTTGACGAGGTAAAACGCATCGGATCAGAACTGCTTCAAGGACTTTCGAGCCTGCACGCACACAAGGTTCTTGTCCGCGAACTTGCACCAGAGCGGGTTTTGCTTCGCGATGATTCATCAGGATGCATCATCACCGATTTTGAACTCGCAAAGTTACTCGACAGCGATATTTCGGTCTCTGGGAAATGGAAACTTCAGTCACTATACCGAGCGCCGGAAATTTGCGGAGATGATCGGGACTTTCGAAGTGATTTGTTTAGCTGGGCGGTGATCGCCACGGAATTGCTGACGGGAAGAACGGACGCAGACTTTGAAATGATCCAAAAACGGACGAATGATCCGGGCGTTGCCGCGTTGATTGTGAAATGCAGCGATAAGGATTATGCATGCCGTCCGGCGAGCGCAGAGAAAGTGCTACAAGCCTGGACAAAGTGGAAAGTTTAACCAATGGATAGCCAACCAAACTCGCGGCCTATGATCGATGTGACATCGCTTGGCAGCTACGTTTTTTGTGCGAGAGCGGGCGTCCTCAGCTACAAGCAGCAGGGGCTCGATAGTGGCAATGTAGAGAAACCGAGAGTTCCCAACTTAAGCTATGTGCCGGCGTTTACCGAAGATGAGCTAAAGGAAGAATTCGACCGCATTTTTCCTGCGTTTCTTCGGTACAGCTTGAGCTGTTTAATCGGATTTCTTCTGCTTTGGGTTATCGCCGCCTTTTTTTCGGTGTCACTATCGCTACTTCTTTTGCTGCCTGGATCTCTCCTTGCGTGGAAGGCGACTACGGACGGGCTGTCACTGCTCGCGGTACTGGCTGAACTGTCTCGCCATAAAGACGCAACTCCATCCCAGCTTGATTCGACTGCAACCGGTCCCGTCGAAGTCAGTTGGTACGGCTTAATAAAGGATGGCTACATTTCGTTTAAACCAAAGGGGCGATACGAAGACCTATCACTAAATCTGTGCGGTCAACCGTGGCGAATTCTTCAGACGACTAACGCTGATCGCATTCCCGTTTTTAATTATTCCGGCAGCAATTTTGTAATTCGGGATTCTCAGATCATGCGGTTAGCTCTGTACTCGCACCTCTGCAAAAAGGAATTTCGAGGGTCGAAATCGGAATGGGGCATCCTCCTTGATGTAGCAACAAAACGCTGCTTTGCGATTCCTATCGACGATCACTTGAGAAGCAAAGCAATCAAAGAGCTCAAAAGGTTTTCCAGAGTTCTGGACGAAGATCAAAACGGCCAGCCTGTCAAGACTCCTGCCGGTTCACCTTGCGAGAACTGCCTGTTTGGTAAGCCAAGGCCGTTTATCTCTGGAGTATCCGATACCCGTTTTACAACCGGCCCCATTGGAGCAAACACACATTCTGGTCACCATGGTCAACCAGTGCATTCTGATTGCGGCGATAAGTTCGACTGGCGTCCGCATCATCGATACTGGCATGAAAATTCTTAAACTCGCTCGATGAGAATCAGCCAGGATGAGCAAGCCAATTCCAGACTGTCTGAGAGAAACTTCGATGCTTGGAAAGATGATCGGCCTTGGATTGTAACGACTGCCAAATTCCGCCAAGGGCTTGGGCGAACTCTTGTGAATTAGGGAATCGCATCTCCGGTCTTACCTGCAATGCTTGACGAAGAACATCGTCAATCTCTCGCATCACCGATCTAGGTACATTCGTCGACCTCAGAACAACGCTGGGTGGCTGATAGCGATTCGCGATCTTCTCGAACCCGATGTGTCCGGCTTTTCCACCATAGCCACGATAGGGAGGTTTTCCTGTGAGCATTTCAAAGAGAACAACCGCTAAGGAGAACTGATCCGCCCTCGCATCGACAGCATCGAGTTCCTGAAAAATTTCTGGGCTGGAATAAGTCACGTTTGAACCGTCACCTAAACATCGCCTTGACGTTCTTTCAATCTGCCAACCGCTGCCAAAGTCGATTAAGAACATCGCACCGCGGTCGCTTGGCAAAATCAAATTCGCCGGCTTAATGTCTGCATGAATAATTCTCGCCGAATAATGCAAGTCCGACAGTGAGTAAGCCATTGACTTCGCACGCCGAATCGCTTCCCAAACACCAATCGGTGACGAATCGAACTTTCGGAAACGCGTATAATAAGTTGCTAAATCGATTCCCTCGCACCATGAGAGTAGAAGCTTCGTAGTGCCATCGCTTGTTTCAACGTCGATCAGTTTCGGCAAACCGTACTGATTCTGTGGTATGCGAGCAACTGAACGCCTCAATTGCTCAGACTCTTCAGAGAATGGTAGCTCAATCACAGTGTAGGTTGTGCCACGCGGCGCGGGTGAGCGATGATGTACCTTCCATCGCCCGCGCCACGGGGTCGATAATCGCTCAAGAACCTCATATCGCTGACCACGAATGCGAATCGATTTTGCGGTAGAATTTCGATTCATAACCGGTAGCGACCGATGGCTATAGGAATGCAACACGTTCCGACAGTAAACACTTTGTACCGAGGTCTCAGCAAAATTTTCGTCAAAACCACGTTTGATCCACATTATCGGCGGCACCACCACCGGCACGTTCACACTCAGTGCAACGTGCCGGACATCACGCCTTTTGCGCCCGTCCAGTTATTTCCCCAAGTAGCCCTTTTCCACGAGCAACTGTCCGTACTTTTTAAGCAGTAGATACGCCGGTCTCGCTGCAGCAGCCTCGGCCGGTTTAGGATAGCCACCAATGTAGTTCTGCGGGTAGGGTGCAGCGACCTTTCTGTCGTTGGTTGGCGAGACCATAAGATGCAAAATGGCGCTGTAAGCCCCATCTCCCTCGACCTTGTCCTTCAGGGCTCCTGCGGCTACGAGACGAGCCAGCGACACCGGTCCCGTTGTACCAACATCTGCATAAGTAGTCGAACTAACGGGCTGGGTGTGACCATCTACAAATAGTTTTCCAAGGTAATGCTTGATTTGCGGCAAGTCTCGTTGGAACTCTGCTTCCAATTTTCGCTTCGCTGCCTCAAGTCTCAGTTTTTCCTGTTCATCCACGAGGCGTTGCTTGGCCAAGTCGATCTGCTCTCCTGCGATCTGTATCTTCCGCTGGTGTTCGAACGCTGCCGCCTCTCGATTCATCGCAGCGACCTTTTCATCAGCCTGCGTTTTGTCGTCGTCCAACCGCTTTGCGTGAGCAATTGCAAGTTCTGCGTTCCGTTTAATGATCGCATCAGCAAGGGTCATCGAGGAGGGATTTTCCAGCAGAGATTGTTTTTCAAAAGTGTCCATCGAAAGTGAAACCTGAGCAAGCGAATCCGTGTAGCGATCGACCATAGATTTGGTCTCCGCAATCATCTTTTCCAAGCCGTCAGGTATCCTTTGAGTTTGGACTTGGGCGGTTTCTTCTTCGATAATTCGAATCCGCTTTTTTAAAACCATAAACTGATTTGCTGGAACCGGCTCTGACAGCATGAGGGTTTCGACGAGACCGAGCGTTGTAGGATGATTTGCCAGGCGCCGCCCAGTGTCATTCGATGCCAAGTCGCTAATGCGTTGATTCCAGGTGGAAAGGTTCTTTTCCAACTCAGAAAAGTTTATGACAAGTTTTTCGATTCTCTCAATCAATGCCTCAGACTCAATTGCCCGCATTCGCTCGTCGATGGATGGAGTAATTGGCTCGCCATTCACTACCTCGTAATGCGTTGGCTGATTTATCGATTCGCTAGGCATCGGCGTTTTGCTATGTGGCACGGACTCACTACTTGGCTGAGTTGCTTGCGCAACAGCCACATCCGAATTCGTACTGGATACGACCGTGTCCAATTGCCTGCCATAGATCCACCAGACTACAAACGCGATCAGCATTCCGAAAACTGCTTTTCTTCCAATCGGGTGGGAGTTAATAATAAAATCAATAACCTGAGTAACACGCGGCACAGGAGACGCCCCTTTGGAAAGCGATGACTACTCGAATATCCGACCCAAGAACCTTTGAAGCTCATTTGTGACGTTCGACTCCCGCGAAGTCTCTGCTGACAATGGCACGTCGACCCAGCCAATCAAAACGTACCGTTCGGCGAGCACAATCGCCGGGTCAAAATGGTAGCGAACCGTAACATCTTCGGTAATCGTCCAAGCTGTTTCACCAATATCTTGCTCGATGCAACGCTCGCGAATAAGATTGCCCTCGATCATGCGTACGTCATTCATCAATACGTCGGGTACGTTATCGATAATGGATTGAACGTGAGGCGGAATCGACACCATTCCGTCACCAATGCGAGATGAAACGGCGTTCACAATGTCGTGAACATGCGCGGCTACACTTTTCTCGCTCACGCCGGATGTCTCGTTCGTCCGCCAAGCGATGCGTTTCTTCCGGTCCACTCGAACTTCGCCTACGAGACCTGAACGGATTGTGCGGGAAACCAATTTGCGATCGATGAAACTGTACTCACAAGCACTGTCACCGAACCACTCGATTTTGCCAAGCACGCAGCGTTCGGTCAAAGCGTCGAGTTGGTAGACCATGTGAGAAACCATTTTGTGGATGGTGTCATGGATGTTGCTAATTAAAATTTCTCGCGACTTGGAAATTGGTAGCGGTGCAAGACTCGCATCCAAAACCGAACGTATGGTCATCGGCCACATCAAGCCTTCCATAATCTCATTCGCCCACTCCTTCGATAATTCACGGGCTGCTTGCTTCGTTTCGTCATGGAACTCTCCGGTGATGGAAGCATCAATACGGATCAGCGAAGTCAAGAGTTGCATCCACTCGGTGCGAAATTGAAGTAGCGACTTCCAATCAGCCTCGTAGGCAAAAACGAGTTCGCGAAAGTTATCGCACGTCAATGACGTTTCTCGCATCGAAACCATTGGAAGAATCCGGGACTTCAAAAGCTCTATGACCGAATCGGTGTTCGTGGGCGGGCGCAGATCGCGATTAAAACTTGCACCGAGAGAAAAACGCATTCGATCAAGCGTCGACTGCGGAGCTCGGACAGTGCCATCAGCCTCCGCACTTACAGCGACTTTGCCAGCAACCATCACATTCCCTTTCGTTCAAGGAGACAGATTGATCAGTGAAACCCTTGTTTTACTAATACCCGCTGTCTGCCCAGAATGCCATAGTTTCCGCACGAAGTTGGCTTAAATTCTTGTTTTTACCTCGGGCTGACGCCAAGAGTGGGGAAATTTTGGTCTGTAATTCGTCAGCTCCTGGCACTGCCAATAGGCAGCAATTGACAGTCGTTACGGCGACTTCATCAGTCCAAGAAACCGTTTTCCTTGAGCCAAGGTTCTAGTGCTTGTTCTACCAAATCTTGCTGCGTGAACACTTGCTCACCCTCCAGTTCGCGTTCCAGCGATGCACGCTTTAGAGCGCCAGCAACCTCGGGACGTAGCCGTACCGTAACGGGGATCAGCCCCACTGGGACGGACCGACATTTTCGCTTCGCGGTTTGCGTCTTAGGGCGAGACTGGCTCGTCGTCGTAGTGGACTGCAAGCTTGGCTCAGCTGATTCGTCACCCGGTTGTAATTTCGTTGACGCAATGCTCGATTTCTCAGCCAACCCATTTTGCGTGACAAACGATCGGACAAGCTCAGGGTCCACGCCCGGCACGGAACTCGTTACTGCGGACGTGAGTGATCTTCTTTCTGCCATGTTCAATTCCTCTGTTGTTGATTCTCCCTTTCCTTCTGGTTACTCCCCATCATTCGCCATTCGTATCTCCGAAGCGGTCTCTAAACCGATTTTGGGAAAAAGCTCTCGGAACAACGTGTCCAGATCTCTCGCCGCTTCCCTTGCCGCAAACCCCATATTGCCACAAAATTTGGCTTGACCTGGCGCGTCCGCAATCGCTTGACGCAGAATGATCGGGGTCTCGGCCAGTGATAAGTGCAAACTCATTGCAGCTTCCCTCATATCTTTTGTCAGGCGGTACCCACGACCGACCATGCTCAGCACGGCAATTGCGTCTGGTGGACCTTTTCGAATAGCTTGTGCCTGACGCACGAACGAAGTGTTCTTGCTTAACGCCCTAGCTTCCATCATGCTCGCCTTACACGGAATCACTGCCAGATCCGCACACAAAAGCAACGCTCGGCTGGTTTCGGTTTGTGATCCAGGACCGTCGGCAATTACAAACTCTGATTCACTCGCCAGCAGCGGCAGTTCGTCGAGGACCTCATCCGAATTTGACAATCGAACCACTCTCACTTCAGGTGCTGCTTCACGAATCCATTCGCTCGACGAACACTGCGTATCGCAGTCGGCCAGTATCACGCTTCGACCATGACCACGAAGCCAGCCAACCAAGCTACCCGCCAACGTCGATTTGCCAACACCACCTTTACTATTTACGAATGCGATTATCATGCTGGCTTAGCTACACGATGGCAAACTTTCCCGCAAGCATTATTTTCGCGGTGCCATCCAGCGTGTTCAATGACCTGTGGACCAAGCTCCAATCCATCCGCACCGATGGCTAGCCGTCTTCTCGACCTGCATACTTGCCAGCAAGCCTGCAAGCATAATTTTCCGTCAGTTTCGAATATTGCTTGCCCGCCGCGTCGCAGTATGGCAGGGTGCGACGGAGCGAATCCGATGGGGTCACAGGCGTACCGTACTTTGAAACACTTTTGCATCGCCCGATCACCGTGTTCTGAGACACTTTTTACCGTCTCTTGAAACACTCAGGTGACCGTGAATACCGTCTATTGAAACACTTTTGTCCACGTAAGGGACTGAAATGACAAACGATTCGTCAACAGTAATTTTGTTTTATTAACTCATATACAACAACAAACGGAACGGTTGTCTTTGGAGAAAAACCGAACGAAAAAAACACCAACCCAACCACGCGTTATGGCTTCCGATTCGTATGAACTTTCGGCCACCGGTGTCGATGAAATGAACTTTGCGGAGTTCCCGTTGGCGGCAATATCGAAGAGAATCGATGATGGAAAGAAAACAGTGACGTTTGAGAACGTCATCTTTGACCGAAAAGAACGTCGCAACGTGGTTCGCCGCCTAACTCTCTCAGGTTCGGATCGGTACGGGTTGCCGATCGTAAGCGACGAGGACGTGCTGCTCGGTTGCATTCAGCTTACTCGGCTCCAGGGTTATCGCTCATCCGAAGTCCAATTCTCTCGATACGAGCTGCTCAAGCTGTTGGCGTGGCCCGACAATACGCGCAACTATCAACGACTGGCTCAATCGCTGCGGCGGTGGAAAGGCTTGACCATCTTTTCCGACCGAGCGTTCTACGATCACGCAGCACAAAGCTGGGTTAATCGTGACTTCAGCGTCTTTGACAATCTGCAAATCTACCATCGTGAAAGCCAAACTGGATCAACTTCGTCAGGGCAATCACGCTTCACCTGGAACGAAGTCATTTTCAACAGCTTCCAAGCAGGCTATCTCAAAAAATTGGACTGGAATCTGTATCTCAGCCTTAGCAGCCCGATCGCCAAACGACTCTATCGCTTTCTCGACAAACGGTTTTACTACGGAAACCATGTGGAAATTGATCTTCACGAACTCGCCGTGATGAAGATGCGGCTGTCAGAAAACTACAACGCAGCGCAGATTAAGCGAGTCCTATTAAAGGGGATCGCCGAACTAGAATCCAAGTGGGAACTAAAGTCATTGCCTGGGAAAGTGCAATTTGAAAAGGTGGCGACGAGCCGTTGGATCGTTCGCTTTCAACGGAAGCCAAAACGGAAATCAATCGACCATCCGATCGCGACGGGGAACACGATTTTGGATCGTTTTGACCAATCGAGCTTGGCCGTCGAACTGACGCGCCGGGGCATCGGCCCGGCTTCGGCCAGTGAGTTAGTCGAGAACGCGGCATCAACCAATGTGCAAACAATGATCGAAATGTTTGATTGGTACAACAACCATGGTCAGCCAAGGGGACCAGGGTTTCTTGTACAGGCCATTCGCAACCCCAATAGTATCGTCTTTCCCCGAGGATTCGAGAGCTCCGAACAGGCAGCGCAGCGGAGAACGGCCCAGACATCCCGTGTCACGCGAAAACGGATACTTCTCGACGCTTCCAACGCAGAACAGCAGCAAACCGTCGATCGTCTTCAGACGCAATTTCAGGTCTTTTGGGACGGCCTGTCACCAGCAGAGCAAATTGAATTTGAAGACAAGGCAATCGAGCTTGCCGACTCAACCAAACGGCTTGGTTATTACCGTTACCAGGGACGCGAGGGGAAACTGTTCCAGCAATATCGGAACATCGTGCTCCGCGATCACTACACGCAACTCGTTGCTGTGAAGGCAATCGTTCCATCAAAATGAGGAGCACCAGCTGACTCGTGTTACCGACAGGTTGGTGCTCCTCAACCTTTAAAGAATCTCGTCGTGGCTAGTACAACGATCTGCTACCTCAAATTCGTTTTGCTTGCTGGCTTGCAGAGCAGCTTGCTTTTCAGCAATCCAGCTGGCTGCCTCGTGAATCACCTCTCCCAGTGCTTCTTCATTATCGGAGAAGAAGTTCATAGAGTAGCCATCCCGCCCCGAACTCTTCGCCTTCCAAGCTCGGCTGAGCGAGAAGTCGAAGTACTCAAAGCCACTGGGAGCCTGCCGCTTCCAGATCGACGCAGCAACAGCGCCGCGGCGAATAGTTGTTTCAGGTTTTGCTTGTGTTTTGGTTGTCTTGGTGTCAGTCATCGTTAACTCCATGATGATGTGCTTTGATAATAGCTGACCCAATACCACGGTTTCTCACCAACTGTCAAACGAGTCGGGAAACTGCTTAGAAATTCGTTAATCAGCTCAGCAGCGTTTGCGTAATTATGTCGAGCGATTGCCGCGTTGCAGCGGGTTAGCGTTCCAGAAAATCATCCACAAAGGTAGCGGATGGTGTCAAACCACGAAGCTCAATCGTTTCGCATCCGCTCCAAAGCAACTGCGAAACGAATTGGGCCCAAAATTGCGTGGTTATAAGATGCCATTCGTGTGTTCAATGTCGGAAAAACAATGCGAATGTTTATTCGACCGATGTCATGGCATACTTTTGAGTCAAACTCGATGCTAAATACTACGCTGTCGTCGATGCACAGCTTTCGTGGCACTTGCGTCAGTACTCGACGCATTTGCCGATGTTGCCGACCTGTTCGCAGCTATCAGCACAAGCTTTGCAGATTTCTGCGCAGGCCTTGCAGTAATGAACGTGGTGGTCGCTGTTGCGGCTCATGAGGTCAATACATGCCGCACAGGCTGCGGCACAATCAAGCATCAGTTTGACGTGGGTTTGCTCGACGTGAGCACCACCCTCTGATAGGCAGTGGCTTGTCAGCATCTCATTGAGCATCGTCTGGCATTCTTGGCAGTTTTTCAATCAGTCTTGCATCGAGGCGGTATGTGGCGACATTGATTACTCTCTGTGAAATTGGAATTTCAAAAATTGGTGAAGTTGCCGTGCTGCAACGGCATGTAAGTTGCATACCGTAGTGGGGTATAGTTTCAATTGACAAGATGGCAGCCAAGGAAGCCTCATGGACCACGATCAAAACCAAAACTCATTGCCTGTCGCCGATTCGACTACGAAGATCGATCCAGTTTGCGGGATGGTCATGCCCGCTGACAGCCCTCGGTCCGCAATTCACGCCGGGGAAACTTATGTGTTTTGTAGCGATGGCTGTTTAGCGAAGTTTGAAGCAGACCCGGGTAGTGTAGTGACGGCGCGGGCACAGAAAGAGGCGGAGAAAAAGCAAGCGGGGGGATTGGAGAGTGAGGGAAATGGGGAGCATTCGTGCTGTGGTGGATCGTCGACCAAGTCACGTGATCAACTCCCGCTCCCCCCCCTCTCCGGACTCCCAGGCTATCTACACCTGTCCGATGCATCCAGAGATCGAGCAGGTCGGGCCGGGCGACTGTCCGATTTGTGGGATGGACCTGGAGCCGAAGACTGTCTCGGTGGACACCTCTGGCGAGGACGAAGAGTACGCTGATATGAAGCGTCGATTCTGGGCCGGCGTGACGTTGTCGGTGCCGTTGTTGGTGATTGCAATGGGGCCAATGGTTGGGCTGCAGATCGGCAATTGGATGTCCAATAGCGTATTCGCGTGGCTGCAATTGTCGCTGGCCACGCCAGTGGTGTTTTGGTGTGGTTGGCCGTTGTTGGTTCGTGGCGCCAAGTCATTCCGCAGCATGAACCTGAACATGTTTTCGCTGATCGCGGTGGGAACAATGGCGGCTTATTTGTTCAGCCTAGTGGTCGTCCTATTGCCTGGCGTGATCCCCGAAGCCTTTTTCGAAAACGGAGTGCCGCCGCTGTACTTCGAGGCGGCTGCGGTGATCATCACGTTGGTGTTGCTTGGACAGGTGCTGGAGCTTCGCGCACGACAACAGACCGGCGGTGCGATCCGCGAGTTAATGCAGTTGGCACCCGAGACGGCACATCGGTTGACCGAAGAGGGTGAAGAAGAGGTCTCGCTCGATTCGGTTCACAAAGGTGACCGCTTGCGAATTCGGCCGGGCGAGAAAGTTCCGGTTGATGGCCGCGTCCTTAGCGGCAGCAGCAGTGTGGATGAATCGATGCTGACGGGCGAGCCGATCCCGGTTCAGAAATCCGAAGGGGACGAGGTCACCGGGGGTACGCTGAACCAAACCGGCGCGCTCGTGATGGAAGCGGTCGGCGTCGGAGGCGACACGGTGCTGAGCCGGATCGTCCAAATGGTCGCGGATGCCCAGCGGAGTCGTGCGCCGATTCAAAAGCTGGTCGACGTCGTGGCTCGCTATTTTGTACCCGCGGTGATTTTCTGTTCGATCCTGGCGTTTATCGGCTGGGCGATGTTTGGCCCCGAACCTCAATTGGCACATGCCTTTGTCGCCGCCGTTGCCGTGTTGATCATTGCCTGCCCTTGTGCGTTGGGATTGGCCACGCCGATGTCGGTGATGGTCGGGGTTGGCCGAGGCGCCAAAGAGGGCGTGCTGATCAAGAATGCCGAGGTCTTAGAGGTGATGGAAAAGGTCGATACGATTGTGGTCGACAAAACGGGAACGTTAACGCAAGGCCGGCCGGAGGTGACCGCGATTGAAACGTTCGGCGGAGCAAACGAACCGGAGATCTTGGCGTTGGCCGCCGCAGTCGAGACGCAGAGTGAACATCCGCTCGCTCAGGCGATCGTGCGACGTGCGAAAGAGGACGGTGGGCAGCAGCATGAAGCGACGGAGTTCAGCAGCATCACCGGCGGTGGCGTGCAAGCCAAAGTCGATGGACGCGATGTGATCATCGGAAAGGCCGACTTGTTAATCGAGCAAAACGTGGGTGGCGTCGATGCGGGGCGTGAGCAGGCGGCGAAGCATCAAAACGAAGGAGCGACGGTGATCTTTGTCGCAGTCGATGGCCAGTTAGCCGCCCTGATGGCGATCACAGATCCGATCAAACCAAGTACGCCGGCGGCTCTCAAAACGCTGCATGAACTCGGTTTGAAAGTGGTGATGTTGACGGGCGATGCCGAACCGACGGCGAAAGCGGTCGCCACAAAATTAGGGATCGACGAGTTTCATGCAGGGGTTTCGCCCGAAGATAAACATGATTTTATTCGTAAGCTAAAAAGCGAGGGCAAAATCGTTGCGATGGCCGGCGATGGGATCAACGACGCACCGGCGCTCGCCGAAGCGAATGTCGGTATTGCAATGGGCACAGGGACGGGCGTTGCGATCGAATCTGCGGGCGTGACCCTGGTCGGTGGTGACCTTCGCGGTGTCGCAGCGGCAAGCAACCTGAGCCGCAAAACGATGAGCAACATCCGCCAGAACTTGTTTTTTGCTTTCATTTACAACGCATTGGGAATTCCCGTTGCCGCAGGACTGCTATATCCATTCTTCGGTATTTTGCTGAGCCCGATGATTGCCGCTGCTGCGATGAGTTTGAGTAGCGTGTCGGTAATCGCTAACGCATTGAGACTGCGTGCTGCGAAATTAACCTGATTCGAGCCGTGTTGGCATAGGGTTCGCTCAACGTCACACAGCGGCGCCGCTCGCAATTTACCTAAACCGCATAACCGGAATTTCCTTGCCTTAACTCTCTGCATTGGATAAGACCAGATGTACCCAGGGTGGGTATAGCTCCGATACCGTTCTGTAGGCAACGATGCCACACAGGGCTGCTGAAGGAGCACGACAAAGTGAAACGACGTTTTGCAAAATCTCGCATGTTATTAGCACTCGCACTGACTGGAACCGCATCGCTGGCTTCGGCCCAGAGACCGGATCCAGGAAAAACGTTCGTCCCTCCGCCGCCTGTCCCTGACGCTCCGTATGGATTGAGCGATCTGGACGCAGCGGGTCCCTTGTTTCCTCACCAACAGCTAGGGGATGACGGCTACTCGATGGCTCCACCTCCGGTTGTCGTTGACGGCCAAGTTGTTGGCGGCCTGGCGGTCCAAGACTTCAATGTTGTCAGTCACACGCTGAGTGACTTCTTGGCAATGGCCGCGCAAAACAATCCGACCATCCGCCAAGCACGACTGCAAATTTCTGGGGAAACAGCCAAGGCACTGCAGGCGGGTCTGTATCCGAACCCAACCCTGATCTACAGCGGTGAGCAAATCGGCTTGGACGTGCCAGGGGACAAAGATTCACCCGGCGAGTTCCAAGGGTTGTTGGTTGAGCAACGATTTGTAACGGCAGGAAAACTTCGTCTGAGTCGCGAGAAGTACATGCGACGTGCTCACGTGACAGAACACCTTGCCATCGCTCAGCAGTTCCGCGTTTGCAATGATGTGCGAGTCCATTTCTACCGAACACTCGCAGCGCATCAAGTGCTCCAGTTGCGTGGTGAACTGCTAAAGACCGCCGAAGACGGTGCCGTGACGGCTCGCGAATTATACAACCAAGGCCAAGCGACACGCCCCGAGGTGCGGCAATCCAACATTACGTTGCAGCGTGCTCGATTGGATGTTCTGACCGCCGAAAATCATTATCGCGATCAGTTTCGTCAACTGGTTTCGCTCGTCGGCGTCGACTTCGCCGTCGCACCGGTGGCCGGATCGCTGATGCCCGAAACGGAGCCGATCTCGTATCAGCAAGCCGTTTCGACACTGCTGGCCGAAAGCCCTGAATTGATGGCGGCCCGTGCCAAACTTGCGGGCGATCGTGTCACACTACAACGCGAGCGAGTCGAGTGGGTACCCGATATCGTGGCCCGTGGTGGCGCAGGATACAACTTCGACGCCAAAGAAACCGTCGCGGTCGCAGGGGTCTCGATTGAACTGCCGGTGTTTGACCGAAATCAAGGTACGATCCGCCAGGCTCAAGCGGATCTAATGCGTCAACAGGAAGAGATCCGCCGCACGGAACTCAATCTGCAACGTCGCTTAGCAAGTACATATCAACAGTATCTAACATCGCTTCAGATCGCTACCGAATACGATCGCGTGATCATCCCCGAAGCACGTATGGCGTATGAAGAGCTGCTCGAGAGCTACAAGGACAACCGCGTCGACTGGCCGGATGTGCTATCGGCTCAGCACGACTTGTTCGATGCACGGCTGACGCAGATCCAACAACTCGAGATGGTCCGGCAAAACGAGGTACTCGTTCGTGGATTCATGCTCGAGGGCGGCTTACAAGCGGCACAAGGACCAACACCTCCAGGCCATATCGATGCGACTCCAAAGCCGCGGTAGTGAAGTTTGAAGAGTGAGGAGTGAGGAGACGGGAGATCGAATGCGAAAGGAGTCGACCTATTTACTTTTGCAACAAGAGAGACTGAACCATGCCCAGTAACGAAGATCGTCGCCAATTCTTGAAAGTCGGTTCCCTCGCGGCAGCGGGTGGACTGTTGGCGGGTGCTGCCAGTGCACAACAGCCGATGGACATGAAAGACATGCCGATGCCCCAGGGGCATGCTGGTCATTCCGATAAGCCCCAGCCAAAAGTTCCTGCGGACTCGGATGTCGAAGCCGAAATGGACGGTTTTTCTCGCTTCAAACCCAGTCGCGGCAACGACCCCGATTCGGACTATTATCTTGGCAAATTGATGCCAGGATTTCGTAGTGCTGCCGCAGGTCCAGCTCCTTTTGAAGCTCCCGACCTGACCAAACTGCCCTGGAAAATGGTGCGCGGAGCGAAGGAGTTTCACTTGGTGCCGATGGCGGTTGAGCGTGAGTTTTTGCCAGGCTACAAGATGAATGTCTACGGCTACAACGGCAGCATGCCAGGACCCACGATCGAAGTGAATCAGGGCGATCGGGTGCGGATTGTTGTCACCAATGAACTGCCCGAAGCCACCACGACGCATTGGCACGGCTTTGAGATGCCGGTCCAGTACGATGGCAGCGAAACGTTGACACAGAACCCAATCGAACCGGGCAAGTCATTTGTCTATGAGTTTGACGTGCACGAAGAGGGGACGTTCTTCTATCATGCTCACGTGCCGATGCAAGAAGCGTTCGGAAGCGTTGGATGGTTCATCGTTCATCCTCGTAAAGTTTTTGATCCACCAGTCGACCGCGACTTTGGCCTGATCTTTCAAAACTTTTTTATTGAGCCGACGCAAACGGTTGCCGACAGTTGGCGGATGGATTGGAACTGGCATACGATCAATGGCCGCAGCGGCCCCTACACCACACCACTGGTGGTAAAACACGGCGAGCGAGTACGGATTCGCTTGCTCGACTTTTCTCCGATGCAACATCATCCCATTCATTTGCATGGACATACGTTTTGGGTGACGGGACACGAAGGAGCGAGGGTTCCCAAATCGGCCTGGATTCCTCGCAATACCGAATTGGTGGGAATTGCGCAGGCATCGAATTTTGAGTTCATCGCCAATAACCCAGGCGATTGGATGTTCCACTGTCACATGGTCCATCACATGATGAATCACATGACGCGACAAGTCGGCCCACGGATTCGTGAAGGAGTTTCGGTAGACCGATATTTGGCGAACGCTTCGAACCGGCCCCCCGTCGATGCAACGCGTAATGATCCGGGGTTCGCCACGCCGGGGTACCCGCAAGAAATGAAGAGCATGAATATGTCGGATGCGATGATGAAAACGATTTGGGATCGCCGCGAAGTCCAGGGGATGCGGGCGATGTGGCCGATGTCGATCATGGGGCTAATGACCGCCCTACGGGTGTTACCCGAGGATCTATATCACAAGGTAATGGAGACGGATGAGTCGGTCCCCAAAGGGAGTGTTTTCGAGGAAATTGTGCGTCGTTTCGGCGATCCCGCGAAGTACAACCCAGGTATGAAGGGGATGAAGATGTAGCCCGCGGTGTTGCGTCGCTCCGAGAAGTTGTCAGAGTGGTGGGACTGTCGATCGAGGCCGAGTTCGCTACAATCGCTGGGCTTAGCCGCAGGTTTTACTCCCAATTCCCTGATTTCGTCAGTGTTACCCGTCATGCTTTCCGAGGACGATAAAAAGAAATTGACAAATCGCCTTCGACGTGTCGTGGGACAGGTCGATGCCGTTGGACGCATGATCGAAAACGATCAGTACTGCGTCGATATCATGATGCAGTTGTCCGCTGCGACTGGGGCGTTGGGGAAAGTCGGTGAAATCGTCCTCGAAAACCATTTGAAAACCTGTGTCGCAGAAGTCCTCGAAGGTGGAGAATCCACCGACCGAGAAAAGAAGCTCGAAGAGTTAATCGGTCTGTTCCGAAAATACGCAAGTGTGATTGATTGAGCTTCGCGATGGCTATTTCCGCAGCATGCCTTGAGGTCGCCACGGTGTTGCGCTGCACCGAGAGATCCAATGGCCGACTGCATCAACTGTTTCCGATCCTACGGATCGGCTTTGGCATGCGGCCTTGCAAATGCTCGAAGATGCAGAGCAGCATTTCATCGTCTGCCACGTCGCCAGCGTAATAGAACATGACGAAATGGCAATGAAGTTGGTGCGTTTTCTCGAGGAAATCAGGGCGAGACACTTCGCTTTCACGGAGACGACTTTACGCAGGCATACATTGGGATGTGCCGGGTATGGACAGACGATTTATCGGCACTCAAGAATTGCATGTCGCGATCCCGTTCGCTCGAAAGTTTTCTTGCCGCGTCAAGTTTGGATGAGTTCAAGTCATCTAACTGATGGGTTTTCGTCACCAAGCTAGGTGCAGCTCCCAACTCCACAAAGAAATCTATGGAGTCACCGAAGATTTGGCGGCAGCTTCCTCTACCGCGACAGCTTCTCATTGCCGTCAATTCGGTGCTGCTGGTCGCCGTCGCGTTGTTTATCATCGTTGACCACCGATTGCGAATCGTTCGACACCTTGATCAGACGCGGTTCGCGTAGTCTGAGGAAGCCAAGACGCTTTACGAAGCCGCCGTGGCGGTGGATGCCAGTGAACCGGGGGCGCTCGCAGGTGTCGTTGCGGCTGCAGTAGTGAATTTGATGCTCTACTTGATGGTGACGAAACCAATGCGAAGACTGGTTGCGTCGTTGCAGAGCATCGGTGATGGGAATCTCGATTCCCGAACGCAAAACCTAAGCTGTCGCGAATTGCGGTATCTTGGCGATCAAATCAATGTCATGACTGAACGTCTCGATGCGTCTGATCGGGATCGGCGTTTGCACATGGCGAAGGCACGCGAGATCCAGCAGAATTTGCGCCCCGGTGAGATTGATCTGCCACAACTGAAGATCAACTCCGTGTTTGAACCTGCCGAAGATGCGGGGGGTGATTACTCCGACGTGATTGTCTTAAACGATTCACAGGTATTGCTTTGCGTCGCCGATGTCGCGGGTCACGGAGTGCCTGCCGCGATGGCGGCAACCTTCCTGAAGGCGTTTGTGTGCGAAGCAGCCAAGGTGACGGCGTTACCGAAGCGTTTAATCCTGACGAGGAACAGTTTGGGACGCAGCGTGTCGAGCAAGTGGTCGCAGCAGGAATGAACGATCACGCCAATGAGTTAACGAAACGCTTAAAAGAATCATTGCGAGATTTTCGAGCGGGGCGAGTAGCGTTTGATGACACCACGCTGCTGGTTGCCGAAGTAATGTAGTGAACTGGTCAATTTAAAGTCGTTGATCTCCTACATAGCGTCCGAATTGGATGCCACCGGACATCGGTTGCGGTGGATACTTTGCTATTGTGAAACCACCGATGCCAAAGAGCATACTACGACCGAGAAATTGAAAGCCCATTCGCCGGATGCTACGTAACGCACGGTGATTAGAGCCTTCGGTTGTCAACATCAGTCTGGTGAAGCCTTGACTGGATAGTAGCTTCGTCAATTGAGAGATCATGGATGCGTACAATCGCCGACCGCGATATTCGGGCAAGACGAAGACACTAAAGACGTACGCCATTCCATTGGGAAGATAAAGTGGCAACTGAGTCGCATGATTTCCGTCGTGGTTGATCTCGCCCGGAATATTTCCTTGCGCCATCCAAATGGACGAGGCTAGCAACTCGCCATCAAAAAACGCGAACCCTCGTGCTTGCCCTTTTTCTAGTAAGTCCAGATGTTCGGAACCGAATTTCTCGGGATAGGTCTTACGCAACGCAATGAGTATTGAAGGCGTGAGTTCGGTGAAGACCAAGCCGTCGAGTAAATCCGTAGTCTCCAAGTCGCTGAACTCTGCCGCAAAAAAGCAGCAGACGTTCGCAATGGCAAAACGACGCACTACCCGATAGGGAAGGTAAACGATTCGAGTCAAGAAACGCATCAGTCGCAGCATCCGCTAGAGCAACTTCCGTCCGATCCGCCACTTGATAACGACGCGGTTCGAGTGGGAGGAGCCGTGTAACTTGATGCCGGCTGGGCACTCGACTTGTAATCCTGTTTCATGTCAACATCTGTGTCGTACTGAATGCTTGACGCCGCTTGAGCAATGTAGCTTTCCATGGACGAAGTCTCTTCATTTTTCGCCAGCCAGGGTAAACGGCTCGTGGCGCAACCTGTGGTTAATAATTGTAAGCCACCCAGGGCCAGCAGGATCGCGATGTGTTTTGCTTTCGTATTCAATTTGACAATCCGTGTCATTCAAGAGATTAAAAGGGCGGGGACGGCGTGACTATCGACCGCGAACGAGCCGCAGTTTCCAGGGACACCGCCCCCGCGTTTTAGCGAAAACAGATGCAAGTCGCTTTCATCCGATGAGCTACCTCGCCAATCCGTTTCCAGTTCCGCCTATCGAAGTGTTGGTGCGTTGACTCCTTGCTGTGCGAGAACGGCCAACCATTTCTGAGGTTCAGCAGCAATCTTTTTTGCGCAACCTGGGCAGCAAATGTAGATCGCTTTGCCAGCAGCATGGACTTTGTAGGGGCCGCCCATTGCGTCGAGCGGTTCATCCATGACGGGGCACTTCTTTTGAACGGCGATGAACGGAGCATCCTCGGCACTGACCTTGAAGATACCAGCTCGCACTTGTTCTGTTCCCGCGGGGACAGAACCCGCCGAGCCGCCGCCGTACACGATGGCGAGGTACTTCGCAGGGTCAGCCTTGATCTTTTTGATGCAACCCTTGCAGCACAAGAAAATAGGTTTGTCCCCGACCATGACTTTGATGGGATCGCCCATGCTTCCAAGCGGTTCATCCATTACCGGGCAATTCTTCTGCTGGGCAATCAATGCGGCGTCGGCTTGCGTGGCGGAAGTCACCTCAATGTTGGAGCTAGAAGCATTTGCTCCCACAGTCTCAACTCCCGCACTTGCCTTTTGGTCTCCGTAGACCATCGCCAGGTATTTCGCGGGCTCGGCCTCAATCTTTTTGATGCAGCCCTTGCAGCAAAGATAGATTGGCTTATCACCAATCGTGACCTTTATCGGAGTGCCCATGCCACCAAGAGGTTCGTCCATGACGGGGCAAACCTTTTGACGAGCAATGGCGTCGGCGTCGGCAGCCGTTGCGGTTGCGACCGTGATCTGCGGACGACCGGCGGCGTACTTCGCCGGGTCAGAC
This sequence comes from Novipirellula rosea, assembly GCF_039541335.1. Lineage (NCBI taxonomy): Bacteria > Pseudomonadati > Planctomycetota > Planctomycetia > Pirellulales > Pirellulaceae > Novipirellula > Novipirellula rosea. The sequence continues at coordinate 248,768 of NZ_BAABGA010000107.1, read as the reverse complement.
TTCACCGCATTCACGCAGCCACCACAGCAAACAAAGACACGCTGACCATCCACGTCCACAGCAACGGGATCACCCATGCTGTCAAGTGGTTTGCCACTGACTGGGCAAATCTTCTGTCTCGCAATTGCGGCTGCGGCAAGCTGAAGTTCGCTGGCCGGAACCGTTGCGACTTCATTGAGCTTCAATGTTTGGCCACCAGCTGCTTCGATGCCAACCAATTGAATGTCGATGTCGATTTGTCGTCCCGCAATCTGCGAAAGATTTACGGGTGCGGTTAAACCACCTTTGCCATCTGGCAGCAGGTCATAGCGGTAGCGTTTCGCGTTGCCTTCGACTCTCACAGACGCAGCACCACGACCACGATCAACCGAAACGGGTTGTCCATTCTGGTCATAGACGAACATCTGTATGCCACCCTGCGACACGACGGTTTCGAGTTGGACGGCACCGGCCTGTTTCAATGAGCCACCGCGAGGACCAGCCGTTTGAGCCTTCGCCGTTTGACTAGGCATCGCGTGGTTGTGATCCGCGTGATAGTTCTGTGCCTTGACGGTTGACGCCGAAGCGACGGCGATCAGTGCGGCAGTGAGTAAGATGTTGCTTTTCATCAGGTTTTAGTCCTTGTCATTCGTTTGCGACCAATTCCGTTGGGTCGCGTCGGTTGGTGGTTGGATGCTTTCGCGACCCGGTTTCTTCACGAGTTTTTAAAAAAGATTTTGGGAGTCTGGCAATCTCCCTTCTCTACCCTCAAGCTGCTTTTATAATCTCCTCCTTTGGCACTTCCTCGGTTTCCTCCCAAAGTTCATCCTTCATTCCGAATCGCATTTTCATTTCTAGATACGCCGAATAGAGCGTTGGAACAATGAACGACGTGAACGGCTCGGCTAGCATTCCACCGAATACGGGGATCGCCATCGCGCGAGCGACGTCAGCTCCGCGACCGGTTGCAATCAGCACTGGAATCAGAGCTGCAAGTGTCGTCACCGTCGTCATCATGCAGGGGCGAATGCGTTTCAAACCGGCTTCATAGACGGTGTCTCGAATGTCTTGCACGCTCTTGATCTTGCGTTTCTGCAAAAGTTGATGGATGTACGTTGCCATGACGACGCCGTCATCGACCGCCAAACCAAATAAGGCAATGAATCCGACCCAAACTGCCGTATTTAGCTCAACCTCCATCCAGGCGACCAAGATCATTCCTCCCGCGAAGGCGACCGGGATACCGGTGAACACCGCCATCGCGATGGGAAGATTGCGAAACTCAAAGTAGATCAACAACAAATTGATCATGATCACAAACGGAATGATCCACATCAATCGAAGGTTGGCCTCGATTTGATTGCGAAAACTACCGACGGCCTCGAGCGAGTATCCGGCGGGGAGCCCCAGGTGGTCGGGGTGAGAAGGCGGCAGCGATTGAGCTTCACGTAGTTGTTCCTCAATCGCCGTCACGGATTCCAAATCGCCCTTCGACCCGTTTGCCATGAAGGCAACGTGGGCAACCAAACGACCGTTTTCACTGTTGATCGCACCAGGCCCCCAAGTCGTTTCCAGGGTTGCAAGTTCCTCGAGCGGAACCACAGCACCGCTGTGTGTCACAACGGGTAGACGGTTGAGTTGGTCAATCCGCTCACGCAGATCGCGGTTGTAACGCAAACGCACTGGATATCGTTCGCGACCCTCGACCGTCTTGATCAAATTCATACCGCCCAGGGCCGTTTCAATCACTTGGTTGACCATGGAAGCACTCATGCCATAGCGTGAGGCCGCCTCACGATCAACCGTGAATTCGATGTACGGCTTGCCAAGAACAATGTCCGGATTCACTGTTCCCGCGTTAATAACAGGTGACTTCTTCAACGTTCCCGCGACGTCCATCGCAGCGCTCGCAAGCGTCGTCAAATCGTCGCCATAAATACGAATCGCCATCGGTGCCTTGATGCCCGACTGCAACATTACGACGCGACCTTCAATCGGTTGTAGAGCTGACGCCGGAGTGACACCGGGCAGCGTGGCGACCTTGTTGATCTCATCCCAAACATCACGAGCAGTGACGCCCTCACGCCACTGGCTTTCGGGCTTGAGCATGACGTACGTTTCGACCATGGCCGCGGGAGCCGGATCGAGTGCCGATTCAACGCGACCGATCTTTCCCAGCACGTCTTTAACTTCGGGGATCTGTCCGATCAACACATCCTGCGTTTGTAGCACCTGCATTGCCTGCGAAAAACTTGCCGCCGGGTACAGCGTCGGCATGTAGAACCAACTGCCCTCATCCAGAGCGATCCAGTCATCACTCTGTAAACCGGTAAAAACATGTTTGGCATCGACATAGCCTGGGAAATCATTCAGCTCGGCACCAAAAACTCGAGCGGTTCTTTCAACGGGTTGAAGAACCATCGGCATGCCAAAGTACGCTCCGACGCCTATCACCAGCAGGATCGCCGGAAACGACAAAGCAAAAGGTTTGTGATTCAGAGCGTGACGCAATCGGGCAGCGTAAATCCAACGAACGAATCGACTCGACGGAATTTCTTCGATCGGGCGAATCCGCTCGCGAAGCAACTGCCAACCAGCGATGAAGCCAATCGCACCCGCAGCGAGAGTGATGATCCATGAATCCAGACCGAAGTACCCACCCAAGTCATTGCCCCACATGAAGTGCGACATTGCAGCCAATAGTCCCGAGAGCGAAATCGCCGCGATCAACGCATTCACTTTTCGATAGTTGGCGCTTCGCAACATGATTCGGCTGAGTGCGGGCACAATCGTCACCGCCGTGATCATTGCGGCGGCGATTGCAAACGTCTTTGTGTACGCCAATGGTGAGAACAGTCGATAATCACGCCCGGTCAAGAAGAAGACCGGCAAGAAGCTAACAATCGTTGTCAAGACGGCCGTCACGACTGCGGGAGCAACCTCAACTGTTGCGTCATAGACGACCTCCGTTCTCGACTTCTCTCGATCTGCTCCACTAACCATCACCCCATCTTCTTTCTCCCAATCCGCCAAATGCTGGTAGATATTTTCGGAGACAATGATGCCCATGTCGACCATCGTGCCGATTGCGATCGCAATTCCAGCAAGCGACATAATGTTCGCCTCCACTCCGACGAAGTGCATCGCGATGAATGATATCAGTACGGCGGCGGGTAAGCAGATTGCCACCACGAAACTGCTGCGGATGTGAAGCAGGAACAGCAGGATGATGATGGCAGTAATGATGATCTCGTCTCGTAACGCATGCGTCAGCGTCGCCATTGTTTCGTCGATCAAACCGCTGCGATCATACACGCCATGGATTTTGACACCCTTCAGTGCTGGCGTGATAGCCGCGATTTTGGCTTTCACACGGTCAATCACGACGCGAGGATTCTCCCCGTATCGCATGACCACCACACCGCCGACCGCTTCGGCTCCGTTGTAATCAAGAGCACCACGTCGGAAATCGGGACCAAGCTGGACCTGGGCCACATCGCTCACGCGAACCGGAACACCGTCCCGCTGCAGGATAACGGTCTCTTCGATGTCCGTGATCGCTTTGCTCTTGTCGCCGTCGGTGCCAAGGAACCCCTTTCCACGAACGATAAACTCCATGCCTGTGGTTTCGACCGTCTTCGCTCCCACGTCGACATTCGAGCCCTTGATCGCCGCCGCGAGTTTGTCGAGAGAGACGTTGTAAAAACGAAGCTTATCGGGATCGACTTCGATCTGATATTGCCGGACGTAGCCACCAATTGATGCGACTTCGCTGACGCCCTCGACGGCTTGCAGTTCATACTTGATGACAAAGTCCTGCATGCTGCGAAGCTCCGCCAAGCTCATACCCTCCTCGGGGGCCTGCAACGTGTAGTAATAGACCTGTCCGAGTCCTGTTGCATCAGGGCCAAGCTGCGGAACGACTCCCTCGGGCAATTGAGACGCGGCGGAACCAAGTTGTTCCGAAACGCGGCTTCGAGCCCAATAGAAGTCAATTTCGTCTTTGAACGTCACCTGGACAAAACTGTAGCCGAACATGCTTTTGCCACGCACGGATTCAGCGCCGGGAACAGCCAGCAACGATACGCTCAAGGGATATGTAACTTGATCTTCGATGTCTTTCGGTGAACGCCCAGGCCATGGCGTTAGCACGATGACCTGGTTTTCGCCGACATTGGGAATCGCGTCGATCGGAACCGCTTTGAACGCGAACCAACCGCCCACGCTCAACCCGATTGTCAGGAAGACGACCAGCCATGGTTCTTTGACGCAGAAGCGAATGATCAAATTGAGCATCGCAGACCTCCTTGATGATTCAAAATTCCAGTCACTAAATCCAGCTGCGCTGTTTGATCGTTCATTGCATCTCTCCCGATTCGTTTCCGAACTCGACCACTTTGAAGCTGACGGCGTTGCTAGCCGCGAGCGACATGTCGTTTACGGTCTCGCCGCATGTCAGCATTTCGCTGCCCCAATACGGGTTCTGAATGTCTCCTCCGGGTTGCATCCAGTCGCCGCCTCCGCCAGGAACCATTGGGCAGTAATAGTGCGTCAACTGTTTCGCCGTTTTGGGGCCACGCGCCACGGTTGCGGCATGCAGCATGGCGTGGCTGACACTGCGGTAGGCTTCACGGGCTGTTTCGAGCGAACCGTCCATTCGTGAAGATCCTCGTCGTGCACTTGCAAATCGCGATTGAGCAGCGTCGGGAACGTCTGGTAGCATTTCGAGCTTGTTTAGTGAATCCAGCAGCGTGTTGAGCGCCACCGGTGGAGGCGTCTGGTCGGCCGCCATCGCACATTGAATCTCGAAGTAAGCATCGTAAGCACGATCAAAATTCTTGCCTGATTCACCTGCCAGCATGACCGGGTCACGCTTGGGAAGCCTGAGTGGACCGGGTGAATAGCTTGGTGCTTTGCTGGGATCCATTAAAGACGGATTGCCAGCAAGCTGCATCTGTGAGTCGATCAAGAAGTTACCGTTCGTTGCGACCGTCTCGCCCTCAGCCATTCCCTCAACAATAATCGCATCATTATCGTTCATCGCGCCAACGGTGACGCGACGAATCTCAAATCGTCCTGGCTCAGTTTCCACATAGATGACGCCTTGCTCACCGGTAAGCAACACTGAGTCACGTGGTACAGTGACGACACGCTGAGCGATCACTGGTTCAGTTGCATAGTTAAGCTTAGAAGTTGAAATCAAATCCATGCCACACAGAGGACATTCACCCGGTTCGTCGCGGATCACTTGCGGATGCATCGGGCTAATGTATTTACCAGCGAGCGCCGGATCATAAACCATGTCGGCCGATATTGCAGGAACGCTGATGCGAGCCGTTGCATAGTCGCCCGGACGCAGCTTTCCGTCGTAATTCATCACTTCAACGCGGACGCGAACCGTGCGAGTCGTCGGATTGACCGTCGGATCAATGAACGCAACGCGGCCGGTAAAGACTTCGCCGGGCATCGACTGAATCTCCGCTTCGACTTGTTGGCCGAACCGAACCGATGCGGCATCGTCGGGGAACAAGTCAAGCATCATCCAAACGGAAGTCAGATCGGCGATGCGGTAGATTTTCTGGCCGGTTTTAACATAGTCGCCTTCAACGGCTGCCTTTTCTAAGACCGTTCCTGTCTGTGGTGACTTGATTCGGATGCGCGACTGCGGCTTTCGACTTTCACGAAGTGCGTCGATCTGGCCGGTTGTCATGCCAAGTTCGCTCAGGTTCTCACGTGCCATCGCTTTCATGTTAGGACTGTTCATGCTGAACCGTCCAACTGACTTGCTATCCAGGCTGGTGATGTACTCGGTTTGGGCCGAGTACAGCTTGGGGCTGTAGATCAGAGCGAGGTCATCGCCCTCGTTGACTTCGACGCCCACATAGTCGGCGTATAATTCTTCCAAGCGGCCGTCGATGTAAGCGGAAATCGTTGATAGTCGGCTTTCGTCGAAGTCAATCGAACCGATCGTGCGAATCGTTCGATTTACTTCTCCCATTTTGCTGGTCGCGGTTTGAATTCCAACCAAACGGCGAGCGGAAGACTCGATGGTGACAGAAATGCCGTCGCCGCCGCCACCTCCGGTCGCTTCGACCAGTTCCATCGCACAAACGGGACAACGTCCTGGCTCTGTCGAAGGCGGTGTACACATCATTGGGCATATGTATCGCTTCTCTTCGCCGCCACTCGCGTCCGCAACCACGTTACTGTTACCACCAGCAGAGAAACCATCGGGCGTGATCCAATCGAATCGCTGCGCGACACCGATCATGATCAGGATAAGTGCGGCGACGACCGTAACGGCACCGGCATTCGCACCGACACGAAGCAGCCAACCGAAACCGCCGAACTTTGCCTCGCCACCGGGTGTAGCTGTCGCGAGGATTCTTTGCGAGATTGGCGCCGTAGTCGATGGATCTTCCGTTGATGCTTCGCTCGAATGCGATGCCGCGATACTACCACTCGGATCACTGGTTTTCATTTCGCTCGCCGACTGCGGTGTCGGCGATGACGAAGCAGTTGCTTCAACCTTGATATCGTTGGTTGGATTGTCTTTTTTCATAGTAGATGCCTCCTTGTCATTTGTTTTGGTTTTGGCACTGCTCGACCCAGACAGCTGGGGTAACAGTCGGCTGTGATAGCAGTGAAGGTTGCGACTGATCGACGACAACCCGGAGGGAATTCGTCGCCGAACAGTCACGCTCCTCCAGGCTGTGGCTCTGTGGACGGATTGACTCTTCGAGGTAGCGGAACTCGTGAAGAGTTACGTGCATGTTCAGCGAACAAAGAAAGTCTTGGCGACTTCCGCTACGGCGTGGAAACGCATCGTGAAACGCGAATAAAACTGCCTAAGCAGACGTAATCACAGACGCCAAATACAGAGCTGTATTTGAGAGAAGTGTGGCGGTGAAATCGCGTTCTCACTGCCAACCATGCGAGGTGGGCGTGGAACCGCATCGCCAAAGATTGTTGCCAAGTCAGCGAAACGAACCGCAACCACATCGCGTTGCTGGATCGTTGGACGCATTGGTGACGAGTCACCGAGGGGTTGGCTTTCAATGCCGCACTGGCAACCTGGCGCCATTTCTGCTGTCGCCAACTCATTCATAACGACGGAATCAGCCGTGCTGATCACGATGACCTTAAGCGCCAGAGTATCACTGCGACCTCGGCTGTGATCATCGGTTGAGGATTCTGGCTCGGTCGATCCCATGCAGCAACTGTCGCTGGAATGCTCATCGGAGCCGCCACCGCAACAATTACATTTCTCGGTCGACATGGAAACTTCGCAGCATCCGCAGCCGTCGCAGGTGAAGGTTTTTGCACAATTCGCCCCGCAGTCATTCGCAAATACCAACGCCATCCCCGGCTGAATCATCATTACGACGATCAGCGAAAGATTAACGACGGTACGAATTAAACGACAGCGAAACACTTTGACCTTCCGAAACAGATACCTAGACCCGGTATACGGAGTATATCGGAAATATGACTAGAGAGTTCAAGGGGAATCTGTTTGATCGCCGAACTTTCCACGTAAAATAGGATAGCTGGACGGAGCCAGTTTGTCATGCAACCTCAACAAATCAACACGTTTTCGATCAGTCGAAAGCGTAAAATGCTGGCTTTGTCCTTGATCGCAATTTCCGTGGGTGGCTGTGCCAGCGGGCCTGCTCGGCTGGCCCGGTCCCAATACACGGCCCCTTCACAGGTGGTTGCTGAAGAGGTCGAGACAAATGCCGTTGTCAATCAACAAAATAGCCGGAATAGCAAGGATTCCGCCGTTACGATGGTTGGATACGGTGAACAGACATCTTCAAGTGAGATCGTGTTTGCGCAGCAGTTTGACCTCGATCCGCCCATTCTCGCCACCAGAAACGGGGAGGAAATGGGCAACCCGAATCAGACTCTCGTCGAACTGCAGACCGACGAAAATGACAGTTCAGAAGAGGGAGAGAGCGGAGATTCTGATGTAGAGGGAACGGTCGCGATTCCTGTCGCCACTGCTGCAAACGGTCTACCGGTCGACTATTTCGTCCGCCAAGCTCTCGCTGCCCACCCCAGCATCCAAGCAGCTCGGCAGCGTGTTCAAGCAGAATACGAACGCATCCCACAAGTCACTGCCCTGCCGGACCCACAGCTGAACAACACCTTCTGGCCATTGCAAGACAATGCATTGCAAACCGCAGGTGGGCGGATCGCCAACCAAATGTCGCTTCAACAAGGCATTCCGTACCCCGACAAGTTGCGAACCAAAGGAACGATCGTTAGCCGTGAAGCTCAGATGGCTCAGGCAGAGGTACAGCGCATCGAGCGGCAGATCACTGAGTCCGTTCGATTAGCCTACTACGAGGTGTGGTACGCAACGCGAGCGATCCAGATCATCGAAGAGACACGTGATCTCGTTGACGACCTAACCAAGGTGGCGGAAGCCCGCTATCGATCCGGCGGCACCCAGCAGGACGTCCTGCGAGCACAACTCGAAACCGACCGACTCGATGACCAGCTCGTCCAGCTACGCAAGCAGAAACAAGTATCTCAAGCCGATCTTGCCGCCCTTTTGCAGCAACCTCTGTCGCTGATGCCCGAGGTACTTGACGAACTGGGGTTGGCCAACGCTCCGATGCAACTAGACGAATTGATTGCACAGGCCGAACAGTGCAATCCGAATCTACAAGGACTCGCGGCTGAAATACAGCGTGATCGTCAAAAGCAGCGGCTCGCATGTTTACAAAAGTACCCGGACTTGATGGTGGGGCTGAACTGGGGCATTGTCAGCGACAAAAACAATGTGCTTAGCGGCGTCGCCGATGGCCACGACAATCTCAGCTTCACCGTGGGAACAACGCTTCCGATCTGGCGTGAAAAGATCAATGCGGGCGTTCGCGAGGCAAGTCGTCGGACTAGCAGTACGCAACAAAGGCTCGAGGCCGAACGAGACGAAATCTATGGCCGCTTGCGGCGCCTACTCGCTCAAGCTGATTCGCTGGTCGAACAAACCGATATCTATGAAAACCGCTTGGTACCGCGAACGGAAGACACATTGAAGCTGGCAATCGCCGATTATCGAGGCGAACGCACCGACTTCTTCACCCTGATCGAAACCTACCGCGAGTTGCTGATGTTCGAGACCCAACTCGCCCGCATCAACGCAACGCTCGCCGGTACGATCGCCCAGGTTGATCGCACAGTTGGATGTGCATATTAGGAAGTGAGGGAGTTGGGAGCGGCTAGTCTTCCGGTCGTGTGCTTAACGGCGTTTTCGTATATCTGACATGACGAAAGACTGCGAAAACGGCGAGTGAGAAGGCGGTCAGCTCAACTAAAACTTGGATGGCAAGAGGAACGGAAAGAAGTCGCAATGGTTCATACGTCATTGTCCATGCGACGCAAAGAGATAGACCGATGATGTTGCAATAGGCTCCAAATACGCAAAGCCTTGCCGCAAACCTGCGACACGGCACAATCAGGTGTAGGGATAGTCCAAGACAAAGCGTCAGGAACCCGATCGGGAATGCGATGAATGCAGCGTAAAGAATCCACATAGGGTGCCCTGTTCTTTGGTATCGGAAAACCAACTCCCAGACTCCCAACTCACTTCAACTCCACCCAAGCCTCTCAAGTTCGTCCTTCAACTCACGCCGCGCCCGGTTTAACCTTGACCCGACCGTGCCTTCGGGGATGTTCATGATCTCAGCGATCTCAGCATAGGAAAGCTCTTGAACTTCCTTCAGCGTCAGTACGGCGCGTAGCTCGGGCTCAAGCTTTGCAAGCCCAGCTTCCAACATCTCTGCATCCTCCAGCCTTAGTCCGCTTTGACTCAATTTGGATTCCGGTTCAAGGCTAAGTGTGTTGACGTTATCTCTCTTGCGACGTCGCAGAAATTGCAATGCCTCGTTCGTTGCTACGCGGTAAATCCATGTTTCCAAACTTGACCCGCCACTGAAGCAATCAAGTTTGCGGAATATCTGCATGAACGCCAATTGCATGGCGTCATCCGCGTCCTGGCGACCCACAATGCGAACCATCAACGCATAAACACGCCCGCTGCAGCGATCGTACAGTCGTCCCATAGCGTCATGGTTTCCATCGATGCACTCACGGATCAATGCTGCCGTTTTCGTGGAATCAACGGCAGCTTCCGGCGATGTTCGCTCGTTCGTTTTGCTTGGATCGCTCAACAAGTCGCGACTCCAGAATGCCGGGTGAGAATGTGCGGGAATTGAACTTTTTCTGTGAAGGACGCAACCTCACCCAGCATCCAATTCAGAGAGTGAGCAAGAGATCTCACCAAAATATCCCCTGGTTTTCCAACAAAGGAACCCCGCAAATGAGTACAAAACCGTTTGGAATCGCTGCACTGGCCCTGGCCGCTATGTTCGCCTTTGGATCGCTGGCCGCCCAGCCCGCATCGGCGCAATCGAGAATTAATGACAAAGTTTCCCGAAACAATGGCAAGGGTTTTTGGGCAAATCAACGCACGTCGCGAAATATCCAACATGCCCGCGATTATTCGCGAAGCATCGGCAGGTACACAACCCAGTCCCCGACGATCAACCCCGCGATCACGCACGCCGAATCGCAAATGTTGGGCATGCAAATCCAAGGCATTCAACGCGACATGGGTATCGTTCGCCAGACGTATGTCGAGAACCCGCAGGTTATAGAGCAGATCAAAGCCATCGACGATAAGCTCGCGGCGGCCTCGGAAACTCAAAAGATGCTGCATATGGAATGCTGCAAGGACACGCCCAATGGCAAGGTTTGCGGCGAGATGGCCACGAAGTTGACGACAGCGTTGGACGAAATCAGCAAAGATCACGCCAAGCTGATGAAGATGACCGGGGACGACAAGCACGAAGGGCATGCAGCCGCGGCAGCTAGCGAATGATCTCGCAGCAGTCACAACGCTCGTGCCAATCCGTTTTGGCTGTGCTTGAGTGTCTCGATCGTGGATCAAAGGCAGTAGCTTTCCATGTTCCGTAAAAACCAAGACTTGGCGATGCCAAAAGCTCGCCAGGAGCGGGTTCGCGTTCGCAAAAATTTTCGGGTCCAGTGTCTCGCCGAATATCGCGACCTGACCCATTTGTGCTTCGCAGTGTAGGCATACCCTTGCAGGGTATCAAGGCCGTTCCCTGGCTTCAATACATTCAACTATCCATCCGTCCAAACCCAAAGATCGCATCAAATGTTCACTAGAAATTATCCACGTTTGGCTCCGGCAACCTTTGTTTTCGCAGCCTTCATCGCAGTGATTGCCTCCGGCCCATTGACCGCGCAAACCCCTACCGATACGCATGCAAACCACACCGCCCCCGCAGCAGCATCGGGAGATTCTGATCTCAAGACCGAGCTGCAAGCTCTCCGCACGAAAGTAGAACAACTGGAGGCCGCTTTGGAATCCCAGCACCAAGCTCGCTACGGGACCGACGCCTCCAAGCAAGAAATGTCCGGCGTCTTAACGGACAGCAAGTCAATGGGCGGGATGAAGAAGATGGGGGGAATAAAAGACATGAAGGAAATGTCGCAGGACACCGACGCATCGAGCAAGTCGGGCGGCATGTCGGTGGATTCCGGTGGCATGGGGATGGGCGGAATGGGCATGAAGAAGAAAGGCATGGGCATGATGTCTGGTGGCATGATGGGGATGAAAGGCATGGGCATGATGGGACGTAATCCCGCCATGAAATCATATTCGATGAGCAGCATGAACATGTCATCGGCTCTTCCTGGTTTTCCCGGCGCTTCGCATCTCTACCACATCGGTGAGACCGGATTCTTTCTGGACCATCCGCAACACATCACGCTGAGTGCCGAGCAGCAGAAGCAACTCAATGAAATCAAAGAGTCCGCGTTACTGGCAACGGCCACCGCCCAACGTAAGATCGACGAAGCAGAGCAACAACTCTGGCAACTCACCGGAGCCGATCAGCCGGACATCAACAAGATTGAAGCGAAGGCCAAGGAAATCGCCAGTCTGAATGTGAGCAACCGAATCGAGTTCATTCGTGCCGTCGGAAAGGCGGCTGAGGTTTTGACCGACGATCAACGCCAAGTTCTCGTTGGTATGGCGACCGACACCAACTAGCGACACGCGACACCACGCATCGCTCACTTGCCCAGGCTTTCACTTGAGAGACACCATGCCTAACAAACCGTCCGACGACATTTTTGAACAAGCGATTCTTCGGCTTGATCGCGCAGCGGAATTTGCATCCATCGAGAGTGAATCGCTGTCATTGACGATCCTGGTTCAATCGGAATCAGTTCGCCACGGAGGATGGCGACCTCTTGCGGTGCGTCGATCGCCAAGGTAACTCGACCGCCGGAAGTCCGGTGAATCGAGATCGTTGTGTTCGTTCCGGGCGAGCAAATCGACTCGCCCATTTTGCGTGACAGAATTCACATGAAATCGGTCCTTCGATATTTTGTTTTTTATGTTGTTTGAGCGACACGGTCTTTAGGCTACTCTTCGGTATTTCGATTCAGTTTGCACGGGCGACTCGCTAACAAGCACCTGACGAATCCTTGTCGAAAGACGAAAAAGGTCGCCTCTGTACTCGATCAACTCTTCAATACCCAAGAAGTCGGCCATAGCGTAGTCGTGGACTGCAACTTCAGCACCATATGAAACAACCCGGGTATCGCAATCGAGCATCACGAGCTTCGGAGCCAACTGCCATGCCTTTTGGCACGGAATGGCAAGCTGCGCCACGACGAGCTCGGGACGACACTTTCCGCATGCCTTCAGTGCATCCGTAGCCGTTAAAACTCTGACGACGCGATAGCCAGCTTCGATCAGGTCACCGGCCAATCGAGCGTAAACCTCATCGCGTGGTTCGACGATGAATACGACGGGATGGGACTTGGATTGGCGGCTTGGATGCGGTTTGGGAAGTTTATCCTGTTCGCGAGATGGCTGTATTGGTGTCGAACGAATGGGCGTTTCCTGCTTCAAAGGCTTCCGAGCGGGCGTTGTCGATCGTGCGATCTTCTTGCCATTCATTTGTTCCGTCACGACAAAGGTGCCGTGGCAGTGACCGCACGCGACTTCTTCCCCAACGAGGTGCTGGCGAATCTTCGCGGGTCGCCCGCATGTTGGGCAATCGATTAGGAGTGGCTCGGTGGCTCTGTGTTGATAGCCTGCTGTTGCGATGGGCGCATATTGCTCTTGCATGATCATTGTGAAATCACTTTCCGTTTGAGAATGTCGTTTGGTTTGTTGCAGTGGGGCCAACGTCAAAAATGACATGCGCTACAAACGAAAACGACAAAGGGCAACGCAAAGTGAAGCACCCGCTAGTTCGGCGGGAGAAGGCTGAGGGACCGCACGCAAAAGTGAATTGCTGCTCCAGTGCGAAGCAATAACTCGCTTGCTCGCGAAGTTCAGCGACGGAACTTCTAGTTGTGTCTCAAGACCCTGGTCAGGTGAAACTTGCTGGCACCCGCAAGGACATGATTGGCAAGGTGCCGAGGAGTTGGTCCCGCAGCAGCACTCCGGCGCGGACTCTCCCGCAACGACAGACGAGCCGATTTTTGACGGGCAATGCTTGCATTGGCAAGCCGATGCCTGCGGCATTCCAGCCGAGAAGAGAAAGACGGCGACGAGTGCTGCGAGTTTCATCAAGCCAAAGAGCATTGGGTTCATGGGATCGTCCGTGATCACGACTTGTTCAACGCCCTGTTCTGGGCCGGTGTTGCGATCTTTGGATGCACGAGAGGCTGTAACCCTTCGCGGCAAATCAAAATTTCCTGAATAAATTCGGAAGCGAATTGATGACAATTAGGTTTGCTCGTGAAGAAACAGAGGGACTGAGGCATCCAAAGCGGTAACGACGTTACACAAAACAAGAGAGTTCGCACGATGCATAGCCGTATTGCCGTTTTTCTTTTGCCTGCAGCCACGATGTTGGTGATTGGGTTGGCTGCTTCCGGAATATTGCACGCCCAGATATCGCCCGAAGAACACGCTAGCCACCATCCCGAACAGGCCGCCGGCAGCAAAGGCGGATCAGGAATGGGGGGCATGGGCATGGGCATGGGCGGTCCACCCGATGGAGCAGGGGCGGGAAAGATGGGCGGCAAAGGCGGTGGAATGATGGGCGGTGGCGAGGGCGGCGGTGGGATGATGGGAGGTGGCGGAATGGGTGGCATGATGGAGAAGATGGGTGCGCCCAAACCGAAAGACCTCTACCCGTCGTTGATGGAACTGCCCGATTTGCCGATGGAGCGACGTGGTGAGCTAGAGCAAGAGGCGCACCAGAGAATGATCGCCGGAACCCGAGTGCTGAGCGAAGGCTTTGATGAGCTTTCCTCTTCAGCGGGCAGCGATGACTTCGCGGCAATGCAGTCGGCTACCGCCAAAATTCGCGAAGGACTCGGCGATTTTGAAAGTGGTCTGGCAGCCCATCGCGCACTTCGTGAAGGCAAAGCACCACGCAGCGTCGCCCTTCAGTGGTTCAAAAGGGAGATGAACTTGAGTGATGGTTCACCAATGGCAGCGTCGAACGCTTGGCTATGGGGCATGACACCGTTTCACACGATCGTGATGGTGATCTTGGTGCTGTTCGCGGCGGCCATGGTCTGGATGTACTTCTTCAAAATGCGCCGCGCTGCCTCACTGCTGGAACGTCTAGCGACGAGTGGGGGAGCAAAGTCGGGAGCTGGGAGTGAAGGAGGTGGGAGTGAAAAATTATCGGCTCCCAACTCCCCTTCTTCCAACTCCCTTCTCCCAACTCCCAACTGTTGTGACACCGATGATGCTTGCGCGACCGAACAAGAGGCCGAAGGCATCAGTCATGACGGACTGCTCGGCGTTGGCAAGAAGAAGCTCTGTCGATTGCGAGTTGCCAAGATCATTGAAGAAACAGAGGACGTGAAGACGTTTCGGCTGGTCGCGTGCCACGGTGGCGGTATTCCGTTCAGCTACCTCCCCGGTCAATTTCTGACGTTGACATTGCCGGTTGCCGAGAAACCGATCAAACGCAGCTACACAATTTCTTCTTCGCCGACGCAGGGTTACTTTTGCGAGGTGACGATCAAGCGTGAAGGCAAAGGCGCGGGGTCTCGCTATCTGCATGATCAAGTGAAAGTCGGCGACACTTTGGAAGTCAAAGCCCCGAGTGGAAAGTTCGTCTTCTCCGGCAAGGAATCCGACGACATCGTGTTGATCTCCGGCGGCGTAGGCATCACACCGATGATGAGCATCTCGCGAGCGCTCACAGACATGGCGTGGCCCGGCGAGATTCATTTCATCGCCGCGTGCCGTGACCCAAAACACTTCATCTTTGAGGCGGAAATCAAACGGCTTCAAGAGCAGTTTGACAATCTGCACGTCCACGTCGCGATGAGTCGGATTAAGGAAAACGTCAACGGCTACACCAGCGGTCATCTGAACAAAGAGAGGCTGGCCGAGTGGGTGCCGGACATCGCGTCAAAACGCATTCATATTTGTGGTGCTCCGGCCATGATGGAAGCCACCAAGGCGATGCTCGCTGAACTGGAAGTACCAGCCGAGAGCATCCACACCGAAAACTTTGGCTCCACACAGAAGCCGAAGGCGAAAGTTGCAAAGAAACAGGAGGCTCACCAAGAGAAAGAGACGGGAGCGAAGGTCACGTTCGCGACATCCGACGAGTCCACCTCAATGCCTCCCAACGAAACGATTCTCGAAGCGTCCGAACGGATCGGTGTCGACATTGACTACTCATGCCGTGTCGGCACCTGTGGTGAATGCCGCGTGAAGCTGCTTTCGGGTAACGTGTCAATGGAAGTCGACGACGGTCTGGAACCGGAGGAGAAGGAAGCGGGAATGATTCTGGCTTGTCAGGCGAAGGCGACAGAGGATGTGATCGTGGAGGCGTAAGCAATGAAAGAACGCGAAAAGATAGTCGTCACCGGCCTCGTATTCCTCATGCTGCTCGCATGGCTTGGTTTTCCGTTGCATCATTCCCATCGCTTCGCAGGCAGTTTATGGGGAGGCGTTTTTGGCGTGACTGGTGCGCTGCTGATGCTGGTGCCGCTGGCCTACCTCGTCGTCAAACGCAACAAGAAATTGAAGCAGGCCGTCACCAAACACGTTTCGATGCGGACGCTTCTCGCTTGGCATATCTATGCGGGGGTGTTGGGGCCGATTCTGGTCATTCTGCATAGTGGCCACAAATACAACAGCTCGCTGGGAATCACGTTGACGGCGATGACATTGTTAGTCGTTGTCAGCGGCTTCATCGGGCGATACCTGATGTCGGGATTCGCCAAAGAGATCAAAGCCAAGAAGGCGATGCTCTCGGAATTGCAAAACGCTTACGACCAAGCCGTCGTGGAGGTTGGTTCTCATCCGGCTACCGCAGAAGGCTTGCGACCTTTCTCAGGATTCTTCAGCCGTCTGACTGCTGGCTTCTTTCTGTCGGAAGCGAGCGACACAGCGATCACGCCGCGCCAAAGCACGATCACACTCGTTCGCCTTGCCGAATCCATTGCGGATGTCGAATACGCAATCGCGACGCACGAAGACTTCAAACTCTGGTTCGGCAAATGGCTGAAGTTTCACATTGTGATTTCGTTCGTTCTCTATGCCCTGATGTTTATGCATGTGTATTACGCCGTCTACTTCGGTTTGCGGTGGTTTGAATAAGACTCGATCTCCATGAAACGCAATTTACTAATCTTCGTCACGCTCGTGGCCATCCTGTCGACCGCCTACGCCATGGGCGTTTTGCCCAAGTCTGCTACGGAGGTAGTGTCACACTCGCTGCACCGCTCGGTCAATCCCGGCACGTTATCCGCCGCCCATGCGAACCTTTCAGATAACTGCCAAGCCTGCCATACGCCAGCAATGGGCATGGACAACGCAAAGTGCATCATGTGCCATGCCAACAACGAGTCGATTCTGCAACGACAACCGACGGCTTTCCATGCCAGCGTCGGCACCTGCAAGCAATGCCACCGCGAACATCAAGGGCTGGATGCGAATCTTTCGGAGATGGACCACTCGATGCTGACGTCGATCGGGATGAAGGACATGCAAAATGCGGAAGCGGGAACAGAAGAAGCGTCGGCCTACAACTTGCTCGTCGATAGACTGCGACTGGCGTCTCCGCTGCACGAACGAATCAGCTTGCAAGAATCGGTGCTCGACTGTGCTTCTTGTCATTCCAACGATGATCAACACCAGAGCTTGTTCGGCAGCGATTGTGCCCAATGCCATGCAACCGACCGCTGGACGATCCCCGAATTCAAACACCCTTCAACTAGCTCGACTGACTGCAACCAATGCCATCAGGCACCACCAAGCCACTACATGATGCACTTCAAGATGATCTCGGCGAAGGTCGCCGGTAAACCGCACGCCCGAGTCGAGCAATGTCACCAGTGTCATCAAACGACGAGTTGGAACGATATCAAACGAACTGGCTGGTATAAGCATCACTGAAGAAAGCTGGGAGACAAGGAGAGTTCCGGATGACCTTTGCTCCCCACCTCCTTACTCCTTACTAACATGAAAACCGCTCTGATCGCACTCTACGTGCTCACCGTGACCGCACCGGTTTGGATTGCTTTGCTGGCGGTCCCGCAAACGGACCATTCGTTTTCGAGCGAGGTGGCGAAGAATAGTGGCCTGATCGGAATCGGCGTCCTGCTGATGCAGTTTGTCCTGGCCGCGCGACTGCCGCTAACGAATCGCTTCTTTGGGCTCGATAGCGTGATGGTTTTTCATCGCTCGATGGGCATCTTCGCACTCGCCCTGATGCTCGTGCATCCCGTTCTGTTGGCGTTCGGTGAGGGCAATTGGAAATTGCTCTACGGCCTGGATCAGACGTGGTACATCTGGGCTGGCAAGACGACGCTCCTGCTCTTGCTCGTTCACATTTTGATCTCCGTGTTTCGTCGATCGTTGAATCTCAGTTTTGAGAGATGGCGGGTTTTGCACAATACGCTGGCCATCGCGATCATTGCGTTGGCCTTGCTGCACAGTTGGTATGCGGGCGGTGATTTGTCGGCATTTCCGATGCAGGCTTTGTGGGTGCTGCTTGGCGGCGTGGCGATCGCAGCGTTTGTCTGGCATCGGCTCATCCGACCGCAACGTTTGGCCGCCAAGCCATACCGAGTTGAAGACGTTCGGCAAGAATCACCGGATGTTTGGACATTGCGTTTGGCTTTGCCCGAGGGGGAAGTGTCAGAGCATTTGCCGGGACAATTTAACTTTTTGACGTTTCCGAACTCCGCCGCAGTCCCCGCGGAAGAACACCATTTCACAATTTCTTCTAGCCCGACACTCAACGGCTTCGTCGAGTCCACGATCAAAGCATCGGGAGATTTGACTAGTCAAATAGGAGAGATTCAACGCGGCGAAACTGTGATTGTTCATGGTGACTTCGGTCGCTTTTCCTACACTTTGCAACGGGACGAATCTGAACTTGTGTTCATCGCTGGCGGCATCGGAATCACGCCGCTGATGAGCATGCTTCGTCACATGCGAGATACGGACGACAAGAGGCGTGTCGTGATACTCTATGGGAACAAGACGGAAGCCGACATCCTGTTTCGCAGCGAGTTAGCTGACATGCAATCAATGCAAGAACCGATTTTGCACGTTGAACATGTTCTTTCCGAACCAGATGAAAAGTGGCCGGGCGAGAGCGGACACATTGATGGGAAGTTGCTCAACCGCTTGCTGGGAGGCGACTTAATGAAAACCGGTTTCTACATCTGCGGCCCAGCCGCGATGACGGACCAAGTCGTCACCGCACTGCGGCGTCAAAAGGTACCATGCCGCAATTTGCATACCGAGTCTTTCTCGTTGACTGAGGACACTGCACCAACGAGTGCAAGGAGCGTTCTCCGAAAATGGGTGACTGCTCTAATTGTTGTTGTGGCAGTTGCGGTGACTGTCATCGTGGCTGAAATGCGCACCGACGGTAACGAACCTTCAGGTGACGGCCACGAACACTCCCGTAGCCACAGCGAATCGGCGTGAACGAACTTTCATTGTTGCTTCTGTTACTGACCGTTCTATCGCTAGCGCTGATGACGATGCGATGGGTCTCAGCCCGACTGGACCAGCCCTCCGTCTTGGGCGAACTGTTGCTCGGCGTGATGCTGGGTAACCTTGGCGTGTGGTTCGGCGAACCGCTGTTTGAAATTATAATGAGCCCTGATTCGTCGGAACCGCTTGCCGAGTCGGTTCCGGTCGCCGCGCATGTTGCAACCGTCTTTCAGGCTCTGGCGGAACTCGGAGCTGTGTTGCTTCTATTCACTGCGGGACTGGAAACGAGCGTCTCGAAGATGAGGCGGGTTGGTGGCCGAGCAACCATCGTGGCGTTGGTTGGCGTTGTTGCCCCGTTTTCGCTGGCGTACCTGACCTGCCTGCTTTTGCATGTCGAAATGGATGTTGTCGGTCACTTGTTTCTTGCTGCGACACTCAGTGCGACCAGTGTTGGAATTACCGCCAGCGTGCTGAAGGACCTGAAAGCCATCGAACGCCCCGAATCCGAAGTCATCCTCGGCGCGGCGGTCATCGACGACGTGTTGGGCTTGGTGTTGCTAGCCATCGTTTCGCGAATCGCCATCAGTGGTTCCGTTGATGGGTTTCTCATTGGCAAGACGCTCGTGATCGCCCTGCTTTTCATTGTTGCCGTCATCTTTGCTGGAGAGCGTTTGGCGGCAAGGGGCCTCGCGATCACTCGTCGCCTGGATAAGCAAGACGGACTTCTATACTCCGCACTTGCCTTCGCGTTCGCGGTTTCTTGGATCGCACAATCGGTTGGCTTGGCCGCGATTGTCGGCGCTTTCGCGGCAGGGCTGGTCACGCGAAATAGCACGGCGAACGGAAAACCGGAGAATAATGGTTTTCAAGCAAAGTCGACCGTTCTAGCTGCGGTTTCGCCTATCGAGCGGTTTTTGTCACCACTGTTTTTCTTGTACGTGGGAATGCAAGTCGACGTACGCTTCTTTCTCAATTCTCAAACTTTGCTGCTCGCGTTGGTCTTTTGCGTGTGTGCGGTGATTGGGAAACTCGTGGCGGGCCTAGTCGCTGGTCGTGATCTTGATCGACTCAGCATCGGTATTGGCATGGTTCCACGAGGGGAAGTCGGCCTCGTGTTATTGGGAGCCGGACGAAGCCTCGAAGTAATCAGCGACTCGTTGTTCGCGGCACTGGTGATCGTTGTCTTCGTGACCACGTTGATCACACCGCCAGCATTAAAGTGGGCGATGGGGAGAGAGTGAGGAGGTGGGAGGTGGGAGCGATGGATAGGTTGCTGAGTAAATTTCTCACTCCCGACTCCCAGCTTTCCCCGTTTTTCCGTGAAGGAATCGGCGAGTGGCGACATCTAAGCGGGCAGTCTCCAAACCACTACCTCCTCAAGGATTCGAGGAAATCATGAAAAACGCAATGAAGTCGTTGGTCTGGCCAGTCGCTCTTACGCTGGTCTTTGTCATTTCTGGCTGTGCAAAAGACCGCACAGCCCTTGTTGGAATGCCCGGTGGCGGGGGCTGCGGCGGAGGAGGCTGCGGCAGTTCGTCTGTTGATGGCGGCGCGGCGATGCCCCAACATGATATGTCGCAGCATGATATGTCGCAGCAAACGATGGCTTCCCAATCCATGCAACAGCCGATGGTTGCCTCCGGTGGCGGTGTCATCAATAACAAACTTTGCCCGGTGATGGGCGAGCCGTTGGGTTCGATGGGCGATCCCGTTCCGGTGACTGTTGGCGGAGAAACGCTGTTTGTTTGCTGTCGTGGCTGCGTGAAAAAGGTGAAAGCCGATCCAGCCAAGTACTTCGCGATTGCTCGAATTGAGTGAAGATAGATTTGTGGGACGTCGTGAAGAAAGCTCAGCTGTCAAGCATCTAACCACTGCTCTTGTAAGTGATCAAATCGTCGCTGGCTCGCCAGCATTTCAGTAAGAGAGTTTCTCGATCAAGGATGAATGAGATGAAAAGCGTATTAACGACGGGTATTGTGCTGGTGATATTGGCACTTGCCTGTACTGCGGGCGGTTGTGCCGCCTCGGGCAGCGGAGGCTATGGGGGGCTGATGGTCACGCAGGCCACTCTCACTAACCGCAGTTGGGAGGGGGAGTCTGGGAGTCAAGGAGATTTCCAAATGCCTGTCTCCGTGTCTCCCAGACTCCCAATGGCCCCTTTTTCTTAGAAATGGTAAATTTGCGTGAAGAAGGTGTGGCTGGAGAGCATCGAAAGTATTGGTGCCGATCGTCTTGTCATCAGCGTGTTTGAAGTCAGCAATTTGGCCGCCGATTCGCTCAATGGCCACGCACTCTAAGACTTTCATCCGATAGAATATGGTTTCATTCGGAAGTCGGAGTTTACTCAGGTTTGAATGATTACCATGCGTTGCGAAACCGTTGTCGAACAACTTTCCGCCCACTTTGACGGCGAGCTGTCGGTATCATTGTCCGAAGATATCGACTCGCACCTCACTCAATGCGAGGCATGCAGTGCGGAGTCACGCAGCTTTGGACGAATCAGTGACTTGGTTGGTACTAGCACTCTCCGCGATCTTCAGCCTCCGCCATGGGCGTTTGTCGCTGAGCGCTTGCAGGTCGAGCCGACAACTCCAGTCACTTTGCCGAGCGACTCGTCTTCCGCGAAGTCTGGTCGATCAAAGTTAAGAGACGTGATGGTGATCGTGGCTTCTTTGGCTGCGTCGATCATAATTCTCGCGTGGACGTGGCGACCGGCCGAAGAACCAACGCAGATGGCTCATTCGGGCCACTCGCATCATTCGGGTCATGCGATGAACGCCGCCGCTATCAATTTTCAGGACACCGTTTCGCTTCAACAGCAGGACATTGGGCTGGCGATGCAAACCCTCGCAAAAAAGTACGAGGGCCGAGAGGCTTCGCTGGACGAGGTCGTGAAAAATGTCGGCTTTAAACCGATTGTCCAATCGCCTTTGCCCAGCGGTGCTCGATTGGTTTCGGCGCAGTTGCTAACGATGCCGCAGTGCAATTGTGTTGAAGGTGAGTGCATGTGTGGCCCTGGCCTGTGCAACTGTGTTGCTTGCGTTTGCGAGCGTCCCGACGGTTCGACTTTTCTTGTCATCGAGCAGTGCCACGGCCAGAACGTCAACTTCGGCGACCTGCCAGTTCAGCTTGTGCAGCGGGGTGACCACGAGTTGCATGTGACCAGCAATGAGAAGAGTCTGGCCGTCACCTGGACGGCAAATCGCACACGGAAGGTCGCCTTTGGGTTACGCGATCTGAATGAAATGGATCAATTGCTCGCGGTCAATTGAGATCAGCCGAGGACTTGGTCGCAAACGATCGCTTCCATCGAAGGAAGTGTTTTTCGAGGATGTGCCAGCTTGCGAGGGCAAGCAAGTATGTCACGAAAGACATCGACGTGGCGTCGGCAATCTGTGCAAGATGGATTGCTGTTCTCTCACGCCTCGAAGCAACTAGCGAGCGGGCACGGTAAAGACAATCCACGGCCAAATGAAATAGAAGTGTTCTTCCACGGGCAAGGACCAGAAGTGATCAAGCCGACCAAAGTTTCACTGGCCCAACCCGCTCATTCGCACATCGGTGAGAACGCGGTTGCTGCAATGAACATTTTTATCATCAAAATCTCTCGAGTGGTTTTTAGGAATCGTGAATTCACATGGCCGCTTGGATGCCGCAAACCATCGCATCCGTCGCGAAAAATCAATGTGAGTCAGCTTGCCGCAGTTTCCAGGCATCTACTCGCTGTGCCGAAATTAGCAAAGACCTGAATTTCGGCATGCTTTCCCGGTTCCCGAAAATATTCCGAATCTGCGTGAAGGATCAGGGAAGGACGAGCATCTAACCGAGCAACGTACAACGTTTTCGCGTTGTGGTTGCTGGTGAGAGGTTTGCCGGATGAACCGCAAAACGAAAGAAATGGTTCCCCAACCCCTGAATCGAAGGATTTTTCGAATGTCGATCAAACGATCACCGCTTATTCTGTCGCTGGCTCTCGGCCTGATTGCTAGCAGTCTTGGTTCCTTGAACGCCTTCGCCCACGAAGGCCATGATCACGAAGGCCATGATCACGAAGCGATGCAGAAGGCCGAGAAGAAAATCGAAGACGCCCTTTCCACGCTTCCGGCCGCTGACCAACGGCTCGCTAAGGAACAGCGGTTCTGCCCGATCATGACCTACGATCGGCTGGGGGCGATGGGCACACCGCTCAAAGTCATGATCGAAGGCAAACCGGTCTTCCTGTGCTGCAAAGGTTGCGTGGAAGACGCCCAAAAAGGCGGTGCGAAGACGGTCAAAACCGTCATGAAGCTCCGTGACTCGACGGCGACGCTCGCCAAGTTGCCGATGGAAGAACGGATGGCAGTGGAAGCACAGAAATATTGTGCAGTCAACACCACGGGCTTCCTGGGTTCGATGGGCGCACCGATCAAACTGGAATTGGACGGCAAACCTGTCTACCTTTGCTGCGGCGGATGCACGAAGAAGGCGCAAGCCAACCCTGCAGCCACACTCGCGAAAGTCGAAGAACTCAAGAAGGCTGGTTCGCACGAAGGTCACGATCATGAAGGCGGCGATCACGCCGGACACAAGCACTAGGAGAAAGCTGGGAGAAGGGAGCTGGGAGAAGAAGAAGATTGTTCTTCGTCCGGCCCTAGGCGACTCAGCTAACTGAATCTCGTCAAACCGCAGCGATGTGTACCAAAACAGTGCATGTCGGTGCGGTTTTTTCGTACGAATCATCCAGCTCCCACCTCCTTTCCCAAGCGACTGATGAAGAAAACAGCGTTGAACAGCATCTAAAGAAGCAAACGACCAAGCCATCCATTCATTCACGAGAAAACGAAAAGAAACAATGAGTCACTTCTGGCGAATGCTTTTGGGTTGCATGATCCCGATAGCGATGATTTTTGTTTTACCTTTGCTCGGAATCAGCGAAGGCGTGACCCTAGGCGTCTTCCTCGTTCTGATGCTCGGGTGCCACCTACTCATGGTGCCAAACCACCACTCGGGCCACCTTGATTACGACCACCAACACAAGGACCAAGATCATGCAAACTCTTAGCATAAAACGTTTCGGCTTCGCGATCGCCAGTGCCTCGATCGTGTCGTACCTCGGATGTGTCTTCGTGATGATGACCGTCCCCAAGGATGTCGCAATCCGGTTCTTCAATAGCTTAATGCACGGCGTTGACGTGACAACCATCATGCGTTGGGACATGCCGATTGGTGAGACGATTCTCGGTGCCGTCGGAATCTTCGTGCTGGGATGGTTGTTCGGGGCGCTGATTGCTTGCGGTTACAACTGCTGCGGAAAAGTGACGCGGGATGAGCGAGCCGGAAATCGGAAGTGAAGGAGTTGGGAGACACCGAGTGGTCCCGAAAACATCCCTTCCACGTCGTAATCTCCCAACTCATTTGGCGTGATGTTTGCTCGTAGTCATGTAGAGAGGAAGTTGTAGTCATGTGGTGAGGAAGGGGGAACAGCAGCCAACTGAACAATGAACTAGGCAAGGAATGAATAATTCAGAATCATCGGGTGGGTACGAAGAAAACAGTCTGTCGCTAACCGGTTCCGCTGCGATGGGCACCGGTGTCATGATCGGTGCGGGTATTTTCGCGTTGACGGGCCAAGTCGCAGAACAGGCGGGAGGACTCTTTCCGCTCGCGTTCCTGGCTGCCGCGATCGTTGCCGGATTCAGTGCTTACAGCTACGTCAAGATGGCCGAGCAGTACCCGTCCGCTGGCGGCATCGCCATGTTCTTGATGAAAGCGTACGGCAAAGGGACCGTGACGGCTGGCATGTCCCTGCTGATGTATTTTTCAATGGTCATCAACGAGAGCCTCGTTGCTCGAACCTTTGGTACGTACACATTGCAGTTGTTCGATGCGAAGGATAATCAGTTCCTGGTCCCCGTCTTGGGCGTTGGGCTACTGGTCGCTGCATTCATCGTCAACATACTCGGCAACAAATTCATCGGCACGTTTTCGACTGTTACGGCGGTCATCAAGATCGTAGGCATCCTCTTGTTTGCTGGCGCGGGCCTCTGGGTTTCGGGGTTGAATTTTGAAAGCGTGGGTGTGACAGAGCGAACATCCAGTGGCAGTTTCCTCTCCGCAATCGCTCTGGCACTGCTGGCCTACAAAGGCTTCACGACGATTACGAACAGTGGCTCGGAGATCACTCACCCAAAGAAAAACATTGGCCGCTCGATCATTATTTCGCTCTCGATTTGTCTAGTCGTCTACATGCTTGTTGGATTCGCCGTGGCTGGCAATTTGTCCATCGCAGAAATCATCGAAAGCCGAGACTACGCGCTTGCCGAAGCAGCACGACCGGCATTTGGGCAATGGGGAATGTACTTCACCGTGGGGCTCGCGATTGTGGCAACGATTTCAGGATTGATTGCCAGCACGTTCGCCGTGTCGCGAATGCTGGCGATGCTAAGCGAAATGAAGCTCGTTCCGCACAAACACTTTGGTATGCCCGGCGGTATTCAAAAGCATACGCTTGTCTACAC
This sequence comes from Novipirellula rosea, assembly GCF_039541335.1. NCBI lineage: Bacteria > Pseudomonadati > Planctomycetota > Planctomycetia > Pirellulales > Pirellulaceae > Novipirellula > Novipirellula rosea. Next base: position 223,307 of record NZ_BAABGA010000107.1, on the reverse strand, counting down.
CGTCGTCTTTGCAGTCACGCTGACCATTCTCTTTGATCTATCGCGTATCGCATCTCTCGGAGCGATCTTCTACATCGTGATGGACATGGCAGTGCATTGGGGCGTGCTGCGTCATGTTCGCGAAAAGGTCAACGCCAATCGCTGGATGCCGATTACCGCAATCGTGCTCGACACCATCATTCTAGGAGCGTTCCTTTGGATCAAAGCGACCAGCGACATGCTCGTCATCTGGGTCGCCCTGGGCGGAATTGTCTTCATCTTCGCTGGCGAAAAACTCTTTCTCTCTTGGACGGAAGATGACGACGACTCGAAACATGCGGACGGTCATGCCGCGTAGTTGTATTGGCTGCAAGAGCAAACGAAACAGACACTTGGAACACCAAACACGAAGAACATCATGGAAAAGAAATCAACACCAATCGGCTGGCTCAATGTCCTATTCATGATCTGTCTCTTGTTGCCCGTGCTGATTCTGTTGATGATGCCTGGCGGCACGATGATGGGTGCATTTCTGTGGCTGCCTATCGTTCTTTTGCTATGCTTTTGGATGATCGCGAGCATGGCTGCTGCGGCTCGCGGCGAGCAACAAGAAGAGACCGACCACACGATCGACGATGGGGTTCGCATGATTTCGGACGGCGAACAGCCGGATGCGATTCGCGCAGTGATGGATGTGCGAGTGGCGACGCAGCAACATAGTGCAGGAATCTTTCGCGGACGCCTGACCGCACCTGCCGATGAAGCGTTAATGCGACTGCAATCGGACCTTGGCGAGAACGTTGTTCCCATGATTCAACAGGACGAAGAACTGGGCACGGCTATCGTTTTGATGAACCGGCCAACCGATGAATCGGTACTGGAGCGACCGACCCGACCGTGGCTGCACTGGCTCCTGTTCGGTCTTACGTTTCTAACCACGACCTGGGCGGGTGCACTGCACCAAGGCGTCAATCTGTTGGAACAGCCCAGCGAAATTGCGGTCGGGCTTTGGTATTCCGTTGGCCTGTTGTTGATCCTCGGCGTCCATGAAATGGGCCACTATTTCATGGCCCGTCACCACGGATTGAATGTTTCGCCGCCGTTTTTCATCCCGGTCCCCTTCGCGTTGGGTACCTTCGGTGCCTTCATTCAAATGAAGTCACCAACAAGGAATCGACGGGCATTGTTCGACGTTGCCGTGGCAGGTCCGCTGGCGGGACTCGTCGTCGCGATACCGGCGCTCCTGATCGGATTGCAAACGACCGAAGTGCTGCCACCGGATGCGGAACCAGCGTCAGCGATGATGGGGCACGGCACATCCGCGGGATCATCTTTGCTCTTTGCATTGATTTCCAAAATCGCTCTGGGCGATCAGCTTCAAGACGGTTACTTGCTGCAACTCAGCCCGCTCGCATTTGCCGGATGGCTAGGCTTGTTGGTCACAGCCCTGAACCTAATGCCGATCGGTCAACTCGACGGAGGGCACATGGCCCGAGCGATGTTCGGACGGCGAGTCGGAGAAACGATCAGCAGTGTCGGAATGTGGTCGCTATTCCTGCTGGCGATCTTTGTTTGGCCCGGCCTGCTGTTCTTCGCCTTGTTCATCTACTTCATCGCCGGACGCGGAATACCGCCGCTGAACGACATCACACCGATCAGCCCCGGCCGTCGCTGGATCGGCTACGCAACCTTCGTGATCCTGGCGCTCATCCTGATCCCGCTACCTCACAAATTCTGGCATGCAGCGGAGATTTACTGCCCGTACTTGTAGCTTGCTCTGTCGTGGCGAACTCAGCAAATATGGCGTGGAGACAACCGTTTTTTGAACCAGCAAAACGGCAAGCGGTGCTGCAGATACCATCGGGAGATATCCACGTCAGGCTATTGATGAGCCGTATTCATTTATCACCCAGACGTTTTACCGGCAGGACATCAGGATGATCGACTCAACGGCAAAAAACCGAATTCTTCCTTTGGTGGCATATTTTGCCAGCGCGTTTGTCCTGCATTTAGCTTGGGAAAATGCGCAAATGCCGTTGTTTGAATCTGGTGACGCACCCTTCCAGGACACTTTCTGGATGTGCTTCAAGGCAACCGCCACAGGTGACATGCTCTTCATGCTCACGCTGTTTGCGACTATCGCGACGATTCACGAAGACATCTGGTGGCTCTCAAATCGAGATAGTTACTTGCATCCCGCAACTTGGGTCGTTCAGATGGTAATCGGCGTCCTACTGGCCGTCAATTTTGAACTATGGGCCGTTCATGTTGTAAATCGCTGGGCCTATAGTTCGATGCCGTTGGTCCCCATCCTTGGAGTCGGAATTTCACCCGTGTTGCAAATGACACTCATTCCCGTTGCTTCGACCGCAATCAGCCGGATCGTGGCCAAGCGAAGTTGATAGTTCAATGGTTCATTGCCGAACCTGGTTAACTCGAAACGATCTGGAGCCCACGGTTGAATCACCACGCATATTTAGTCGTCTAGTAGATTGCTCCCCAGTCCGTGTTATGCCATCTCAGCCACGCGTCAAGCTGGCGACGAATGCTTTCGACAGAGTTACTTTGCAGTCGCTGATCCCAATCTGCTTGCAGCGTAATCCCGCTTTTCTCTAGCGGGCGAATATCACAATCATGTTTTTTGCCAGCAAGAACCTCTTTGGTATGTCCCGATATCAATTGCATCGCCGATTGAAACAGCGGCCGCAAAACCGACTCCGGCAGCCGACTCTCTTTCTCGACCACTTCACGCATCAAGACCGCGACTTCAGCTAACGTGGCAATCGCTTTAGAGAACGAGTATTTCTCGTTGGGAACGTGCGTGTATGCGAGGATCGGATAGCTGTCCGCTTTGATCGCCGCTGCCTGCATTGCAGAAGTCATGCGTTGAAGCTCATCTTGTAAAGAAGAGGTGTCTTCCGCATGCAAAGCGACAATTTCTGAGGGGCTATCCCCGAGCATCCCGACAGCGAACCCTAACGTACGTCGTTCATTCAATGCGGTGAGAACGTTGAAAACGTAGGTTGCAGAAATAGTAACTTGAAAAAATCCGGTGGTCGCTGCGATGATTGTCAAGCACTGCCACAAGCCACCTTGCGAAACGTAGTCCCCGGTGCCGAGCGTCGTGATGGTGAACCCTGCATAGTAGACACGCGAGATCAGGTTGGCCGGTTGTCCACCAGTGCTTGAAACGACCGCTGATTCGCTCCCGCAAAACGCAAGAGTCCATCCGATCAGCAGGAGCAATGCCCATGTGAAAAACATCGCCAACAACGCAAGTATCGATGCGTTTTTCGAGACACGTGAAGATCCATGCATGGCTAACCGGCCAACGACGTGTCCGACTGGACCTGAGATCGGCCCCGCTCCACTTAGCGAGATCGTCGTGATGGTAGCATCGACCATCGTTACAGCAACGATGGTTAAGCCAACGAGTGAAATGATTGGATCGAACACGCTCTACTCCTAGCGAGCGTTATCGCCTCACGTATCGCGCGTCGGCGATACTGGAGGCGATCTTTGCTCATTTCTGCACGAAACGTTTTACGCAGCACTTCCTGCCATGCTCTCGCATTCTTTGGCACACTTTCGGCAAGCTTCCGCGCAACGCTTGCAGTGGTCGTGGTCGTGCTGCCCACATTGATCGGCACACCATTTGCAAATCTCGGCACACAACTGGCAGATCTGACTGGCGTACTTGCTATCTCGCGCCATCGCCTTCACGCAGGCTTCGCAGATGTCGATGCACTGAGCACAGCAGCTTGGGCAGTCGTTGTCACTCTTCTTTCCACCCATGGCTTCGAGGCATTCGGTGCAAGCGACCACACACTGCTGACACGCTTCGATACAACTTTTGAATTGGACCATCGTCTACTCCCGTGATAAATAAATATTTCTCTTTGCAATCACATGATCGCTTTGACTGCGATTACGTTTAGCAAGTGCCGTTCCAACACGAAAAACAAGACGAGAAACGGCGGGTTCTTGAGTTGTTTGTAGTTCAGCCGGTGGATGAGCCGTCACGTCGGCGGATTGAGTTCCACAATATCCGGCGGCGCTCAACAGCCATTAGAGCCAAAGGCCTTCGTCGCAGCGGTCTCGCGCAGTTCCTGGAGTTGTCATGCTCGCCGTGATCGTGCTTATTACCTGCCTTTATCAGCTCGGCAACTTTCGCAAACCTACCTGATTCGTCAAGCCGTTCTACCGTGACGCGATCGGACCTTCAGACTCATTCTCCAAATCCGCGATTAGCGCCTTCATCTCAGCAATTTCTTTTCTTTGCGCCTTAATGATCTCATCGGCTAATTCGCGGACCCGTGGATCACTGATCTCAGCCCTTTCACTGGTTAGGATCGCGATCGAGTGGTGAGGAATCATAGCCTTCATCCAAGCGACGTCTTGAACCGTTTCTTGGCTCCGGACGAGGAACAATGATCCAGCGAATACCACGACGCTGGTGACAAAAATCGCGATATTGGTCTTGGTGTCTTTGTACATCCCGAGCATGAACGACAGCATGATCATTGCCATGGTCGCACCCATCACCAACGCCATATAGAAGCGAGTCTCGCTCCAGTAGACATGATCGATGGCGTAAGTGTTCAGGTACATCAACAAGAACATGACTGCGGTGGACGTTGCGATCATGGCTCCAAAAAGGCGGTATTTGGACATGGTACTGATTCCTTTGGCTGCTAATTTATTAGAGGCGATGGTGGTATATTTCGGCAAATTGCCATCCAGAGCTGACTCACCACGCAGATGGCGTGCCAACATCGATTTGTTCAAATCCGATGGACGCGATCACCGGAGAATTCGCAGCCATCGCAACTTCAACTCGCTAGATTGACGGCTCCGCGGCAACCTGTTCGACCTTCGCTCAAGCACACGCGAGCGAGTCATCGCATAAGAATCGCGAATCGAAGGAGCTCCTCGATGTCAAGGCTGACGCGGTCCCAACTGCTCTGGATGTGGACGTTTCGATAGTCACGGACGGGTGGGACTTTCCCACATCGGTGGAACTAGATGACGTGGGCAATGTGTGGATCTCGCTGTCGGGTGCCGGATGTTGCAGTAAGATTATCGCGAACAATTTAATGCTGTCGATTCAGTTTCGACGTCGGACGATTCGCATGGGGCCGATGACGTAGGATGGGTTTTGCTGATGGGCGGCTGCGGCGGCTTGTTGGCTGTCGGTTGCTGGGACGACGACGCTCAAGGGCATTCCGTAACCTCCTGCCTGCGGATACATCGTGACTTCCCACAAGTCGAAGAGACCGGCGTCGTAGGCTTGTAGGTTCAACTGCAATTGCTGAATCTGCCGCGCTTCCATTTGCTGTTGCTCGTAAGCTCGTGTTTGAGCTTGTAGAAGGAACGACTCTTTCTCCTTTTCGTCGTAGTCTTCCTTGGCGGCAAGCCAGCGATCCCAGCCTGGCTTAAGCATCGCGAAAGTTTCATCCGTGAAGAGAAAGAACGGAACGCAGTAGAGGATGCCGTCCTCGAGTTCGATCATCACTCCGGCGCACTCGAAGGTTCGCGGTTTACCTCGCTGTTCCCGTGCCCAGTCTTCGAGCCCCTTTTCACCTTCAATTTCTTCGGACGTGAAATGCGCGACCAGCTTGGGAATGATTTCACGGTAAACACCGGGCATTTTGTCGAAGCGTTGGTTGTTGACGTAGACTTTTCCTAGCTGACGCTGAATCTTGACGCCGTGCTTGTCAAAGCCAACGATTCGCCCGGGGAATTTCAGGCCGGATTTCAATTCCCAGACTTGATTGCCGCTGCCACCAGTGGTGATCGTGTCCTTCGTTTGGGTTTCGAGATACTTGCGATCTGGATCCGACAATTGCTCGATCGGAACGGCGACCAAGTCATCGGGCTTCCGTTTGAGAACAACAGTGGTGTCGCTGTAGCCGATCAGGTCGGCGTTGACTTGGTATTGCCCTGATCGGTCGGACCATTCGCGTGCGGAAACGCTCGTCGTTGTGGTCAGTGCCAACAGTAACGCAATGGATCGCGTAGTAATCATAAGTCATTCCTTTGGATCAACTAGGAGGCGGATGTACCGCTGCAGCATGTCAGCACGACGACGCTACGAGGGTTTACGTGGTAGCGGCTGTTTTCGATCGTGACTTGCGATTCCTGGCAAGCAATGTCGAGTGGACTCGGAAGCGAAGTGTCTATTGCCCGTTGCCAGGTGTTTGGACCATTGGCGTGAATGCCGAATATTCGTTGCCGAGTCGATTCGTTAATCATCACGTAGAGATCAGCATCGCTCTCTGATAGGGCGGACAAGTGATAGGCCAGAATCCGTGACTCGGATGACATGTCCACTTCAGGCGACTCGGCACCGAACCAGCGAATGTCGTCACGCCAAAAAGTTGAGCGTCCAATTGTTGGATGCGTCTTGCGAAACGCGATCATTCTCTTGAAGAAGCGAAACACTTCTTGGTGTGCGTCAAGCCGACTCCAATCAAGCCAGCTTGTTTCGTTGTCTTGATTGTACGGGTTGTTGTTACCGCTTTGAGTTTGCATGAATTCGTCACCCATGCGAAACATCGGCGTTCCAGCGGAGAGCATCAATAGGCAGCAGAAGTTCTTAACTTGGCGTTTGCGTAGGTCGAGTACTTCTTGCGGTGCATCCACTTCGCCTTCCCAGCCGTTGTTGCAACGGAACTCCGTCGGGCCGTCTCGATTGTCTTGCCCGTTGGCCTCATTATGTTTTTCGTTGTACGAGACCAGATCGTAGATCGTGGATCCATCATGGGACGTGATGTAGTTGATGCTTTGGAAAGGCCGGAATGATTGCGACGGATGATCGGGGAACAAGTCGCTGCTTCCGTACAGTCGTGTCATCAGGTCCGGCACCATGCCAGCGTCGCCACGAACGAAGCGTTGCAGTGTGTCTCGATAATGTCCGTTCCATTGCATCCATGTCTGGCCGGGGAAGGAACTGCCGAGTTGAAACAATCCGGCGGCGTCCCATGGTTCGGCGATCAGTCGGACGTTGGCCAAGTCGGGATCGCTGGCGATTTGATCGAACAATGGTGGTTGTTGCAGATTGACATTTCCCTCGGAATCCCGAGAAAAGACGGACGCGAGATCGAAGCGAAATCCGTCAACGTGCATCTCTTTCGCCCAATACCGTAGGCTGTCGACGATCAGTGAACGCACGGTCGGATGCGAAGTATCGAGTGTATTGCCGGTTCCGCTGTAGTTGGCGTAAGGCGACTCGGGATCGCCCAACGCGACGTAATACACATCGTTGTCAATTCCACGGTAACTGTATGTTGGCCCACGATGATCGCCTTCGCACGTGTGGTTGTAGACGACATCCAAGATAACTTCGATGCCAACCGCATGCAGTTCACGAACCATCTCGCGAAACTGGCTGTGTTGTTCGCAAGACGACTGATGAGCAGAATAGGCGTGGTGGGGCGAAAAGAAGTTCAAGGGCATGTAACCCCAGTAGTTTTTGTCTTCGGGGTCGAATTGGAAGACTGGCATCAACTCAACGGCCGTAATGCCAAGCTCCTGCAAGTGCGGGATTTTCTCCACTACACCAGCGAATGTGCCTCGATTGCTGGCATCGACATTTGAAGAGGGATTCCGAGTGAAACCACGCACGTGCATTTCGTAGATGACCAAATCGGATCCATGGCGGATTCTCTGTTCATCTCCCCAGTCAAACGGACATCGGCATACGTCCAACCGCCCCAGCGGAGCGCGGCCCGCGTTGGAGCCGGACGAGCGTGCTGCCTCGCGATTGAAGCAATCGGGAAAATAGATGCTTCGCGAATACGGATCGAGCAAGACTTTCTCAGGGTCGTAAGCGTGCCACGGCAAAGCGGCACCCTCGACCGGACCGTCAACTTGGTAAGCGTAGTATTCCGCGTCGCCGGCTTCGGCGATAGGAACTCGACAATGCCAAATCGGTCCCGACTTGTTTCTCAGCGGATCAAGCGTCACTGAGTGCCACGGAACTCGCAATTCATCTTTGAGGTACATCAGCAACGTGACGCTGCGAGCATTCGCAGCGTGGAGTGCGAAGTTGTAGGTCTGTTCGTGTCCCAGCCAAGTGACGCCGAGCGGTCGCGGCGTGCCGTCGGCCCGCTCCCAGTTTGGCCCGAGCGTTGGCCGATGCTGCGTCACCGAACTCACATCGGTGCCGCAGTGACGACAGTGGGATTGAATCGTCTTTTGAGTCATTGAGCTATCCGGTTCTAGTGCCCTGATCGCGTGCGTTCAAACTCGACCTGCAGGCTTAGCAGTTCCGATCGCAACCGGTCGATCTGCCACTGCAAGTGTTGCATCGGGTCGGCGGTGATTTCTGGCTGCTCGGCTCGCTCCAGCGCTAGTCGTGCGAGTTGCGCGGCAAGCGCCATTCGCTTGATCTGGTCTTCACGCAGATACGCAGATGCTTTCTTGGCCCAATCAAGTTGCTCCTCCGCGAGAATCACGTCATTCTTGACCGGTTGCAGATGACTTTTGTGCAGGTCATGGTCAGTATGCTTTCCGGCCTGCTCAAGCAACTTCTTCGCGAAGGCAACTTGGTTTTCAAGCCGCAGCAGCGACAGCTTAGAGTTCATATTGGCGTCCAACGCAGTTTGCAGATCGTGCTTGGCGAGTTCCAGCTTTTTCTGGAAGTACCGAACGTCGACATCGGTGGCCGCGTGTGCCTTATGCGATTGTTCGTTCTGTGAGTTTTCCTGAGACATCGCAGCCGAAACAGCGAAGACAGAGATGACTCCAAAGATCAAGGCCGCTAACATCCTCGTCTTTACGCGGGTCGGCTGTGACGGTTCGCGTGTGTTACATTCTCGACACATCTCAAAGCTCCTGAGTGGCATACAGTGATTGATTGCCTTTTAGATGCACTTCCCTCTGAAATTCTTTATTCGCTAACGGCATTTAGGTTTCGTAGTAAGCCTTCACCACGTACTGCTGCACCATCCGTTGAGTGTTGAAATATGACCCGTTCAGTGCAATTGCATGCGTCATGATTCGCAGCCATTGGTCGGGCTTCTTGTAATACAGTGGAACAATTGTTTGATCAAGTTTGTCGTACAGGGCATCTGCGTCTTCCTTGAAGCGGTCGACATCCGACGGATTCGCTGACATCGAATTGCCGAACGCCCAGCCAGTTGTGCCTTCGATACAACCTTCGATCCACCAACCATCCAAAATGCTCACGCTCGGTACGCCGTTGATCGCAGCTTTCATTCCGCTGGTGCCCGATGCCTCCAGCGGCGGCTGTGGAGTATTCAGCCAAACGTCAACGCCGGAAACGATCAGTCGAGCAAGTTCCCAGTCATAGTTTTCCAGATAGACGAGTTTGATTGCTGGGTGCAGTTGATTCTTCGCTCGCACGATCTGTTGAATCAGACGCTTTCCCTCGACATCGTGCGGGTGCGCCTTGCCCGCGAAGACGATCTGGATTGGTCCATGCATTTCAACGATGCGGTGGAGTCGCTCTGGATCGCTGATCAATAGGTTCGCTCGCTTATACGCGGTCGCGCGTCTTGCGAATCCGATCGTAAACGTCAGCGGATCGAACAAGACATCTTGAGTCGCGTTGATCTCGTCGATCAGCCGCAGCTTGGCGGTTCGGTGAGCTTGCGAGATTTCGTTGGACGGTATCACTAGCGATCCGCGCAAACTGGCATTGTCCTCACGCCATCCAGGGATAAAGCGATCGAATAATTCGGAGAAAGAGGGGGCCGCCCATGTCGCAGCGTGAACGCCATTGGTGATGTGGTCGATGGCGTAGTGATGGTTTGCGTCTTTGGGCACTAGCATTTGACGCGAGACTTCGCCGTGCTTCTTTGCCACGCCGTTGACGTAGTGACTCAAGTTCAGCGCCAAGTACGTCATGTTCAGCTCACCCGCACAGCAGAACACTTCGTGCATGTCGAACAGGTCAGATCGGCCCAACAGTTGCTCGACGAGATCGATCCCAAAGCGATCGTGACCAGCCGGAACAGGAGTATGCGTCGTGAAGACGCATTGATTCCTAACGGCCTGGACGTCGTCAGAATTGAACAGTTCGCGACCAAGCGATTTAGACCGCTCATCAAGCAACTCAAGCCCAAGCAGTGCCGCATGGCCCTCATTCATGTGGAACTGAACGAGCGACTCAAGGCGAAGTGATCGCAGAATACGAACCCCACCAATTCCCAGAACTACTTCCTGGCACAAACGACGCCGACTGTCGCCGCCGTAAAGTTGCTGAGTCAATGCCCGATCAATATCAGCGTTTTCATCCAAGTCCGTGTCTAAAAGCAAAACAGGAAGACAATGCCCTTCGCACCCAACCACGTCATACTGCCATACTCGGACATGAACTCTGCGCCCTTCGATCTCTATCTCAGCACGCTGCGGCAATTCGCGACAATGCTCCTCGACATTCCAATCAACCGGTTGTTCATGCTGCCAGCCTTCGGCGTCGATTGTCTGTGACAAGTAGCCTTGTCGATGCAGCAATGTCACGGCAATCACCGGCACGTTCATATCGGCTGCCGCCCGCAACGTGTCCCCAGCAAGAACACCCAATCCGCCACTGTAGGTCGGCATCGCGGGATCGAGTGCAATCTCCATTGAGAAATAGGCGACTGTTGGTGCTAGCGGGTTCTTTTCGTTTTCGTTACTAATCATTGGTTTGGTCGTTCATCGTATTGCTGCTTGTTGCCGCCTTCGTCATCCACCATCAGTCGATTTTTAATTCGATGAACTCCGTTGACGCTTCGCGCCAGCTCTCGAGCCATCTGCTTGAAGAAGTAGCTTGGTACGGTGCCGTCAATGACTACGTCGCCGTCGTCGCATCGGCAAGAAATGTTTCGCAACGCGGCGTACCCACTTCTCGCCCATCGCCCCTGTACGCCTGCGACAAGGGGACATCCGCAGGGTTGAATGACCGGAAGCTCTGTCAGCTTTGGCGACGATCGCTCTTCGGCGCCGTCGGATGGCAGCCCCGCATATGTGGCGTCGCATTTTCTCACGCCGACTGTTCGGTCATATAGTTCCCGCAAGCGATCCGTCGATGATGAGTTGCACTCCTCCGTAGAAACAACACTCATGCGAACCTCCAGGCGATCGAGGGAATCTGAATTTGCGAATGACTCAGTAACGACAGTAAACCGCGAGAATCAAGGCGTTATCGGATGCGGAAATTCGCCAGAAGCATCCAGGTTTTCTTCTGGCGAGTCGCAAAAATGCATTGCCGATTCTACTGATCGTCGTTTTGGATCATGACCGAACTGCCGCAGCAACTTCGTTTGACCGTGCAGCAGTACGCACGCTTTGCACAGCATGTGCTTCCGGCCAACTCGGTCGATTCGATCGAATTTGTTTGCACCACGGCACTGGGGGCCGAATCGGATGCGGGCACGTTCAACCCGGCGGTGCCGAAAAGCCCAAGAGCCAAAACACAGGCTGCTACTGATTTCAACAACATGACTTCCACCTCTAGTCGTCAGGGATTGGGAATTAAGACGTTTCGGCGGAACGTTTCCGCCGTCGTTCGTCTTACGCTGTTTTGGATGCTCCGACAGATGGACTTCTTCACGGAATTTAAACAAATTCTCGGATCACCCATTACACTCCAAAACATATCTTTCGCATGAAGGGTTCGGTCGTGACAACCATCCAAACGAGTCCCCCAGGCCATTGGACTTTCATCGAATTCTTTGCGGAGCAGTCACATGGATTGCCAACAAACGACCAATCTATTGTCCCACTACTTCGATGGCGAACTGCCTGCTGATTAGCGAATCGAAGTCGAAGTTCATATCAAAGACTGCGTGGAATGCTTGCAGTGCGTCGCGTTTTTTTGCAATGCTTTCGAAGGCCATCCGAAAGTTTTCTGCACCCGAGACTCCGAGCGAGATGCTGTGGCAGCGAATCATGGCGGAATTTGACAATACGTCGCAGAAGTCTACTCGTTCAACGGTCGCCCAAATCGTAAGCGACAATGGTGATGGAGGCTCCTTGCAACTGCGGCATTGTCGCTGATCGCATTCGGCCTGTCTTGGACAGCGCACACCCCAGGTGGGCATCATGAGCCGCTTCGAACATACGCGATCCTTCTTGGAACAAACCCCGAAATTGCGCAGCAACATTTAGTCGAACAGTACTCCGGGCAATTCGTTTCGCCAGACGAGGCGGTGCGACTGGTCGGTTATCGGCCACGCAGCGTGGATGTACCACCGAGTGGATTCAGTTGCGACAAGTTAATCGTACTGGACATGCCCTATTGCAAATGCGTCCAAGCGGATTGGCAGCGAGAGGATGGTTCGCATCTTGCGGTGTTTGATCACAAATCGCAATTAGATGATTACTTCGCTGGCCAACCGAGCATTCATATCGAATGCGTCCAGACCGCAGTCGCTGTCTGATTGAAGACTCGTGGATAACCAATGTTGTAGCGACGAGTTTCGGCCAACATCACATTCGAGGGTGTTGTGCCCGCGGTGGTAGGCAGCATGGTCTCTCGCAGGTACCTTCGATCGGGAAAGTTGTTGACATGAAGATTGAAGGCTATTGAGCCTGCGATTTGTATTGTTCTTTTGAGCAAGTTCATGGATGTTTAGTCAGAGTTAGAGAGTCAATGAGTTGGGATTAGAGAGTTTTTGAACGATCAAGCGTCCGATCTCCCGGACTCCCAGTCTCCTCACTCCCAGCTTTTTCAGGCATCTTCAGCGAACTTCTCGTCCTTAATTCCTAGCTTTAGTTTCCATTCCATGGCGGCACAGTACAGAACGGGGACTACCAGCATCGTCATGATCTCGATCGTCATGCCGCCGAAACTAGGGATCGCCATCGGAACCATGATGTCGCTTCCGCGTCCGGTGGAGGTGAGTACAGGGATGAGTGCCAGTAACGTGGTGGCTGTTGTCATCAAGCAAGGCCGAACACGTCGCATGCCAGCCGTCACGGTGGCCTCGCGTGCATGCTCAGCGTTTGTGATTTTGTCTTTTCGGAAGCTTTCATCCAAGTAGGACGCGATCACCACACCGTCATCGCTGGCAATACCGAATAACGCGAGAAAGCCGACCCACACGGCTACACTTAGGTTGATCGTGTGAACCTGGAACAACTCCCGCATTTCCGTACCGAGGAAGCTGAAGTTGAGAAACCAGTCGGTTCCGTAGAGCCACAACATGATGAAGCCACCCGCCCAGGCGATCATGATCCCGCTGAAGACTAATGACGTTGTGATGACCGACTTGAACTGCATGTACAAAATCAAGAAGATCAATCCGAGTGCCAGCGGCAAGACAATCATCAGCGTCTTCTGTGAGCGAATTTGATTCTCGTAGTTACCCGCGAATGTGTAACTGACACCTGCGGGTAAGACCAACTCGCCGCTATCGATCTTCTCTTGCAAGAACGCCTGAGCGTCTTCGACCACGTCGACTTCCGCGTTACCGGGCTTCATATCGAACAGCACATAACCCACCAGGAATGTATCTTCACTCTTGATCATCTGCGGTCCGCGAACGTATCGAATTTCGGCAAGCTGTTCGATGGGAATCTGCGGCCCCATCGGCGTGGGAACAAGAATCCGGCCAAGAGACTCGAAACTGTCTCGAAGCTCGCGATAATAGCGAACTCGAACGGGATAACGCTCGCGGCCTTCAACGGTCGTCGTGATGCGTTTTCCGCCGATCGCCACTTCGATCACATCTTGAACATCACGAATTTGCAGGCCGTATCGCATGATTGCATCGCGATCAATGTCGATTTCCAAATAGGGCTTCCCGACGATCCGGTCCGCGATCACCGCAGGAGCCTCCACCGTGGGCACTTGCTTCAAATAACCTTCAATCTGCAGAGCCACTTTTTCGATTGTTTCCAAATCGGGGCCTTTGATCTTCATTCCCATCGGCGCCCGCATACCGCTTTGCAACATCACAATCCTTGCGGCGATCGGTTGAAGCTTCGGCGCCGATGTCGTACCGGGAATGTCCGCGGCTTCTGTGATCTTTTCCCAAATATCGTTGGGCGATTTAATTTCTTCTCGCCATTGCCGGAACGGCCGCCCGTGCGGTTCATGGATCAGTTTTCCGTCCTTATCCCGCACAAAGTCATCCGCGTCCTCGTCGTAGCGAAACTTCAATCGGTTTCCGTTTTGATCAGTCTTGTATTCTGATTTGTACGTGATAAACGTTTCGATCATCGAAATGGGCGCCGGATCGAGCGGACTCTCGGCGCGACCGATTTTCCCTACCACCGACTCCACTTCGGGAATCGAAATCAGGAACTTGTTCTGCAACTGCAACACATCCATTGCTTCGCCAATCGACGCGTGTGGCATCGTCGTTGGCATGTACAGAAACGAACCTTCATCCAACGGCGGCATGAACTCTTTGCCCAAGCTCGGAAACGCTGTACTGGCAGCGACCCAAGGCCTTGACTCTCGCACGGTCAATTCCGAGATACCCACCATCGACGCCGTCTTCGGGATGAATGAAAAGACCCTATCAAATCCCAGCCACGAACTGGCCCCGAGCAATAGAATCATTAACGGCATGGAAAGGAAAAGTAACTTGTGCCCCAAACACCAACGCAGAATCGGTTCATAAAGGTATCTCTGAAATACCGTGAAGAAGCCAAGCAGTCCCCCGATCAAAATAGATACAAAGAATAGATTGCGGACGATTCCTTTTTCGGGACCAAGCGGCAGCCAATGTTCAGCCAAGATGTACGTGACGACGATGACCGCCAAGGCGTTGGCGATCATGGGACCGGACCTTTGGAACTTCGCCGGAATTCGATCTTCGAGAAGTTTGTACAGTCCGAGGCCAGCGATGATCGCACCAACCCACCACGAAACCAGAACCGCTATCAATACTCCCGCACCGATCAACGCGATATGCATGAAACGGCGCAAGAAGTCGGACTTGACACGGCCACCCATCAGCACGTGCGCGGCGGGCGGAATGATCGTCAGTGCGACGATCACCGACGCGACCAGTGCGAACGTCTTTGTGAACGCCAACGGCCGGAACAGCTTTCCTTCTGCCGCGATCATGGTGAATACCGGCAAGAAACTGATCACGGTCGTCGATACCGCCGTCAACACAGCCGATGCGACTTCGTTGGCCGCTCGAAAGATGACGTCACCTCGGTCTTCGTTGGGATCGGCTTCATCCAAGTGTTTCAATATATTTTCACTCAGAATGATCCCCATATCGACCATCGTCCCGATCGCAATGGCGATGCCCGAGAGTGCAACGATGTTAGCATCAACACCGAAGGTCTTCATCGCAATGAAGCACATCAAGACAGCAACAGGCAATAAAGCACTAATCAAGATGGAACTTCGCAGATGCAAGACCATCACGATGATCACGATGATCGTGACCAGGATTTCTTCGGTGAGTGCCGTGTTCAGCGTGCCGAGAGTCTCGTAGATCACTCCGGTGCGATCATAGAAGGGAACGATGCCGATTTGGCTGGTGGTGATCCACTTTGGCCACTGCTGGCGAGGCATGTTTTTCAGGTGTGCGACCCAAGGATCGTGGACAGGTTCGATACCGCCCGTGATCGGAAGCTCATTCGCAGCAGCGTAAGCGTCAACCTGCTCGGCAGTGGTTCGCGTGTGATCAATGACGACCTTGGTCGGTAGCCCCACCGAAACTTCAGCGATCTTTTTCTTGACGTTTTTGATCGCTTGCAGCGGGTTGTATCCGTAACGAACAGTGACCACCGCACCCACGGCTTCAGCACCGGCCTTGTCCAACGCCCCGCGGCGCAGCGCAGGCCCCAAACGCACACTACCGATGTCCTCCACCGTGATCGGAACGTTGTCGGAAACTTTGACGACGGCCTTCTCGATATCTTCCACACCTTCGATGAAACCAAGACCGCGAACGATATACTCGGCCTTGTTCAGCTCGATCGTACGCGCACCAACATCCACGTTTGACATTCGCGCGGCCATGTAAATGTCCGTCAAACTGACGCCAGCGGCACGCATTGCGTCGGGATCAACGTCGATCTGATATTCCTGGACGAAGCCGCCGATCGACGCGACCTCGCTGACGCCTTCGGCTGCCGTGATCGCATAGCGAACGTACCAGTCCTGGTAAGTTCGTAATTCGTCGAGATCCCAGCCTCCGGTCGGATTGCCATCGGGGTCGAGCCCCTCCAGCGTGTACCACATAATTTGACCGAGCGCCGTCGCGTCGGGTCCGAGCGCGGGTTGAACGCCCTCGGGAAGCGTCCCTGCAGGCAAACTATTTAGCTTTTCCAACACCCTCGATCGCGACCAATAGAATTCCGCTTCTTCGTTGAAGATGATGTAGATCGTCGAGAAACCGAAAATCGAATAGCTGCGAATCGTCTTCACTTCGGGTAGCCCCAAAAGCGCAACGGTCAGCGGATACCCGATCTGATCTTCGATGTCTTGCGGACTTCGCCCCATCCATTCGGTAAACACAATCTGCTGGTTCTCGCCGATGTCCGGAATCGCGTCCACCGGCACCGGATTCCGTGGCAGCTCGCCCACTTTCCAGTCAAAAGGAGCGGTCATCACTCCCCAGCCGATAATGGCCAATACGATCAAGGCGACGACGAGCTTGTTGTGAATGCAGAACCAGATGATCCCTCCGAGGATGGTTCGGCGTGCTGCTTTGATATCGTCGGCTGTGTCGTCGTTAGCTGGCATTTTTCAGTTGGGAGTTGGGAGCTGGGAATCGGAAGCAGGGAGCCAATGAGTTGGAAACGGTTAGTGCTGATGGGGTTTCGCCATGCTCCCACCTCCCACCTCCTCGATTCCTAGCTTTTCAGCTTCCAACTTCTCAACTCGATCGGCACACTTCAGCATCGACTCACCAAAATACGGATTGCGTACGGAGGCGTTGTTTTGAAGCCATGTCGCACCACGTCCATCGAACGCCATCGGGCAATGCAACTCATACAACTGTTTCGCACTCTGGAAGCCGAACGTCCGCTGGATCGTCAGCAGTTCGTCCGAGAGCAGAACGAAGGCCGACCGCATGGATTCCAAATCATCGGCCTTTACGAGTCGCCCTGTGATCGCTGACAGTCCTTTTTGTTCCGCCTGCCATCGTTTTGAGACTCCAGCATCGAGTCCGCCACTGTCAATCGAGTTCAACACTTGATTCAGTTGACCAACAGCGGATGTGGCGGCATCCAAATCATCCGACGCGAGTCCTTCACCGATTGCCAGATAAGGTGACAAGAGGCGGTCGAGTTGTTCACGAAACGCCATTGGAACATCGAGCGTTTCAACCGGCATCTCATGCTTCGGATGAGCTACGCCGAACATTACCTGCAGACGCTTCGCATGATCTTTCGTGACTAAATACACACGGTCTGCTTCTTGCAACGACTCGACATCTCGGCCTTCGACGGAGTCGTTTCGCAATAACATCGCAAACTCACCCCATTGTGCCGCCATGCCACCTACCAACGCCTGACCGTTCACCGCCGCAACTCGCTTCCCCAGTGATGCGAAGGCCTCACGAATCTTTTTCAGCTCAGCCTCTTCGATCGCCTTCTCGATTGCCTCGACCGAATCGATGACCGCCACCATTTGCTGATTTACTTGCGGCGGAAGCGACATTGCCGCATGTTCCTGCGTTTCCCCGCCATCTCCCTTCGGCATTGTTCCCCCGCCGTGATTGTGGGCTCCGCTACCACCGCCACCTGCGGGTGTCATCATCGACGGTTTGGCCGATATTTGTAGAGCACTGTCGAGTTTGAAGTTACCGTTGGTCACGACCAATTCGCCTTCTTTGAGGCCCGCTTTGACAAGATAGAAATCGCCCGCACGCGGACCGAGTACGATTTCGCGTCCTTCATAGGTGGGCTCCTCTGCATTGGGAACCTGCACATAGACGATGGCTCTGGTTCCCGTCAGCAGTGCTGCCGACACCGGAATCACCAGCGGCTTGGCCGTGTCGCTGGGTTCCGCCGTGACGTAGCCAAGTGACTCCGCGCGAACCAGCGGCATTCCGCATATGTCACAATTGCCCGGTTCGTCCTTGACGATCTCGGGGTGCATCGGACTGATCCATTTTCCGGCCAACGATGCATCAAGTACACGACCGCCCGAAGCGATCTTTGATCTCACCACCGCTCGGACAAACATTTCGGGCTTCAGCCGCCCGTCTTCGTTTGAGATATTCACACGCACTTTCACCGTCCGCGTGTCTTTGTTCAATACCGGGTTAATGAACGCCACTCGGCCTTTAAAAACGTCGCCTGGATACGCTTCCGTTGTGAACTCGACCTCCTGCCCGTATCGCAGCCAAGTGAGGTCCGATTCGTAGGCATCCATTTGCACCCACAAATGAGTCAAGTCCGCAACGGTGTAGATGCGATCACCCGTGCGCACACGATCGCCTTCCTGGCGAAGCTTTTCAATGACGATGCCGCCGACGGGCGAATAGATCGTTATATGTTCGGTCGGTTTGCCACGCTGTTCAATTTCCTGAATCTGTTCTTCCGTAATCCCCAGCAATCGCAGTTTTTCTCGAGCAGACTCCGCCAAGTCGATCGGCTTTACGAAGCGTGACGATGGACGGCTGGCATTAGATTCGATCGCCGCGATCAATTCCTGCTGGGCGGTGTAAAGTTCCTCGCTATAGATGTAAACCATGTGGTCGCCCTTCTTGACCTCGACGCCCGTATAGTCGACGTACAAGCGATCCAGACGACCGGATACCCAAGCGGTGATGTACGCGAGACGCGTTTCGTCATAGTCAACTTTTCCAACCATGCGGACATCGGCAGTCACATATTTCCGTCCAACGGGCACCGTTTGCACGTTCATTAGCTTCTGAACATTCTTGCTGATCGAGACGGTGCGGATACCTCCGGCGGATTTCTTGACCGGCACCAAATCCATCCCGCAGATCGGACAGTCACCAGGACCGTCACGCCTGATTTGCGGGTGCATGCTGCACGTCCAAATCGACGCTTTTTCGGCATCGCCGCTTGACCCCTCGGTCGTCGTTGTTGGCAGCGATTCCGGAGACGCGTTTGGTCCACGCAACCACCAAGCCGCAGCGAAGCCAATTGCCAGAAACGCAATCGCGTGTAAGAACCAAGCATGTGTGACAAGCCGTTTTAGAAAATCTTTCATCTTCGATTATCCTTATGAGGAGCGATCAGCCCCTCTTGAACCAATTGACCAATGACGCGACCTCAGCTTGATCCCGCGCCCCCACCGCCGTCACACTGCGCGTACCTTCTCGCCACGTCGCGGCGATACTCGAATCCAAGTCCACTAGACAACACTCTTTGTCGCCGCACATGGCCATGCTCGATGGACGCTCACCAAACCAAGCGGCCTTCTCATCATCATGTTCAAACAGAACAAGCGTTGAACCATCGGCTCGCTTACAGACCGCTTTCACACACGTGCAACAAGGCATTTTTAACACGCTGGTCGAAGCCAGTGTATAACCCTCTGGAAGCCCGTTGGCGACGGTCGGACGATAGCCAACCAAGCTGATGGCCTGCTCTGGCGCAACCAACTTACCGTCGTACTTATCCAGCAAGAACTGCTCCGCTTGGTCCGGATTTTCTGGCAACACCTCCAGGTAATGATTCATTGTCGCTACGAATTCTGCTCCATGGCCGTCGTGCATGTCCATTATGGCATCCTGACGGTGGAGCCAGATGCTTAAACCTAAAACGAATAGCATCAACGCGGCAATGGCCAAACGCTGGTAAGTCGCCCTGGTCAGCCAAGGTCGCTTAGCATCTGTAGTCGCGGAAATCGTCAAGACTTTCGACTTATCCTGAATCTCATCGGGCCGATCCAACTCGTCGACGATCTTCGCCCAAATATCCTCGGAAACAGCCCCCGCCGGAGCCGCCGAGAACGACTCGCTCAATTTTCCGTATCCAGCCAGCACCTCAGCGCAGGACGCACATCCCCGTACGTGCTTAGCAACCGACGCGAGTGCGTCGCTCGGTAGTTCGCCGTCGTAGTAGGGCGAAAGCAGTTCTTGGATTTCCGCGCAGTTCATTGTCTTATTGTCGCTTGCCTCGGTTTGCTCACAGTCAGCGCCAGTTGCTCACAGTCAGCGCCAGAAAAATCGGTCACAGGGCGAACGTCGAGCTAGTCGCTCGAACACGACTCACCTGACGCACGTTTGATGCGATGGCATGCCGTTTTCTTCACCGTTTCCCCTGATTTTATGAGAAACGCGGTACTCGCTCGGTCTGTTCCGAAATTTCAGCAAAATTCGTGAAGAACGGCACGCTCGCGAGCATCCAACCACGCAATTGAGAAGCCGAATCATTCCTTCCTATACTCAGGAGCCAAGTACCATGTCCCTTGTGAAATGGACCCTTCCGGTCGCCGCAATGTCGTTTCTCTTTGTCGGTTTAGTCGGCTGCAATCCCTCCGACGTGACCGAAACCGATAGTGAAGCGACGGCCCCACCAGCGGCTGAGATGGATCACGACAACATGGACCACGACGATCACGCCATGGACGGTCACGATCACTCCGCCCATGGATCGCAAGCGACAGCCGAGGAAATCCCCGCAGGGCAAAGTGACATGGACAAGATGATGGCCGCAATTGCGGACATGCCCGAAGCGGACCGCATCAGTATCATGAAGCAGCATTTCTGTCCCGTCAGCGGCGAAATGCTCGGCGTGATGGGTGAGCCCGAGAAAATGGAAGTAGAGGGGCAGACCGTTTGGATTTGCTGCGACGGCTGCAAAGACAAACTGCTCGCTGATCCCGATAAATACCTCGCCAAACTTAACATGTAATCGTTCTTTCCCAAGCATCCCCATTTTCAATGCAAACCAACGTTAATGACATGAAAGGTACCTGGGCACTGCCTGATGCTACTGGAGCCCTTTGCCGTAACGCTGTGAAGCATTTAGAGACGGCAAACTACGGCATTTACGATTTGTAGCTACGCTCGCCAGAGCGTGGATGGTTGCCGGCAAATACGAATCACCACCTTCTGGCGAAGGTAGCTAGTGTCTGTCATTAAACCCCGCGGCGGCGTAATTTTACAGATTGAGGGGGCGAATTGTTAGAGTGAAGATTGTTGGCGAACCGCCTTCGACACCACGATGAGGGGCAAATTGGCCGTGTTTTCAGACCTCTGCGCGTACCTTCAGCCAGAAGGCTGTCGTTGATCATCTCTGCGTTGTGTCTTGGACCTAATCAGGCCGCTGCACGCGCTGTCTTTGCCGCTGCAGCGTCAGGGTTTTCTGCCGCGATCAATAGCCGGCCAAGCACCTGCAGGTTCCGCCCCAGCACGGCTAGGCCAAGATAGCGTTTCAAACCAACTTCACTGCGGTCGCGACAACGTTTCAATCCGTTGCCCCGTTGCAACGCACCGACTGCGGATTCAATTCCTGCATGACGGTACCGACGGCGGCGAGAGTCGTCTGACTCGTTGGCAACCTCGGATGCAAAGCGTTGAGAGTTCCGCGATGGGCAGCTGACGTTGCCAACAATCGGCAACAAGGCCTCGACGTTCGCGGCGCTGTGAAAGCCGCGATCAAGCGAAAGTTCCTCAAGCTCACCTTGGTGACGCTGCTGGGCGATCTTCGTTTGTTCAACCACGACACTGCCGTCCGTTTCATCACGATCCATCAAGTAGTAATGGCTGATGAAACCCGCACCGTCCTCAAAGATCATTGCCAGACGTCCATACTGAATCGGCTCGCCTGCTTTGCCACGTTGGTAGAGTTGCGTATGGGTTTCGAAAAGGCTGAACAGCTTCTCACTGTTGGGAACCGTCTCGCCCAGCACCACTCGGCGATGCGCCGTATCACGAACCTGCTTGGTCAAATTTGCCCAACCAGTGAGTTCCTCAAGCCGAACGTGCAGCGAGAGAGGCAATGCACTTTTCCCTTCTTTTTCCAGTGTTTTGACTCTTTCGAGGATCAAGTCCACTCGCTCGATCAGGCTACAGTAGAGCGATTCGATCGCCTCCTTCTTCTTGACGACACGGCTGGCAGAAAGCTGATTGATTTGTCGATGAAGCTTCTTGATCTTCTTCAACAAGTTATCGGATTGACGCCACAGAGGAAGATTGATTTCGTCAGCAAGGGTGCGGGCTAGCGGGATGATCTTCCGCATCCCGTCGTACATCAAGCTGCTTTCGGTTGGGTAATGAATATTCGTTTCGATAACGAACGAGTCGGCGCGAGCCGATCCAACTGCATCGCCATGAAACTCTTGTCCGTGACGAACAATGATGTGGTTGATCTTCTCAATCGTCTCAGGCTTGATTAGACAACACGAATTGCGAATACGTCGAAAGTCGAAACTCGGCTCTTGCTCCCAATTGTCAACACCGAGAACCGTACGGAGATTGAGATGGTTCTCGGCTTGGTCTTGGAGTTTGTCGTAGTCGAAATTTCAATTCATTCTGAGAACTGCCAGCACGAGAATTTGCCAATCATCGAAACCGGGTCTGCCGGTATCGCGGCGCGAGAGTTCACTGACATCTTGCGCAATTAAGTTGGTAAGGCTTCTTCGCAGCGGACCGTCGAGATAGACATGACGCAGGGCAGCGAGAAAGGGTACAATTTCGTCACGACAATTCAGATTCAATTGCAACTGCGCGATGGGTGTTGCTCCGAACCGCATCTGAGGTTCATAACTCTTTCGCATCTGGACCACTCCTTGAAGATTTGTGATGAAATTGGTTTTACTCAACTATTTCAACGCGCGAACCGGTCAAACGGTTCAGTCTTCAAGGAGCTTTTTTCTAAATAATCTCGTAAAACGCAGGCTCATTCTGTTTAATGACAGACACTAGCTACGAGAAAATGCTTAACAGCGTTGCCTTTAGCGGCATTGTTGGTCCCCCTTAGACGCGAACGCATCGAGGATCCAGCGTTTCACGTGGGCAAAACGTTTCGCGTCCAGGCCGCCTAGTTTAGTCCGAAGATAGTTAATGAGTTGAATCGAACGGACAACGATGAAGGGCGGTATGGGAATCATGCCGGCTCTTCATCCGTTTTTAGAGCGGAAAGTGTTTGCAACTTGCCGAGAAATTGAGTTACCAAAACAGACTTCAAAATGTTCATGGTGATGTCGACCGAGCGACTTGAAGCGGAGCATGAACTCGCCTCAAACATATCGGCCTCGTTGGCAATGCAGCTCGATTTGGATTTTAACGCAACTTGTGGTAATTCAAATGGCCAGGCGAGAAATCGCTGGTCGTCATGCTTATTGCAAACGTCGTCGCTCGAATCCCGATCGCCAATACGGTAACCGGTCAAAAGCGACACGCTGACGTCGAAACGATTGGAGTGGCAGACCCCGGTAAACCAAGCCTCATCAGCTTGGCTAAGGGGTATCTGTATTGTCAGAACAAGCAAGTTCGCTACTTGCCCCTGGCTGCCGCTCTTCGAGCTGGGTGCATCGAGAGGTGCTCGCCCAGTTCAAAGGAGGCTCGTTGGAGTAATCCTTGTAGGTTCACGCTCACGTCGTATGTGAGAAGAACCAACGCGAGAGTAATCCCACCGTTCTATCCTATATCCATCCAACGTGGCTTAGGCATCTTGCTTGAGAACAGACTGGTTTAGAAATCAGTCCCACATTTGATCTTTTCAACAACAATATGAATACGGGCGAGGCGGAAACACTTGGATCGACGATTGACGTCGTCATCCAAGCCGTCAGCGAACAAAGCGGGTGAGGCAGGTTGCAAAATCCCGTCACGGGGACCGTGGGCTTTGGCGTTTGCCAGAGTTCCTTTAACCGTGCTGGCGTGGGGAGCTGTGAACCTGGCGACAGGTCACATCGAGCGAGACTCGCTCGGGGACTGGGCTAAAAACCCGGCCGTGAAGAGCTCAACCATGAAAGGCCCAACCGAATAGGTGAGGGAGGGCTTGCCAGTGAATCTTATGGGAGACGGTGCCAAACTGTGACACCACTACTCTGGTCGGTCGGCATGATGCTGTCCAATGGGTACCCCGACCTTCTGCGTTCTCAGGGGGAAATCGATTGCCGCGACTAGCGGCGGTCGGAAACTATGGCGTGCCGGAAGGCCGCACATACCAGAGTGGATTGAGGAGTAACATCCTCTAGCGACGTGAACCATAGGGTGAAGTTTGTTGACTAACGCCGGAGTCTCTGCGGCTGCCGGAAGTAGCGTTCCGGTGCCAAGCCTTGTCAGCTTGGTGATTGAAATGCCGTAGAGAGGGAGAGTGGTCTGAGTAGAAAGCTTCCGGAAGGGAGGCGGTGGTCTTGCCGAAGGGTAAGACAGGGTACGCGTGTTCTCACGCGGACTCTGTACGGCTGGCAGTCGTGACCCGTTCACCACAACCCAAGGGTGATGCCTTGGTGAGTGACGACGAAAGGACTGAGGAGCACTTTTTTAAAAAAGCTCCAATCGTTTTGATGTTCAGCCCAAGTGCCGTTGATTCAGTTCAGTGGTGCTTGGGCTTTTCTTGGTTGACAGCAGAGGGCGTTTTTAAGGTGGTTGCTTTGGGAAAAGTGGTCACCTTAAAAACTGCAAACTGACGGCGGACACCCGAGTTGCGTTTTGCATCTGGCGTGGTGTCTGTCGAGAGGTTTTTAGTTCGGGTGCTATGAATTGCGTGGGTACACTGTGGAATGCAGTGTATTTGTCAATTTCGTTTGCAGCCGTGCTGGCAATAGGTCGAATCTAAGTCGCTGCTTTGGTTCCGTCGAAAGTCATTCGTTCGACTTTCCAGAACCTAGTCGCACGACAATGAGTCCCTGTGCCAATTGAGGTTTCCCCGAAAGGAATTCCTAGGCTTTGGACGTTGAGCCAATCAATCAACGTCCTTCTTTGCGATCGCGTGCTACAGTCGATCGTTGTGATGAAAACGAAAACCGAAGATGAAGCAGCCTCGGAGGCATATGAGAACGAAACACAAATACCGCTGCGAAGCTAGTTCACCCGAAGCCGTTGTGCAACTAATCGCTGCAAGTTACCTCCGCTATGGCTACTACTGGTACGTGACCGGCAAGATCCCTGACGGAAAACCTCCGGAAGCTGTCGATCAGAAACTGATCGCAAAATACGGAATTGACGTTTCCGAATGGCAGCGATCCAAACGCCGTAAGTCGGGACTCGCCAACTCGCATTACCTGCGTCATGGCCAGTGGTTCATCCTGATGCTGACCGAAGGGCACCACGCGATAAGGTCGCCAACGTCCGCCGGAGGAGAAGGCGAGCAGTTGAAAGATTGCCGCCGGATTCCGATCCGGTTTGCCGGATATTCGATTTCCTATCGGCGAAGTGGCGTAGCCCAGTCAGGCGGGCGGCCCGTCAAGTGGCACGCTCATGTCCGTCTGGACAGCGCGACTTATGCGGCAATGAAGGCCCACTATGAAGCGATCGCCGTTCATCGAACACCTGAAAACTTAGCCACCGAATTTGCAAAAATTACCTACTCCCGCTACGCCCCCATCCGCCGACAACTGCTCAACATCCTCCGCCGTGTGAACAAACATCGCAAACGTCAGTCGCTCGCAACGTTACCTTATGCAGTGCTGAACCTCCATCGCTCGTCGGTAAAGGTCTACGTCGATACCACGACTCCAGTCGACAGTATTCAGGCATGTAGGAAGGCGGGGGATCGATAATGCTTAGAGCACAATGCTGTTTATTTCTATTGATGGCTATGATTGGCTTGCTGAATCCTGAATTAGCCAAAGCAGTTTTCACCGTGTGGGTTCTGATTGTCGCCAAGCGTCTATGTTGAGGAATGCTTCTTCTGGAACAGGCACCCTTCCTCTGCATTTTCCATTGTGAACGGCGAATTTCTCCTCGACTAGCTCGGACTCGTCTGTGACCAGAAGGACTTGGACACGCCACGTCGTGAATAACATTCCTATCTGAGGAAAAAGGAGAGACGCATCCCTGTCCGATGAAGCTCCCAGCCCGCATGGGAGAATTTCGAAGTAGACACGCTTGGGTTCAGGTTGCGACGGACTGCCCTTTTTAGTACGGTTGTCCTTATGCGAAGTCCATTCCTTGCCCTGCTTCTGATCGTCAACTTGTTGACCTGTCCGGTGCGCTGCCTTTCGTGCGAAGCGAAAGTGACAGTAGGTGAAGCGTGTGCGTCCCCGGCTTGTTCATGCTGCTCATATGATAATGAGTGTCCGAAATCGGAAGCACCAAAGCCGTGTGGCAACGATTGCGATTGCAAAAATTGTATCTGCGAAGGTGCGGTGGTCGAGGCGGATGATGAACTGCCAAGCCAAGCGGCTCAATCGGTAGTTTGGGTGGTACCGGCTATGGCTGCCAACCAGACTACGAAACTTTTGGTTTCGATCTCTTCGCGTCGATCGTTTGCCCCGGATGGGCAACTTCTCTGTGGTCGTGATGTGCGAGTTGCGCACCAATCTTGGTTGATCTGAACCGCTCGGACGTTTCATCGCGATCGCTCGTCTGCTGACGTTGCCGGTGAACAAGTGATCGCTTCGATCCTCTGTTTCTAACTTTCTGTTGTTGCTACATGCTGCGCGCGATGGTCGTGTGCGGTTGAGTGACAATTTTCTGTGGTGCCTTTCCAAAAAAGAGTTTTGGCATGTCAAAGTTGTTTCGTAGTGCTGGTCTTGTGGCTGGTCTGATGTTGTTGGCCGTTTCGATCTTCGCCAGTTCGCCTGCCCAAGCGGCGGATGCAGCGAAGTCCAAAGTTGTGATGACGGTGGGCGAAATGTGTGGCGGTTGTGTGAAGAAGATCACCAAACGTTTCGAGGGCGTTGAAGGCGTTGCCAAGGTGCAGTGCAATATCGAAAAACAGTCCGTCACGTTGATCCCCGAGCAACACGTTCGGCTGAGCCCGAAGGGGGTTTGGGAGATCATGGAAGGCATCGGTAAAGTGCCAAAGTTAATGGTGACGCCTGACGGTACTTTCACGTCGAAGCCGAGGAGCTAAAAGGTTTTTCGGGTGGGGGAGAGATAAAGGATGCCTCTTGTCTCTCCCCCATTCTTCAATGCTTGAAAACCTCATTTTCTCATCATTAATCGGCAAAAAGATAGAGTGAATACCGTTGCTCAGTTTGCCGATAAGACTGACAAAGCTTAATCGTGCGACGCAATATCTATTGCTCGCAAGTCGTTTCTGGCGTAGACTATAGTTGACTTAAACCGGTCTTAATCCGCTGAAATCTGCCAATATTCTTATATGTTTCGCCTGCTTCTCTTGTCGTTCATCGCACTGCGTGTGATTGCCTGCCCAGTCTGCTGTGCAGGTGGCGATGCGCATGAGATGGGGGTCGAAACGGTCACGCATACTTGCAGCTGCTCAACGGATCGAAGCGAACCGTGTCAGGGAGGCGAACAGCCTCCGATGGATTCCCCTTGTCCGTGTGAAACCGGTTGTGAGTGCCAAGTCACACCAGAGATGAACCATCGGGTAGTCGTGGACGTTCAGTGGATGCTGGACTTTGCGCCGGTTTGTCTGGACACTCTCGATCTCTCCGACGCTCTTGTGGTTCGGTTCGAGGAGCAACCTCGCCGACTTGATCTGTCTACAGGGCGATTGGTGCGGCTTGCGCACGCTTCTCTCTTAATCTAGGCCGCTGCTGGCCATCGCTCGCTAACCAGCGCACTGCGTTGTCGTCACCAACCTTGGCTAGACGCTGCGCGTTTTGATTTGACCTTTCTGGTTGGCCTGCATTCAAGGTTCGTGCTCGGGATCGCACAGGTTGCGTTTTGAGCTTGTCCAATCTTTTTCCAGCAGGAGTCTTATTATGAGTCATTCCATTGTTGATGCGCCAACACAGAAACCGTCGCGTCCTCCGGCCCAGCCGACCGCCGACAGTCACAGCGTAGAGAAACCCGAGACACAAACGGGTGTGAAACCAGAACAACGCGGACCGCTACGGCGTGGAGTATCCCTTTTGCTTGGCAGCATCGGACCGACATTGGTCCTGATTGGTTTCGCTGCAGTCTTCTATTACGGACATCACAACGACTGGCGAATTCCAAAGTTCGCAGCGCTGACCGGAGCCGTCGAACCGGTCGTCAGTGATTGGTGCGAGGAACATGGGGTACCCGAATCTATTTGTGTCCAGTGTGATCCAACATTGATGCCGAAAGGTCCCGACTACGGTTGGTGTGAAATTCATGGTGTACATAACTGCACTTTAGAGCATCCCGATGTCGCCCAGTTGAAAGTGACTCCATCGGTTTTGCCAGACGACCTGGAACGAGCATCGCGAGCCTTGGCGGTTACTCCTCGAAAAGAGAACAACAGCGCTTGCAAGGTTTACCAAACGCGGATTCAGTTCGCTTCGATCGAATCCGTGCAGCAAGCTGGCGTTGACGTTGAACTCATTGACCGTGCTCCGATCGTCGAAACGATCACTGGCAGTGGCGAAATCGTCTATGACCCCACACGTCAAGCCAGTCTGGCGTCACGATTGCCGGGAACGGTTTGGTTGGTGAGCAAGAATGTCGGCGATCCGGTCGCCAAGGGCGAAGTACTGGCCGTGATCGACGCGGCGGCAGTCGGCGAATTGAAAACAACGTTGCTGCGAGCACTCGCCGAACGGAACCTTCAACAGCAGAACGTTGCACGACTAAGGGAGGCTCGCGGTGCCGTTGCCGGATCGCGAATTCTTGATTCCGAAGCCGCACTCGCGAAAGCCCAAGCCGATGTGCTGGCCGCCGACCAGTCGCTGCGAAATCTTGGATTGCCGGTCGATGTCAACTCGTTGCAGGGACTGGACCAGCAACAGGTACTCGACGAACTGCGTTTGCTTGGCATCCCAGATTCGATCCGCAGTCAACTCGATTCGCAAACGGTCACGTCAAACCTGTTGCCGATTCGCTCGCCCATCGAAGGTGCCGTTGTCGAGCGTAGTGTGGCACCGGGCGAAGTCGTTGATCCGGCGCGGATTCTATTTAAAGTCGCCGACGTTCGCCAAATGTGGCTGACATTGAACGTGCCACTCGAAAATATGAACCAACTCGCCATCGGGCAGACCGCTAAGTTTCACGCCGACGGAAGCCGCGAAACCGTGGTGGGAAAGCTGGATTGGATCAGCACGTCGGCGGATCGGATGACGCGGATGGTGCAAGTCCGGGCCGTGTTGGATAACCCTGACGGACGCCTGCGAAACGAAACCTTCGGTACGGGCGAGATCATTTTGCGAAGCGAATCCGACGCGATCGTAATTCCGACGGGTGCATCGCACTGGGAAGGCTGCTGCCAAGTCGTCTTCGTTCGCGACAAGAATTATTTCGATAGCCCGGAAAGCTACAAGGTTTTTCATGTGCGCAGCGTCCGGCTGGGAGCTGTCAACGGGAGTCGAACCGAGGTGCTTTCTGGCGTGTTGCCGGGCGAAGTCATCGCAACGGCGGGTAGCGACGTGCTGCGTGCCCAATTACTAAAAAACAACTTAGGTGCAGGCTGTGACTGCGTCGCCGAATAGGGAGAGCACGGATGCTTAATTGGCTCATTGATTTTTCACTCAAGCACCGCGCGCTGGTGATCCTAGTCGCGTTGCTGTTTGCGGTCGTCGGCGGTTTCTCGCTACGGCAACTTGATATTGATGCGTTTCCGGACACCACTCCGGTAATGATTCAAATCAATACGGTGGCGCCATCGCTGGCGTCCGAAGAGATCGAACGACAGATCACGTTTCCGGTCGAGCAAGCGATCAGCGGACTGCCGGGACTGGATCAACTTCGTTCCATCTCCAAGTTCGGATTGTCGCAGGTCGTCGTGATTTTTGATGACGGCATCGACATCTACTTTGCCCGACAACTGATCAACGAACGGTTGTCAACTGTCGAGTTACCCGACGGAATTCAGCGACCTCAGATGGGTCCGGTCTCGACGGGCTTGGGGGAGGTGTTTCACTACGTCTTGGTCTACGACGGTGCTGATTTCTCGGACGCTTCGCAGGAAGAACGCGTCAAGCGGATGAGCGAGTTGCGAACGATCCATGATTGGGTGGTCAAGCCGCAGTTGCGATCGGTTCGTGGCGTCGCTGAGGTTAACAGTTGGGGAGGCTACGAAAAGCAATACCAAGTGCGACTCGATCCCGAGCGTCTATTCAAGTACGGGCTGACGTTCGAGGAAGTCTCCGACGCGATTGCCTCCAATAACGAAAATGTTGGCGGAGGGACGGTCACCGATGGCAGTGAGATGTTGCTTGTCCACGGCGTGGGGCGAACCGTCAACCTTCAAGAGATCGGCGATATCGTCATCACGGCGGTCAAAGGCGTTCCGGTACGAGTGAGCGACGTAGCAGACGTTCAACTTGGACACGAGATCCGGCGGGGTGCGGTCACGGCGAACGGTCGTGGTGAGGCCGTACTGGGTCTGGGCTTTATGTTGATGGGCGAAAACAGCAACGAAGTCACTTGGTCCATCAAGGAAAAGATTGCCAGTATCCAAGCCACGTTGCCACCAGGCGTCAAGATTCAAACCGTCTACGACCGCACGGAATTGATCGACCACGTCATCCACACCGTCCAAAAGAATCTCTTTGAAGGAGGGTTGCTGGTTGTCGCGGTGTTGTTCATTTTCCTCGGCAACTTGCGGGCAGGCTTGATCGTCGCTATGGCGATTCCGCTTTCGATGCTATTCGCGTTCTCGGGCATGTTGAAGTTCGGCATCGCGGCCAGTCTACTGAGCCTCGGAGCGATCGACTTTGGTTTAGTCGTCGATAGCTCAGTGGTGATGATTGAAAACTGTGTGCGACACTTGGCCCACGATAAACACGGCAAGAGTCGACTCGAAATCATTCGCGACGCGGCGGTCGAAGTTCGCAAACCGACGATGTTCGGTGAACTGATCATCATGATCGTGTATTTGCCGATTCTGACGCTCGAAGGCGTCGAAGGCAAACTGTTTCGACCGATGGCAATGACCGTCATCATGGCACTGGCTGGGTCGATGGTATTGTCGCTGACATTGATGCCGGTATTGGCCAGCCTGTTTCTGCCAAAGAACATTCAAGAGAAAGAGCCGCTGCTGATTCGAGTTCTCAAACGACTCTACGCGCCGGTGCTGCGATTCACGATGCACCACAAGGCGTTTGTTATCGGCTCGGCATTGCTATTGCTTGTGAGTGTTTTTGGACTTGTGGCTCCGAACCTTGGAAGTGAGTTCGTACCGCGTCTATCCGAAGGCGCGATCACGATCAACGTGGTCAGACTGGCGGGAACGACGCTGGAAGAATCCATTCGTTACAACACAAAAATGGAGCAGGTGCTGCTTGAAAAGTTTCCCGATGAGATTGCTCAA
Source organism: Novipirellula rosea (assembly GCF_039541335.1). Taxonomy (NCBI): domain Bacteria; kingdom Pseudomonadati; phylum Planctomycetota; class Planctomycetia; order Pirellulales; family Pirellulaceae; genus Novipirellula; species Novipirellula rosea. The sequence continues at coordinate 192,122 of NZ_BAABGA010000107.1, read as the reverse complement.
GTGTGGAGTCGTATGGGCACGGCAGAGATCGCGACCGACCCGATGGGAACTGAACTGACAGACCTCTTCGTCACGCTTCACCCGCGCGAGAAATGGACCCGTGCCAAGACACAGGAAGAGTTGACCGTCGCGATTCAGGAAGAGTTGCGAGACTTGCCTGGGCCACGGCTTGCGATGTCGCAGCCGATCGAGATGCGAATGAATGAGATGATCTCAGGCGTTCGGTCCGATGTCGCCGCCATTCTATACGGAGACGATTTGGACCTGATGGTGGAAAAGGCCAGCGAGATTGAGAAGGCACTCAATTCCATACCTGGTTCTGAGGATGTCAAGATGGAACAGGTCTCCGGGCAACCGCTGTTACAGATTCGCATCAAGCAAGATGAAATCGCTCGCTACGGGATTCCTGCCAGCACGGTCATGAACCTCGTTCGTTCGCTAGGCACCCATAATGTGGGCGAAGTTTATGAGGGCCAATTGCGATTCCCGCTGATCATTCGTCTGCCCGAGAAAGCGAGAGCGAATCCCGAAGCGATCAAGCAAATATTGGTCGCAACGCCATCGGGGCAACGCATTCCGCTATCGCGTTTGGCGAGCATCGAAAAAGTCGATGGCTCCAATACGATCAAACGCGACTGGTATCAGCGACGGATCACGATCGAGTCGAACGTGCGAGGACGTGACCTAGGCAGCTTCGTTGCCGAAGCGAGGCGTGTTATTGCCGAGAAGGTCCAATTGCCACCGGGCCGCTACCGGGTCGAGTGGGGCGGGCAGTTTGAAAACTTGCAACGTGCCCAGTTGCGTTTGATGATCGTCGTGCCGATTGCCTTGCTGATGATCCTGTCATTGCTGTACATGACCTATCGCAACTGGATTGATTCGTTGCGTGTATTCACCGGTGTCCCATTCGCCTGGATCGGTGGAATCCTGGCCCTGTGGATTCGTGACATGCCATTCTCAATTTCAGCTGCGGTCGGGTTCATTGCCTTGTCCGGTGTCGCAGTCCTGGATGACATGTTGCTCGTTTCGACGATTCGGCAACTACGCCGACTCGGACGATCGCTTGATCAAGCGGTAGAAGAAGCCGCGATGACACGATTGCGTCCAATCTTGATGACAACGCTGGTGGCCAGTCTCGGCTTCGTCCCGATGGCGTTCAGCACGGGCATGGGCGCGGAAGTTCAACGACCCCTTGCGACGGTGGTGATTGGTGGCGTTTGTAGCGCGATGGTGATGAGCTTGCTCGTGCTAAGAGTGCTTTATGTCGTCTTCAATATGCCTGTAGAGAAGTTTGATGGAGATGGTGGCGATGATGACGGTCATCTATGTCAGCCTGATCACCCGACTGATCCCGAGGTCGAGCATGAACTTGAGCCAGGGCATCCGCCCGAAAGTAAACACCCGTCCAAACCTGTGACGGTTTAGTTTTCCCCCTTGATTCGGCACTGCCGAAGGAGTTTTGAGATGAAGATGAATTGGATTTTAGCGACGCGTGCTTCCTCGTTGACTGTATTGGTCGGCGCATTAGCGTTGGCCGGATGCAACAAAAGCGAGACGGCATCCGAAGGGACCACCGAACCAGTCGCGGCCACAAACGTGGATCTCAGTCACGGTGGATGGTGGTGTGTTGAGCACGGCGTGCCCGAGGAAGAGTGCGCGTTGTGCGATAAATCGCTGGTGGCCAAGTTCAAAGAAGACGGCGACTGGTGCGATGAGCACGACCGCCCCGAATCCCAGTGCTTCATTTGCAGTCCCAAACGGTTCGATAAGTTTGCGGCTACTTACGAAGCCAAAACGGGGCATAAGCCTCCGCAACCGGAGGAATAGAGCTACCCGACGTAGTGGCTGGGGGCCTGACGAGCGCGCTTTGCCAGCCTACGAGAATGCTCGCCCTCAGCCACTTTTTTCACCTTCCTCGTCTCACCCTACAGTTCGCGAAAGATCATCAACGTGGTGCTTTCCAGCTAGTGGGTATTGTTAACTAAGCAACGAATCGATCATGCAGCCTGAAACCAGCTTCAGAGCCTCGAATCCATTGCTACTCATTGTGGTCGCCACGCTTGCGTTCATGCAGTTTGGTTGTGGTCGTCGCAATAGCGAAATCAATTCGGAAGCGTTGCATTCAAAAGGCCTCGATCCAATACAACTTATCGACGCAAACTTTCAGCAGGAAGTCATCGACAGCGATATCCCGGTTCTAGTCGACATGTGGGCCCCCTGGTGTCAACCATGCATTGCGATGAAGCCGACCATCCGCGAGCTTGCCTTCGATTTGTCGGGTCAAGTGAAAGTCGCCGAATTCAATATCGACGAAAACTTGTTCATCAAACAGAAGTACAACATCGACAAATACCCGACGCTGTTAGTCTTCGTTGACGGCGTCGAAGTTCAACGGATCATCGGGCTGCAATCCAAAGCGGATCTGCTGGCTGCACTACGCGACCATACACTGTTCATAGGGACGGGAAAGCCATGAGCGACGAAATAGAGACCGCCGGAATCAACAATGACGAAAGGTCGGAACGGCGAACGCTGATCTGGGTTTTGTTGATTAATCTCTCCCAAGCGTTGCTCGTGGGAATTGTTGGTATCATCGCTCAATCAACCGGTTTGCTGGGAGCGGGACGTGACGCTTGGAATGTAACACCGTCAGACGTTGAAGAGAACGAATGAAAGAACCGATTAACGAACTGATCATCTTGCGAATCCACGGCATGGACTGCGCCGAAGAAATCTCACTGCTCAAACGCGAGTTGATACCATTAGTGGGTGGTGAAGACCGGCTCGGTTTTGACTTGCTCAATGAAAAGCTCACCGTCGATACGTTGTCGCTCGACGTTTCGCAAGCGGATGTGTTGGCCGCGATTGAGCGAACGGGCCTGAAGTCAGCGTCTTGGCGAGACGGCGGTGCGGCGAGTGAAGACCAAACATTCTGGCATCTGCATCAGCGTTCCATTCTGACTGCGGTCAGTGGGCTGTGCGGATTGGCCGGGTTGATTTGGCAATTAACCTTTGGTGGTGAGTCTGAATCCGTACCGTTTGCGTCGATCGCGTTGTACTGCGTCGGAATTTTGGCCGGGCTTCAGATGGTGCTACCGAAAGCATGGCGGTCACTGACATCGTTTCGCCCCGACATGAACTTGTTGATGTCGGTTGCGGTTGTAGGAGCGGTACTGATTAGCGAATGGTTCGAGGCAGCGACCGTCGCCTTTTTGTTTTCACTATCCCTGTTGCTTGAATCGTGGAGTGTTAGTCGGGCACGCCGGGCGATTGCATCTTTGATGGATTTGTCGCCACCGATCGCCCACCTTCGCGATGCAGCCGGTCAGGACCGCGACGTGGCTCCGGCGGACGTTCCCGTGGGTTTCACCGTCATTGTGCGGCCTGGCGAGAAGATCCCCCTGGATGGTCGAGTTACCAGCGGGATCAGCGGCGTGAACCAGGCTCCGATTACCGGAGAAAGCGTTCCGGTTGAGAAGGAAACGGGCGATGAAGTATTTGCCGGAACCATCAACGGTGACGGATTGCTGGAAATTGAAACGACTAAAGCGGCTGACGATACAACACTGGCTCGAATCATTAAGATGGTCGGCGATGCTGGATCCAAGCGTGCCCCATCGGAAAAATGGGTGGAGAAGTTCGCAGCAGTCTATACGCCTGTCGTGATGATTGTGGCTCTGTTGATGCTGTTGATCCCACCGTTGGCTTTCGACGGTGAATGGTCTGTGTGGCTCTACCGTTCGCTAGTGTTGTTAGTCATCGCGTGCCCGTGCGCCCTCGTTATTTCAACACCTGTCAGTGTCGTGGCTGCTTTGGCTGCTGCTGCTCGCAACGGTGTTCTCATCAAGGGCGGTGTGTTCATCGAGTTGCCCGCTCGACTGAAAGCTATCGCGATGGATAAAACCGGCACCCTCACGCAAGGAGCGCCCGCCGTTGTTGATGTTGTGCCCATGAACGGACATGACGGAGCCGAACTTTTGATACGCGCCAGCGCATTGGAACTGAACAGCAATCATCCACTGGCACGTGCAATTGTCGAAGAGACAAAGCGGCGCAACATTAAAATCACTCCAGCCGATGACTTTGAAACGATCCAAGGCAGGGGAGCGTCAGGCGTCATCAATGGCAAAACGTACTGGTTGGGATCTCATCGTTACTTGGAACAACGCGGCCAAGAAACTCCCGAAGTCCGCGAGCAACTTAAGTCAATGCAGGAAGCCGGACGGACGGTTGTCGTGATTGGGAACGATGAACACGTTTGCGGATTTATCACTTTAGCGGATGCCATTCGAGAAGAAACTCGCGATGTGATTCGTCAGCTTCACGAAGCGGGTATCGAACAGTTGGTGATGCTGACCGGCGACAACCAAGGCACGGCCAAGGCAATCGCACAGGAAGCCGGTATCGACGAAGTGCATGCTGAACTACTGCCCGAAGACAAAGTCACAGCCATCGAACGACTGGTTGAGAAGTACGAATACGTCGCCATGATCGGCGACGGAGTTAATGACGCGCCGGCGCTCGCTCGTGCATCACTTGGCCTCGCGATGGGTGCCGCCGGAAGCGACGCAGCTATCGAGACCGCTGACATCGCTTTAATGTCCGACGATCTCTCGAAGCTGCCATGGCTGATTCATCATTCGCGTCGAACACTCCAAATCATCCACCAGAACATCGCGTTTTCACTTGCGATTAAAATGTTGTTCGTGATTCTCACCTTCGCCGGGTTCGCATCTTTGTGGGCAGCCATCGCCGCGGACATGGGAGCATCGTTACTCGTCATTGCCAACGGGCTACGTTTGCTGCGTGGTAACCACGGAGGCTAGCCGAGCACACAAGATTGAAAACAACGACGGAGGCACGGAAAATTGCGCAATCCATGCGAGACCTATTCAAGTATTTCGGTCATCGCTTGTGAGACAATTCAGACGGCATGGAGTATTGGCCCCAACGGACTTCGTTGCACTGATTCCGATTTTGTGGATGACCACTCCAGGAGCCGGTCCGATGAAGCGATTCGCCGTGCCGGTCATTTTTGGAGTGATCACATTCGCCGTCGACACACTGGTTTTGATCCCTGTCTACTGCACCCTCTACAATCGCTACGAATAATGGAACGAATCACAGCACGCGAGAACCGAATCAGAGGTACTGACGACCGGTTCCGAATCAACAACGATACTTGACATCGGTTTTCGTGGGGGTGGTGTCCGGTTCAATTCAAAGCTTCAGGTTTGATGCGGCCACACGCCATCTCCGCCCTTCTCTCGGACCACACACTCACCAGTTTCCCGAGAGCCTTAGTTGAGTGGTTGTGCTTCATAGCCTGCGTTCTTCAGCACGGCAACGATTGATTGGGGCAATCCGTGGCTCGTCCTGTTCCGATAAAATGTAGCAAAGTGGCCCCTGAATGCCGCGTGAACGAACACGCACGCCTAGGCGTCAATCGGCATTGCGTCTTTATAGTGCTCCCGATCGGGCGATGAATTTCAATGGTGAATGTGCTACGACGATAGTCGCCTAGGTGGGGCAAGTGTCGGCGGTGACTCAGGGCGTGAAACTAACGGTCAACACGGCTGGTAACCTCTGTGACGCATCCGTGTTGTAGACAAAGTGCTTCCATTGCTTTTCCAGATCGAGAACGTTTTTTATTTCAAAGTGTTTCAGCAAGGCTTGGTCGTACCCGTGACTCGCTGCATCGACTCCAAATCGCGTAATTTTATTGATGTCGCCTTTCGAGCACAGGAACTTCATCAGCGAGGCGCTTTGACCGTAGAACGCGGGCATTTGATCAGCGGAAGTGAACTGTTCGAGGTGCAGTAGGACCGACAACGGCAATGCCGAGCCGTCGTGCAGCGCCTTGCGACAATCCCGCTCATGGAGCGATTTCTTTTGTTCGCTATCAGCCAGCATTGCCGCCCCTTCGTCGAGCCAATGGGGTGGTTGTCGTCCTCCGAAACGATCCGACATCACGACGTGGGTCAGTTCGTGCGGCAACGCCGGCAGGTTACCTGCGGAATCGGCGAGCAAGTCGATTCGGCGGGAAAGCGTACGCACCGCGTTCACTTGGATCAGACTGCTGCCCAGCGTCTGAGCCCCGGCGGGCCCAACCGCTTGAATGTACTGGTTGCGTGAGGCGTAAACTCGAACTTCGCAGCGAGGATTCCAACCCGACAGCTCACTCACGCACCAAGCACGAACCAATTGCTCCCTCAACAACTCGCAAATTTTCGCAACTTTCTCCGCTGAGGGACCGCCTGGGTAGGTGTGGGCGATGAAATTCCCCGAGGTTACCGACGTTAAGCGTGATTCGTCTGCGAGAAGCAAGCGAATATCCATCACGGCCGACGTGACAACGAACAGCCCCAATAGAGCTGGGACGCGAGTGAAACTCTGCATGGGCTAAACCTCGACATCAGCAGTAACAAAAAAACTTTCCTGGCATGCCACGCGTTACCGGAGGCTAGCTCAGTGCATTCAATTCAATTCAATTCTCGTGCCGGTCTGTGATTTGAAACCGAATTTGGCTCGCGTCGAAATCGTAATGCATGGCCGCATCACGGCTTAGGATATTTACGAAAGTACAGGGTGAATCCATGACCGCAACGCTCGTGCCTGTTTGCGCGGCATACGAATGCTAAATCGTTTGGCATGTATTCGCTTTGGCAGATGCGATCTACAAGCCTAGCAGCAACGGAAAAAAGGCAAAATTTTGCTGACTGCCGTGAAGGGGGGAGGTCTGGGGTGCATCTAATTTGTGTCAAAGGGAGCAAGGCGGACGATCCCCAGACCAAAAATCCAAGTCCGTTAGTCACATTGTTTGGGGCCGTGCCCCGGAGATGACAAAATGTTCAAACGTGCTTTTCTGAGTGCTGCAATTTTGGGATCACTGGGCTTGGCTGCTGGTAACGCGTCGGCTCAGTCCGGTTGTGACGCAGCGTTGGGACAGACCTATCAGCGGTTTTCCTACTCACCTGCGGTGGAAACCCAACCACTGACAGCGTCGTCGCCCGTTCCGATGGCAACGATGTATCAACCGAATTCAAACCAAGGTGTTGACGTCGCGGCCCCACAGGTCCAAAGCTACCGTCGGTTCTCCTACCAGCCGAGCATGCAAGCTCGTAACCGTGGTGCAACGCACAAGCAACCTTGGCAGTACCCGAAGACGGACCCACGACGTTATCGCACCCACTGAGGCGGGACGTCGCTCCAAAAGTAAAACAACAATGACGCTGCTGGCGCAAAAAACTAGCAGCGTTTTCGTTTCTGGGAACGCGATTTTCTGGCGACGACCATTCGATTTCGGAATGCCAAGTCACATTTCATAAATGAATCGCCAAAAGTCGTGAAGACGCAGCGGACGAGATGCATCCAACAGTCGCTAGTGAATGCTTGCCACAGCGAATGTTTCCCGTACCTTGATGAGAATCTCAGAAATGTACCGTCCGAAATCCATCGTCGCCGCCCGACTGTTAATCGCTCTTGCGATCACGGCGATACTATTGACTTTCGCCCCACCTGCCCAAGCCGGCCCGCGCTGCATAAAGGATTGCGAAATGGACTATTGCCAAACCGTACCGCTGGGGCAAGGATGCTGCGACAATGGCAAGTCCAACAAATGCGCGGTCATGGCTTCATGCGGAGGAAAGCTCGGCTTGATGTCCCGGTTGGCGAGCCACAATCCATCACGACGCGGAAATGCTCTTCCTGACTGCTCGCGGATCGTTTGGAAATTTGAATCTGTTAAAATTGATGTAATATCGAATCTTTCGTGAAGGAACGCTTGTTTTCCAGCATCCAACGTGGTGACATAGACTTCCGCGTGTGCTTACGGAACACATTTTGAAGGTCTGATGTCGTCCGATCAAGAATCAGTCGATGACGAGATCGTTCGCCGAGCTGCGGTCGGGGATCGCGATGCGCAGCGGGAGATTTATGAAGTTTTCAGTGATCGGGTATATCGAATCACTCGCCGAGTGGTTGGCGAGTCCGATGCCTCCGATGTGGCCCAAGAAGCGTTTCTGCACTTGTTCGCCAAACTGCCGAGCTTCCGATTTGAGTCAGCGTTTCCGACGTGGCTGCATCGGTTAGTCGTTAACGAGTCATTGCAGCACCTGCGACAGCGAGGTCGTCGAGTGAGGAATACGAAGCCGCTCTTGGAGCAAGATGTCGCGCGGCCTGAGGAAACGTCGTGGTGCAGCGACGCTGCCGAAACATTGACGAAGGCGATGGCGATGATCGAGCCAGAACTGCGATTGATTTTTCAGTTAAAGGAGGTCGACGAGCTGTCATACGCACAGATCGGTGAGATTGTTGGAATACCTGAGGGCACGGTCGGATCAAGGTTGAATCGAGCGAGAAGGGAGTTGCGAGACCAGCTTTTGAAACTAGGTTGGGAGCAATAATCATGAATTGCACATTCGTTCGCAACAATCTATCCGCTTACATGGATGGCGAGTTGGATGATAGATCCAGCGTCATTATTAGGCACCACTTTGACAAGTGTGATTCATGCTCGTTCGAACTTGACTCATTCAAGGAGCTTGGCGAATATGCTCGGTCACAGGTCGAGGCGCCGTCTCGATTGCCCGCCTGGGAGTCGATTGCAAGGCGTTTGGATGATGATGTCAGTACATCGCTTTCCACTACGCCGACGTTCATTTTCAGTTGGAAAACAATTTCTGGAGCTGTGGTTGCGCTCGCAGCTTCGATGCTGATCATCGCAAGTTTCCGTGTCGCACAGACGGGGGATCAAGCGGTTGTGGCACAAGCGAGTGTTGCAATTAACTTGCAACCTGTACTCGAACTCTTCCAGCAAGATGCTGGGCGCGCACTTAGCATGCTCACGAAAGAGTTATCCAGTGAAGATGTCTCGATCGAGCAAGCCGAAGCCAGCTTCGGACGTCCAACGTACGTCAGCACGAACGCCAACAAGAATGCGCTGCCAGGCAATGCTAAGCTCGCTTCGACGAAATTGCTGTCGTTTCCGTTTTGCAAGTGTTGTGAGGGGCAATGCCCATTTGGTCCGAGCGGGTGCAACTGTGTCGTTTGTATTTGTGAAAGACCCGATCGATCTACGTTCCTCGTTCTCGAACACTGCAAGTCACAGAAAGTCAGTTTTGGTGATCTTCCCGTCCAGTTGGTCAGCCGCGATGGTCGTCAGCTCCAGCAGGTGACCGTTGATGGAGTCGACACCATCTCATGGGAGCGGGACGCGGCACGACTAACGGTGATTGGTTTACGCAGCGAGGCTGAGGTTGAAACGCTGCTGGCGAGTTATTGACTATGTGCAATCGAACATCCGCCAAAAACGTCTCGTCGTTTCGTCCTTTGGTTCGCATTGCACATGATCGCAGTGCTCTTAGCTGCGACTCAATGACCACATCCCGCTGGCTATCGCGGCTAATGGGATCAGTGTCATTTGCAAAACTGGCGTCAGTCCGACTTTGATCACGGGAATCATCGGCATCGAACTGTAGATCCAGCGACCTGTCGCATGAACCGCCCACAACTCAAAACTGACAGCGAGTAGTACACCGATCATGACTGGAACAATCCAAGTAGCCGGTTGTATAAATGTCGATCGGTCACAAATCCACCAAATATTTTTATGGATGAGGGCGACCGTTAGATAGAGAGTCAGCATGAAAAACATATCGTCAGTTGCGGTGGCCCACAGGCACATCTTGAAGTTGTCCCAAAGCGACGCGTCGCCTGACTCAAACAGTGGCATCTGGGCGTTCTCCCAGATCAAGTGCAGGATGAAACTACTGGCGAAATATACGAGGAATTGTTTCATTATGACGTTGATCATATGATTGCCCGAGTTCTCAGGTTGCAGCGAGTGACGGCTCGTTCAGCGCGAAGTCCCCCTTACCCAGGAAGCATCGCATCGATGCCTCGATGTTACTTATATCGAGGTTCGATAGGCCAATGAGTTATCGATCCTTTCGCTGTCGAATACCCTTGATGCCTACTGCCGTCGGCAGCCAATACTTCATGTCGCTGCACGACGGTAAATCTCCGGCGTCCAACAACGACGTCATTGAAAGAGATGGGTTCGACGGAGACTTCGGTCTTGGGCTTGACTACAGTGATTTGATTCCCACCTACAAAGTGGGAAGCAAGTGATCGGCGTTAGGATTTGCTCTTCTCGCATAGACCGACTATCGCCAAAGCCGACTCGGATTGCCCAGTGTTGACTTCAATGGCAAACCAATTCACTCTCTGGGTTGGAACGTGGCCCCACCAGATTGCCGAACCAGAAACGATTGCGAACAACGTGCGAAGCGTTAAACGCGATCGACGTTAGCAAGCGTTCGAGTCGCCGGGTTGTATCATGGTAATGGCCTTCGTTTCCACCGGCTGCCTCACGAGTCGCTACGTCATGAGCTTGATTGTGAGCGGAAATCGATGGCGCTAGTATTCACCATCGATTCGAAATTGTTGGCATGTCAACGCATTGGTCAGACGCCGTTGGTCAAGATCGCGGCCATTCGCGTGAGGACGCATTTGGTGTTATTGAATAGTCGGCGGTGGTGGTGAATTGCCCAGTGGAGCCGCATTTGGCGTGCTACGCTGAGGCGGGTAATTTTGGGCGGGAGCACTCTGGGGGGCATAACTTTGAGGGCCACCTTGTTGTGGGACATAGCCTTGCGGTGCGTCCTGCTGTGGTGAGTATCCTTGTTGCACGCCTGGTGGCGGCGGAGCCTGCTCAACTCCTCTGCCCGCTGGCGAAGTTTGCGGAGCCTGACCTGATTCGGAGACTCCAACGTCGTTCATCAAGTGATGCAAAGTGGATTCGGCGATTTCAATTTTAGAGATCAGACCGAGTGTGCCGATCTGGCGGTGATGAATGCTCGTCCAACCTCGAACATCATCTTGGATGTGATGAAACAGCCGATCCGTACCGAGAAGCTTGGAACGCATCGCTTCGCGGTCATTGTTGTGCTCGGCGGCATGAATGAACTTTGCTACTCCCAGAAGTTCGTAGCCTTCGCGGTAAGTTTCTGCGAATCCGGGATTGTGGGAATAGTTGTGGTGCATGTCGAGCAATATCTCATTCACCAGAGTTTCTAACCGCCCAGAAAGATCTCGCGATGTCGTCGAAACTCGGGAACCATGGGAAAGAGGTCAACTAATAGTCTAAGGTATTTTGGCTTGGTGGATGTTAGGTTTGTTTGAGCTGAACAAAAACGAGATAGCATAGGCTGGGCTTTTAACGAATATGCCTGTGACAATGCCCACCCCTAAAAAAAAATCGCAGCCAACAATGGTCGGCTGAGACGGCAGGCTGCGGGATTTTGAACACTCAACACATTTTAGTGATCCCAGTGACCGCTGCGATGCACGTCGTAGTGTCCCGGTTGAACGTGCAAGTGATTGCCGTGCCGAGAGATTTGTGGACCGTGGTAATCAAGGTGGGTGGTGTTGTGGAACGTCGGCTGTTGCCATCCGTAATTGGGGGAAAACGACTGTTGAACTCCGTGTGCCCAGTGTGTTTGCGTTACCGGCTGATAAACGTGCCCACTATGGAAACTGCTGTGACCATGTCCCCATCCATGACCATGCTGTGCCTGGGCTTCGCTACCAAGGGCGAATGTGAAGGCAACGGCAAGTGCGATGACTGGAAGGTAAATTTTCTTGTTCAACATGACTGAATCCTATGTGTTGAGTTGCGGGCTCTGTCTTGAAGGGACAGTTGACGGGAAACTTCATGTGAAACATCGCATGCGCCATGCCAAACACTGTTAACAGCAGTTTTCCCGTGTATAACCACATTTGAACGTTTTGAAGCAAGGCCCATCCGGTATCTAATTGAATACGCCGTGTGATCGAAGGGATATCAGATAGCGACTCGGAAGTGATTTTCGGTCGTAAAAGTGACTGGCACTGACAGCGTTTAGTGAATTCGGGACTCTAATCTTGCAGATTCTTTATTCGCGAGTCTTCGCGCAAGCCTTTCACAACAGTATTTACACTTCTGGAACTGTTGTCGCCGTTTCCTTAACTAGTCTGGCCTGGCATCTCAGCGGTTGCTTCGAGGATTCGACGGCGACACAGCTCGCCCACGATTGCGTTGGTGGGAACTCAAAGCGAACTGACTCTTGATTCCAGCTCGATGAACCAAAGTCTCGGAATTGCTGATCCAGAGATGCGCGACTTCGATCGACTAGGCTTAGTTGGTCGACGGTAAAGATGCGCCGCGCGACTTGGATTCGCGACGCTTAGTTCGGCAATTTCGATTGTTTGGAAGATAGCAAAACTTGCGTGCGAACTGGTCATTACCGTTTGCAATCGCGCGGACGAAAATTGCCCCGCGTTTCTGATGAAAGCAAAGTTGGTCTACCTCGGCTTAGACGATACCCCAATGCTTGCCAAGGAAGCGAAAGAAGCCCTCGATCAATACCGACGGTCTGTGACGAGATTTGTGATTTCGTAAAAGACAAACTTGCGAGTCTTTCGCTTTGGTGGCTCGATGTTCAAAACGCCCCCTTTCCCTTGGTTCGTTCGATCCACAATTTCCAACTAGCGAAATCGAATTACCAGCCCTGAACCGACGAAGTAGTCGTCGGCAGCGTCGTTGAGTCCTTTGCCACCGCGAATGTCCCACTGGACATCGTTGGAGATGGAATAGGCTAAGCCGCCGTTGAAATAATGCTTGACCCGATCGGTGTCCGCACCGCTGGGGTAAAAGCCATAGTATTCGGTGTAACCGCCCAGGCGTTCGGCAAGTGAATAACCAACCGTCCACGACTGTGCCCACTGCGTGTAAGCGTTCGAGGTTCCGCCGTCGATCGAACGATTGAACTGCGTGCTTCCGGCCGTTGAGAAGAAATCGTTGATATCCCAACCGTACAACCAATTGAGTCCTGGTAAGGCTTCGCCGTCGGTCCTGCCGGCGCCGCCGGTGGGGACAGTCATCTGAGGGATTATCGCCATCTCCGGACGCAAGCCTTCTTGCGGGGTTAACCCGATCTTGAATCCGAGATACAAGTCGTCCGCTCCCGATGTACTGACTCCGTTTGCATCTTCGTTGCCGTAATTCCATGCCAAACGAAACTCGAGCCAATTCGCCAACACGCCATATCGGAACAGCGTTTCGGGATACGAGTGCCCGACAGCCCGATCGGTGCCGTTATCGTCGAACGTGTAAGTGTAACCCGTTTCTAATTGCAGGATGCCAAGCCCGACAACGCTGCTGGCTTCGGTGAAGTCGGGGCGGTCGCTAACGAGCGGTTCATCCGGTTGAGCTAGCTCGCCCGCCGACGGATCAGCACTCCAGCGAAACAGCGATCCGACCGTGCCGCGCTGACAAGCTCGATTCGCTCGGCACTGATCGGCGAACGAATCGCAAGAAGATTCGCCACAGGAGGTGTAAGCTGCCGGCGCGATCGACTCAGCCCAATCTTGTCCGTAGGAATTTTGTGCAGACGCACAGCTTGCCATCAGCACCCACGCGAACATCCGTTGCTTGAAGCTTCCAGTGAGTCTCATTCCATCATTCCTTTGAAAAGTGTGGCACCGTGGTGCTCACCGTGCGATCAGCTTAATTTTCCGGAGACCGCCCAAGTACATTACACGGCGGAGACCGCCGTGCGCCACTGGTAGATTCGATCCGATTGGCGGTTTCGTTCTACCAAGACCGTCAAAACAGTCAAATTTTGGCGTATTTGCATCGTTTTGGCATCACTACAACCGGCAACATCCAATTTAGCCAAAGCTAACATTAGGATGCAATCAGTGTGTCGAGCTGATCCGGTTCACATTGGAGACCAACTTGCCACTATGGGATTGCCTAGTTGCGAGTCAATACAGTCGATCAAGTGATTGGATGCGGCGGGTTCCAACTGCCATGCCTCCTCGCTGGCGGATTCGATGGATAAGTGCAGAGTTTGTACGATAAACAACTCCAACAATTGTCGCCTTCTCATCACCACAAGCAATCGACGACGTCCTGCTTCGGTCAAGGTCGAACCCGCGTAGGGCTGTAGATCGACCAGACCGCTTTCGGCGAGGGTCCGCAGAAAGCTGCTAGCCGTTCCGTTGGCCACACCAATCATCGCAGCCACTTTTCCGGTTGTTGCACGATCCGTATCTCGGCACAGCAGTTCGACGGCCAACAAGTAGTCTTCGATGCGAGTTTTTCGCTGGTTGCTCATGGGCCGGAGTAATAGATCATGTCCGCGATGATCATCGTTTGTACATCGTCACGGGTGGCTATGTAGAGGTGAGGATCGACGCCCGAACCACAAACCTGGGTCACCGTGACTCGATCGCCACCGAATTGGCGAACCACGTCCGCGACCATGCCGACCGTCGCCGCAACATTGATCGGGATTGGGACGTCTTGACTAGCGGCGGCGCCGGCAGTTCCCGAGTCTTGACGCGAGTTCGAACAACCCGCTAGGCCAACAAGGAACAACAGCCATAGACTAACAGATCGACTCATCACAAAATTTTTCCTCGTTAGACAGGAGCAGAAACCGAAACTTAGCGCCGGCTAACTACGAGGAGTTTAGCAACGGCTAAGTTGCGTTGCAAGTGGACAGTGGCGAGAAATCACTCGATCGCTAGAATGTGGATCGGTAGTGCTCCACCGAGTACACGCGAAGCAATATTTCGATTCTTGACTAAGCAATCCACGTTAAGGGACCAACGTGCCACACTATCATGACCAACCAAGTTTACCGACGCACCCGACAAGATCACTCCAGCGAAATGGCAGAGGACTATGTGGAGGCGATTGCCGACGCGATCGCCGAACGCGGAGCCTGCCGCGCGGTCGATTTAGTTTCGCACTTTGACGTCACCCATGCGACGGTCAACAACACCGTCGCAAGGCTAAAACGCGACGGTTTGGCTTCGACCGAACCGTATGGCCCGATCGAATTGACTCCGGCCGGTCGCCGACTAGCCAACAAATGCCGCGACCGCCACCAGACCGTCCAAGCATTCTTACTCAAGTTGGGCGTCAGCGAAACCATCGCCGCCCTGGACGCCGAGGGCATGGAACACCACGCGAGTAAAGAAACACTCGCAGCGATGCGTCGCGTTCTTAAACATGGTTGGCCAAAAGAAAAATAGCGACTGTGCATGAATGGAAGCTGGAACACTCACCGAGGGTGTCTGACGATCGGGCCGTCGACGAATCCGAACCTCTATGGATCGCCATCGCAGTGGAAAAGTTCAGCTAACATCCGCTGGCGAAAGAAGGTGTAGTGTTTAATGCGATTGCTCAGCCTGCTCCCAACGATGGCCATCTGGGAGTGGCTAGCACCAAGTCAAAGACTATCTTTGAAACGACCTTGGCGTTGGAGCAGCAACATTGGCCCTGTTGTCTTGAGTGGAAAGCTCGTTCGGCTAGTGGAGCCGGTGACGGCCGTTGGTGCCGCAGTCTTAGCGAAGACACACGGCTGGGAATTGACGTCGATGATTAATCACAGCAATGTCTCGATTCCGCTATGTCACAACAGAATCGTGCGTCTCATGTCAGACATGCCAGACAAGCATCGCGTGCGTCATTCGGTCATATTACACGAAACAAATAACAACTTTGGTTTTAATCTTCCCTGGTGAGACTATCTACTTCGGCCTTACGTTGCGCAGCCGCAAAATGGCCACCAGCAGATATCGATCGCAGTCAAGGAACTTCGCGACGAACACCAAGCCGAATGCCTAACAGGAATGTTGCAAATGCCGTTTTGCGCAAACAGCAAACCTAAACTGAAATCGCAGTCAACTGAATCAGCCAACATCGACAGATGAACTGACGATCGATGTTAGGCTCGGTGGTGGCCCGTCCATTCGGATGGGATCATCATTCGTTGGTGCGTCGCTGGGTGGAGTTTGGCGGTTGCTCGGTGGATTGAAGCGGGGAGGTTGGGGGACTAAGTTGCGGTTAGGTAGAGTCGGAACCGTCATCGGTTGGCGATCGGGTGAGGCGAAAGTGTTGCCTCGGTTTTGGAGACTCTGACTCGCTGGGCCGTGTGAGTGGCCTTCGTGACCGTGAGAGTGGTCGCCGTGGTCGTGGCTATCGTGAGCGACACCTGAATGATCATGCCCGTCGTGAGACAGCTCGTTTAAGCCTGGCGATCGCCCGTAGGCGTAATCATCCTGTTGGTTTTGCGATGGCATAGGCGCATAATGCTGACCGAATCCGTTCGCGGCTTGGGGGCAGTAGCCTGAATCGGGGCAGTAGTAATCGCCCGCCAGCGAATCGACATACGCTGGTTCATCGTGGACAGGAGCAGCGTACACATAGGCGGGCGGATGATTTGGGTAGGTCAAATAGTCTGTGGCGTGATAGCCACCGTGGTAATCATTGTGATAGCCGTGCCCGCCATGATGCGGCCCGTGATCGTAATGAGCGTGGTGCTGATGCGATTCATGACCGTAGCCATAATGCCCATACCCGTAATGCTGAGCTGATGCCGAGCTTGCCGTCAGAGCGAAGCCGACAACAAGGAGTCCGATAGTAGGGATGATTCGGTTCATTTAGACTGGCTCGCTTGAAAGTTGTTTGGGACGGACGACTTCGACCTCTTAACGCAAACGCAAGTGGCGTGCCGCTGGATACTACTCCAAGAAAACACGTGATTTACAGAGTTTCCAAAAAATCGCGATATCTGGTGCGAAGAACGAGCGGTGTCGAAATGACGGCGCAATGTCAACACTTTGACGACATCCTCCAAGGCAAGTGTTGCACTGAATTACCAATGGTCAAGGACGATAGATGGGTACGAAACTGAAAGGTTCAGTGTCAACGCTGCCGCCGCTTTTGCTGTTTTTCGTTTCCGGGGCAACCACGCTGGTTTGCAAAATCTCTTGGACACGTCAAATCGGGCTATTGTTCGGGCACAAGGTTCGTGGGGACAGCGGTTCGGCTGTTCGCGGAACAGTTTTAGTTCGGCAAGCACAACTCAGAGTGTGCTACTTCTTGGTCGTTGATTTGACCTCCGTTGACTTGACTCCCAATTGACGCAGGCGAGCCTCGCCGCGTGCGATAGCTGCACGAGCGACAGCCTCGATCTGTCTTGCGTTGTCTAATTTACTTTTCTCCGCCGCCGCGTGAACGACTGTCGATTTTAACTCACGCTTATCGGCAAGTGCCTCTTTCGATGCGTCGATCACATCTTGTTTGGCCGCGATCCAATCGCTGTCCTTCGCAAAGAGCTTTTCCCGCAGTTGCCTAACACGTGCTGCGGCGGACGCCAGCTTTTGCTCGGTAGACTGATATTCCGAATTGGCATCAAGCGTCTTTTGTTGCTCAGCGGTGAGCTTGGAAAGATCAAACAAACCCTCGTTCAAACTGGTCGCCCCTGAATGTTCAGGAAGGCCTAGCATTTGATGAATCACGAGGTGCATTGCTTCCTTGAGCCGGTCCATATTCGCCATCGCTACCTTCAGCTCGGACTCCGGTAATTGCTCGGCAAGGATGTCTTCTTCGATGCCGCGCATGTCCTTCATCGCTTTCGGAACATCGAGACGTTCGGCTTCGATTTCCGAATGAATCGAAGCGAGCTTTTCCATCGCCTGCTCCGCCTCCTTTTGAGTCATCGCCGTTTTTGATTCAATCGAACTCAACACCTTTCTAGCATCGGCGATCTGGTTCTGGATGCTCCGAATCATCCGCGTCTTTTGAGCCTGAATGGCTGCGGCATTGTGTCGACCGCGACTAGAATTCTTGCGTCGCGTCCCCGCGTCTGCGTCAACGGCAAAGACGACAACACACATCGTCATCACGAGTGCAAACACTGCGAATGTGCCAAGACCTCGAGAGGCCCGTGCGTGACATCCGAACCGAATAACAGACAGGAACAGGATCATTTTTGTCGAATCCAAAAGCGGTTTGCTCAACTCTACAATGCAATTGTCGCGTTGGACCAGCCACGTCCGCGACAGTGCCAACTCCGTAGTTTAATTTTTGGGGTTGCGTTCGACCAGTCATTTCTCGCAAGGAAAATTCTTTTTCAGATTAGTGCCAATTCTCGCTCACATTTCGCTTTTTCTTTCGCTTGGACTACTAACCGAGTCTCAAAAATGTCAAACACCCTTTCGCAAAAAGAAAAACAATGTTGTCCATTACGAAGAAATTGGTTCCAGCACTGGCAATTGCAGCGGCATTCTCTCTTGGCCTTGGTAGCCAAGCGCAGGCGCAACACGGTCACGGCTTCAGTTCGGGCCACGCCCATGGTGGCTTCAATGGTGGACATAGCTACTCTGGAAGTGTTCATTTGCACCACACTCCAAGCTACTCAGCGCACTACCCAAGCCAAAGCTATTACACTCCCCAGTACTTACCGACATACCACAACACGACGCACCTCGACTATCATGCGCCGCAAGCGACCCAACACGGAAATCATTTCCATTACCAACAGGGTCACTATGACGTCCATCAGTCTGGCCATTGGCACAACTGATCCTGGCTACTGCATGGTTGGCGGCCGCGAATTCCAAATCGCCGTGCCGAGCGATAACCTTGCATTGCGATTGGTGCGGCAGGCGTGTTTCGAGCTATTGGTACGGAGTTTGCCAGAGTCTAAGCTGAACCCACTCGTCAAAACGTTAGTTGTAACCTTCAATGTCCGTCACGTCTGAATAAACACAGAAAACGAACTATGCCCGACCTTTTCGGTCCAATCGTCGACGTTCTGTTGTTTTCACTGCTACCGAGCCGGAAGCATCGCGTGACGAACCGATCCAAATGGATGCTCCACCGCCATCACTTTCAACAGACGTATAGTCCATTAAGCATGATTGAAATCATCAGCCGCATTGTGCTAGCGAACGGCTCTCAGACAGTCAGCGCGTCTAGAACCGTCTGCTAAGCACATCGGCTGATAAATGACGAGGTTTCAGGCAAAGCCTAGCGAGAGGCGGATGCTCCGATATCAATGACAACAACCGTCTTTGCAGTCACCGCCCGCATCGGCGACGCGGTCTGAAGGACTGACAATCGGCGGCAGCAGTGTCCGCCCATCATTCGCTGTCGTTTAATAGGACTGCTCGTACGTTTGGTTGGTAGCCGCTTGGTCTATGTAAGTCTGGTATTCGGCAGTCTCCTGCGGCTTCTTAGCTCGCCACGGCAAGCTTGCACAGCCGACACTGGAGCCCAGCATTGCAGCCGCCACAAGTAGCCATGCGTTGCGGGTTGATTGATGGGTGATTCTCATTTCGCATTCCTTGTCGTTGGGTAGTTAGGACAGTGACGGTCCGTGGACCATGAACTCTTGCGGTTAAGCGGCTTTTGATTTCATTGACAATGACCGGCTGGTCCTCTGGGGACTCATTATCGGTCGCAATCTCAATTGCTTGCGCCTGTTCGCTCCTGCCCTATCGCTAGTGATTATGCCCGGCGTGGCTTCCACCACCACCTCCTGCGGTCGAGGCACATCCTATGGACGTCACGACGGCCAATGCGGCCACCAACATCAAACTGAAAAGTAACTTAGTCATGATCGAGAATCCTTTCTCAAGAGTTTGAAACATTTAGCTACAAGGTGATTCACACCGAAGCGGAGGTCGGCTGAGTCCACCATTTAAAACGCTGCACCAATTGCGCAGTCGAGGTGGACCACTTTCGGAAGCTTTTGTGGTCGAACCGCAGGACAAAATACCCAGGCTGGGTATGGCATTTGCGGTTGCAACCATCAACGAGAAGCGTGTCACATTCATTGCTTTTCAATCACAGTCCGCGTAGACACGCGGAATTCCGTTTCCTCCCATGAACAAGTTAGATGCCATGAATACTAAAACCACTTTTCGATCGCGGCTCAGTGTCGGTGCAGGTGTCGGAATCGTTCTCGTTGCGCTGCTTGCGGTCTCGCGGCAGTCGCCCGTGCAGGCGCAAGACGACTCCAAAGCAAGCGGCCAGAACGACAAGATGTCGATGGAATGCCCCATGATGACTGGCCTGAAAGGAATCAAGTTGACCGCTGACAGCCCACCGCTGCTGATGGCTAGAGCGGAAGAGTTGGAATTGACAGACGAACAACAACAGAAACTAAAAGCGATTGCCCAGGAAGCTCAGCGTCAAGCTACGGAAGTGTTAACCGCGGATCAGCGGTCAATGATCGGCGAGTCGTCTGGCAAGGCGATGTCAATGATGGAGATCGCGATGATGAGATCCAAGAAGATGGACGGTGGTGAATCCGACATGATGTGTCCAATGTGCAAGCAGAAGATGGAAGGCATGATGAAGGGAAAAATGATGAAAAAGATGAAGCAGCCGAGTCGCTCGTCGGACACACAGTAGCCCTGTCGAGTCGTTCGTCACCGCCACTTCGTCGCTAAATGTTCTGCGACGAAGTGGTGGTCGGTGTGTTCAATAGTTCGTCTATCGTCCTTGAGTTGCCACAAGCCTGGGCGGACGCATCGTGGTGGGCAAACGGTTCGTCGAAGCGCGTTTTACTTCTATTTGGATCAATTGCATGAAACCTGAGAAACGAGTTGTCTTAATCACGGGAAGCAGCGGGCGGCTTGGATCGGCGACGGTAAAGCGGCTTGCAGAGCGTTATCAGGTAATCGGCTTTGACCGTGCAGGCGATCCTCATCCGCCGGCGGAGGCGGAGTGTATCTGAGTCGACATCACGAGCGAGGAGAGCATCGACGCGGGGATGCATCGCGTTCGTGAAGGGTATGGGACAAAATCGCGTCGGTCGTACACTATGCTGCGTATTACAACTTTTCGGGAGATCCGAGTCCGAAGTATGACGAAGTCACGGTTCGCGGCACGGAGCGATTGCTCCATGCATTGCGTGATTTTGAAGTGGACCAGTTCATCTTCTCCAGCACGATGTTGGTTCATGCTCCCTGCGAGCCGGGCGAGCGAATCGATGAAGACTGGCCGCTTGTTCCCAAGTGGGACTACCCCAAGTCGAAAGTCGCTACCGAGCAGGTCATTTTTGAGAATCGGGGTGCGATCAAGTCTGTCAATTTCAGAATTGCTGGCGTCTACGACGACGAGTGCCATTCGATTCCTTTAGCAAATTAAATCGAGCGGAGCTACGAACGGAAGTTGACAAGTCGAGTCTATCCGGGAGATCCATCCCGCGGTCAAACATTCGTTCATTTAGACGACGTCGTCGACGCCGTCTACCGATGCATCGACCGTCGCACGCAATTACCAGATGAATCAGTGTTTCTTATCGGAGAACCGAAAACGCTTGGCTACGCGGAAACGCTTGGCTACGCGGAATTGCAATCAGAATTCGGCCGGTTGATTTACGATGAGCCTTGAGAAACAACCGTCATCCCGAAGTTGGTCGCCAAGGCGGGTGCGTGGTTTCAAGATCACATGCCGTTCGCGGAGGAGCCGTTCATCAAGCTGTGGATGGTTGACTTGGCTGATGATCACTATGAGATGGACATCACCCGTGCGGTCGATGCACTGGGCTGGCATCCTAGCCGTTCATTGCGTGAAACGCTGCCCGCGATGGTTGCCGCGCTGCGGCGTGATACTTCGACTTGGTATCGCGACAACGGTCTCACACCGCCGTCTTGGGTAGAAAACGAAACGACCTCGCAGGCTTAGAACACAAGGAGGAACCCACCGATGACTCAAGAAGACAGTACAACCGATCATGACCACTCGTCGATGGCGAATCGTGGTGTGACTCGACAAGCGATGAATATGGAATCCGACGGCGGGATGATGTCCGATCAGGACCGAGGAGACATGCAAACGGAGCATCATGCTCAGACGGCATGGGTCTGGTGGACACTCATCCTGCTGGGCGTTTGGACGATGGTAGCTCCGTATTCGTTTGGATACGCCAGCAACCCAATCTCACCTGCGGCGGTTCATTGTTTAGGCGGATACTGAAAACTCGATCATTGAAACTACAAGGAGAACAGAATGAAACACTTAAGACGAAGACGAGGTGGAACGGGCGTTGGTGTCATCGCGGGGATTGTGGGAACGTTTTTGCTTATAGCATTGGTCCTCGGAGTCATGATGATGGTGATGGGACGCTGTCCAGTATGTGGAAACATGATGCAATGACCTTTCGAAAGAATGATAAATGAACAGAGAACGAACCAACTCGGCGTGGATGATATCGTTACCTAAGTTTGCCCAACGCGAGCCTGCCAGCGAATAGCAAGAGAACGTTGGATCGTTGCCAGTTATTCGTGTTTCAATATTTTCCAACTGAAAAGTGTTGAAGCAATTGGGATAAGCGTCATTTGCAATAGGGGCGTCAGTCCGACACCGATGATCGGAAGCACCGGCATCGAAGCGTAAACCCAACGGTTAACAACGTGGACTGCCCACAATTCAAAGCTGACCGCGAGTAGTGCGCCTACGATCACTTGTATGATCCAGGTTCCGGGATGCGAGTAGGAAGTTGAATCCGAAAGCCACCACAGATCCTTGTGAATGATCACGACTGTTAAAAACAGCGTCAGCATGAACAACATGTCTCCCGTAGCAGTTGCTTTGAAGCACATCCAGAAAGTGCTCAGGAAGGGTGCGTCGCCTGACTCGAATAATGGCATCTGCATGACCTCCCAGATCAGATGCAGAATGAACGCGCTGGCAAAGTAAACGGCCAATGGAATCAGTCGGTTACTCGTGGGTGAGTGGGGCATGTGTGTGTCCGAAAGTCAGATCGTTCTAGAGCTCAAGGTTAATCACTTCTGAAAAACGAGTACTTCATGCGCGCCGTAAGCGCATTTCGCTCCCAGTCAGTATACGCCGTGAGGGTATGGTGCATTTTTTGCTACAATACTAAGTAAAGGCGACAATGCGGAGATTACAACCGATTTTACCTTTCCTCGCGCTGCCCCCTTTGCGGCGATGGCTGATATCTTCGTTTTCTGCGCAGTCCCCCGAATGCTCCGACAAGGCCGAATTCATGATCAAGCCCTCCGATAAATCGAACGATTCCACATCGACGGACGATCAAGAATCGGTTCACCGTCCGAAAAGTCGAATCATTGTTCCAGGTGAATCGGATTCACAAAATGCAACGACGACTAGCGAACCGGTCGCTGGAAGTGGTGCCCCCTCGACCGATAAGTCTGCACCGCCGAGTCCCAAAGCGCCACGTGGTTTGAAATGGCGAACTTTGGGTTTGATCGTTATCGGAGTGTTGGTCGTCTTCGCGATCGGAACGCATTGGGGGCAATCCATCGTTTCCGGCTCACGCCACGCATGGCGGTCGATCACGGGTGCTAAGGCATCCGACGGCGAGGCAGCCGTCAGCACAGATGGGACACAATACTGGACATGCGGAATGCATCCTTGGGTGATCTTACCCGAGCCTGGTTTATGTCCAATATGCCATATGGATCTGACGCCACTCGATCCCGCCAAGCTGACCGGGGAAATCGTAATTGACCCTGTCGTGGTACAAAACATTGGCGTGCGGCTGACTCCCGTCACGACCGGTCCTTTAACCAAGGAGATTCGGACCGTCGGAACCATCACTTATGACGAGACAGCGACCAAGGATGTCAACACAAAAATTAGCGGCTGGATCGAACAGTTGGACGTTGACGAGACCGGTGTCCAAGTCAAGCAGGGCGAGCCACTGTTTGAACTCTACTCACCTGAGTTGTATCAGGCTCAAGAGGAATACTTGGTCGCCCTCAATTCCCGTAGTCAGCTCAGCCGTAACCTGCTCGATGACTCGCGGACGAAGCTAGAGTTTTTCGACATCGGCCCGGATCAGATCAAGGAACTGGAGAAACGCGGCAAAGCAAAACGCACGCTTACCGTCACTAGTCCGCATACGGGGATCGTGATCGACAAGAACGCGAAGGAAGGAATGAAAATCGAACCTGGAATGCGAGTCTATCAAATCGCGGATCTTTCCAAGGTGTGGGTGATGGCGACGCTGTATGAATACCAATTGCCCTACGTCAAAGTCGGTCAACCCGTTGTGATGACGTTGGAATACCTACCCAATGAAACGTTTGAAGGGAAAGTCGCCTACATCTATCCGTATCTGCAAAAGGAATCGCGACAGGTAAAAGTCCGCATTGAGTTTGCGAATCCCGATGGCGTGCTCAAACCGGGGATGTTTGCGACGTTACAACTTGCCAACACACTTGATCAGCAGGCGGTGTTGGCTCCTCGCGAAGCGATCATCGCGACCGGCACGCGCAAAGTCGCATTCGTTAGCTTGGGTGCGGGCAAGTTTGAACCTCGCAACGTCGAAACCGGCATCGAGACTCAGAAGGGGCTGATCGAAATTCGCAGTGGATTGAAACCTGGTGAAGAGGTGGTCGTCAGCGGTCAGTTTTTATTAGACAGTGAAAGCAAGATGCGTTCGGCCTTGGCCAAAATGGTGCGTGGCGACATGGCGTCTGATCAGATTCCCGGCGGAAGCACTGCTGTGAAGACCGCTTCAACGATTCGGGTCCCCAACGCAGTTACTACGCAGCTAAGCCGATTGCTAAATGGCTACTTTGCCATTGGCGACTCGTTAGCCGCCAACAGTCTTAAAAGCCTAACCGCCTCGACGACGGAGATCTCCAACAGTCTCGCCGCCATGGTGGATGTGCCGCTGACCGAAGCGCCCGACTTCTGGAACAAATCATCCGAGACCGTCGCAATCCGAGCCAAAGCGGAGCAGTTGGCTCAGGCCACTGATCTGGAAGCGGCGCGAGTGATCTATGCCAGCCTGAGTCAACCGATGGCGGAACTGGTCAAACAAATCGGTGTGCCCAACTCGTTTGGCCAACCAATCGAGGCCATGACTTGTCCGATGTATCCGCCGAAGGTCGGAGGTGCGGTATGGCTTCAGCCAACCGGAAGCGCACGCAATCCCTATATGGGCCTGGAAATGCTTCGTTGCGTCGGCGACCGAACCACATTACCGGTTGCCAATACGGATTCACCGTCGAGCGATCAGGCGAAACTAACCGATGCGGTGCAGAGCAAAGTCGACGCACTGGCGGTGGCATATCTGGAGCTGCAGCGATTGCTATTCGAGAATCAAACGAAGGGAGCTCAAGCAAGCTTGGAACGAATTCGCCAAACCGCGACGGAGTTGCAAGACGTCGAAGATGAAGCGTTACGATCCGCCGCTGCGAATGTCGCCAAAGAGGCTGCGACACCGCCTGCGGGTCTACCGGCAATGCGAGCCGCCTACAAGAGTCTATCGGCGGCGATGATTACACTGGTCTCGCGAGTTGCGCCAAGTTCCAAAGCAGTCCCCGAACTTCGCGAAGCGACCTGCCCGATGGTCGACGCAAGCTGGTTGCAGACGTCGGCAACAGTCCAGAACCCGTACTATGGCCAAGGCGACGCAATGGCCGACTGCGGAACCGTGGAAAAAGTGTTTACGACCAACCGCTGATTGTTCGCTTTACCCTGAAGTTATTTTTACCTTGAATCGGAGATGAATGATGATGTCGAAATGGTTTGTGAAAATCGCCGTAAATGAATTCTTGCCATTGGCGCTGTTGGCGTTGATGCTGGCGGGGTGTCAAACCGACGAGAACGTCGCTGGATTGAATGAGTCGCCTCCATCGACCACTGCCGCGAACGCCTCGGCGGCTGAGAACACGTCAGACGTGGACGCGTTAGTCAAGTCGTATCTGGACCTGCGTAAGACGCTGGCCGAAGACAAATCCGACGGCATTGCCGTGAAGGTTGCCGCTATCGGCGAGAAGGCGAAACCGCTGTTCAATTCCGACAATGCCGATGTTGAGCGGGTTGCCAAGGCAATTGCAACAAGTGCGGAGCCGAAACCTGAAGATTTGGTCGCAGCGAGAAAAGCGTATCAGTCAATTTCCGCATCCATGATCGAGTTGGTAAAGATCGCTTCACCGTCGAATCAAGCCGTCAGCGAACTTTATGTGGCGTACTGCCCCATGGTAAAAGCAAGTTGGCTGCAAACGACCGAGGAAATTGAAAATCCATACATGGGACAAAAGATGCTGTCTTGCGGAGAGATCAAAGAGGAGATTCCGACGGAGTAGTTGCCGTCGTGATTTCCTCGAACTCGTCTTTCATTCCGCAACTCGATCGTTCCTATATGCTGCCAAGTTCCGACCCCAACGCTAATAACAATTCCGTCATCGGGCGACTGATCGGTTGGTGCATTGACAATCGCCCTATGGTGCTGTTGTTGAGCGTGTTCGTGATTGTCGGTGGTGTTTGGGCAGCGACCAACATCACGGTCGATGCGATCCCCGATCTGTCGGATGTTCAGGTAATTATCCGCACTGAATTTCCAGGTCAAGCACCGGAGATCATCGAGCAACAGGTGACCTACCCGCTGACCACGACCATGCTGGCTGTGCCCGGTGCGAAGGTGGTTCGTGGCTACAGTATGTTTGGCACCAGTTTCGTGTACATCATCTTTGAAGATGGCACGGATTTGTACTGGGCGCGAAGTCGTGTGCTGGAGCAACTCAACTTTGTGTCGGGATCGCTTCCCGATTCGGTCAGTCCCCAACTTGGCCCCGATGCGACGGGTGTCGGCTGGGTCTACGAATATGCCTTGGTGACCGGCGACTACTGCCCCGACCATCCGAACGGACTGTGGCACGATGTGACCGAAGACAAATGGTACGCTGATCTGAAACAGGTTCCTGAAGAGAGCCGGGAGCGACTCGAACATCGTCGAACATTCTCTGGCCGACGAGCCGTCTACGTCGACATGCAAGGGAATCGCTTCGATCGATTGGAGGATGCGCCGAAGGAAATTCGCGGGCGACTCGCCCCGCTGGTCATCGATGAACCACGCACGGTTTGTCCGCTCGATGGCAAGCCGCTCGTTGCCAGCAGCACCGACTTGGCTCAACTGCGAAGCCTGCAAGACTGGTATCTGCGATATGAGTTGACGGCGCTCGAAGGTGTCAGCGAGATCGCGTCGGTGGGCGGTTTTGTAAAGCAGTATCAAGTCGTCGTTGACCCGGTGAAGCTACTCGCTTACGACATGCCCCTGGAACGAGTCAGCCGCGCGATCCGAGAATCCAACCGGGATGTGGGCGGACGATTGGTGGAGATGAGCGAGACGGAATACATGGTTCGCGGTCTCGGCTATCTAGGTACACCGACCACCGACTCCGACGAGAGAAGTCCAACCGAGTTAGTATTGGATCAACTTCGCCAGACCGCACTGGGTGCGACTGCCGAAGGTTCGCCGATCTATCTGCGCGACGTTGCTGATATTCGGATTGGTCCTGAGATTCGCCGTGGCATTGCCGAATGGAACGGCGAAGGCGAAACCGTTGGTGCGATCGTGGTGACGCGGTTCGGCGAGAATGCGCGCGACACGATCGCCCGCGTCAAAGACAAACTGTCGGAATTGGAAACGGGACTGCCTCCGGGTGTGGAAATTGAAGTTGGCTACGATCGTTCAGACCTGATCCAGCGAGCGACCGAGACGTTGACCGGGACTTTGATCGAAGAAATGGTGGTCGTCTCGTTGGTGATGGTTCTGTTTCTATTGCACGCTCGCAGCGCCTTGGTCGCCGCGTTCGTGTTGCCCACCGGAGTGCTCGCAAGTTTGGGCGTGATGTATCTATTTGGCATCAATGCCAACATCATGAGTTTGGGGGGAATTGCGATCGCGGTCGGCGTGATGGTCGATAGTTCCGTGATCATGGTCGAGAACGCGCACAAGCATTTGGAACGCGAGAAGGAACGGATCGCTGCGGGAGAAGAACCCCGATCGCAAGCGGCCGTGATCGCGGACGCGGCAATCGAGGTCGGACCGAGCCTGTTTTTTAGCCTGCTCATTATCACGGTCAGCTTCGTCCCCGTGTTTGCCTTGGGCGAGCAATCCGGACGATTGTTTCGCCCGCTGGCCTATACCAAGACGTTCTCGATGGCGATGGCCGCGATCATTGCCGTGACGATCATTCCGGTTTTAATGGTCTACTTGTTGACCGAGCGAGTTGTTCCCAAATCGGTTTCGTGGTGGAAACGCATGGCGGTTTATGTGACGGTCATCGGCATCCCGGCACTTGCCTTCGCGTTCATGCCGCTGCCGATGCTCGGCGACTATCGGACATGGCTGGTCGGCGGCTGGATCGTACTGGCCAGCTTGTGCATCCTGCCCCAGCAAATCATGTCGGAAGAACGCAATCCGTTCAGTCGAATACTGGAGCGAATGTACGATCCATTGTTCGCGATCGCAATGCACTTTCGCTGGCTCGCGCTAATGTTAGCGGTCTGTTTGGTTGGCATCACCTACTGGCCACTTAGCCAATTAGGCAGCGAATTCATGCCACCGTTGGAAGAGGGCGACCTCCTCTACATGCCGACGACGATCGAGCCGGGATTGAGCGTGACCAAGGCCAAGGAAGTGCTGCAACAGACCGACAAACTTCTGATGCGGTTTCCTGAAGTGGAAAAGGTGTTTGGAAAGATCGGTCGCGCCGAGACGGCCACCGATCCCGCGCCGCTGAACATGATCGAAACAATCGTGACCCTACATCGCGATAAGTCGCATTGGCGGCAAGTCCCGATCCAGCATTTTTACAGCGATTGGCCGGACTGGCTTCAGTGGTTTCCCCGACAGTTCCTCGCGGACTTTCGACCGATCACCAGCAATGAACTTGTCTACGGGTTCAAATTGCCCGGTGGTCGATCCTTTCAAGGTATGAATGAAGTCTTACAGATACCCGGTTTGGCCAATTCTTGGACAATGCCGATTAAGACACGGATCGACATGCTTTCGACGGGTATCAAGACGCCTGTTGGCATCAAGGTTATGGGGCCTGATCTGACGACGCTTTCAAGACTCAGCAATCAAATCTCTCAGGTCGTGCGTTCAGCGGAAGGGACGGGTGAGTACACGACCAGTGCGTTTGCCGAGAAGAGCGTCGGCGGAAACTATATGGACATCAAGATCGACCGCGAGGAGATCGCCCGCTATGGACTGCGGATCGCTCAGGTGCAAGACGTGATCATGAGTGCCTTGGGTGGAATGAATGTTACCAGCACGGTGGAAGGACTGGAGCGGTATCCCGTCAATTTGCGTTACCCGTCCGAACTACGTGATAACATCCCGGCGCTAGAGCAAACGTTGGTAGCGACGCCATCGGGTGCCCAGGTTCCGCTGGCTCAACTAGCGCGAATCGAGACGGTTCAGGGACCACCGATGATCAAAAGCGAAAACGCGCGGTTGACCAGTTGGGTGTTCGTCGACATCGCGGGCATCGACGTAGGGACTTATGTGCAGAGCGCGCAAAAAGCGATTGCCGAGCAAGTAGACCTGCCCGAGGGATACAGCATTGTTTGGTCGGGGCAGTTTGAATACATGCAGCAGGCCCGTCAAAGACTGTCAATCATGATCCCGTTGACCGGCGTGATCATCGTGGTGTTGTTGTACATGGCGACGGGCAGTTGGTTGCGAGTGGGGATCGTCCTATTAGCGATTCCGTTTAGCTTGGTCGGTGCGATTTGGTTGCTCTATTTCCTCGACTACGATCTCTCGCTGGCAGTCGGCGTGGGCTTGATCGCGCTTGCCGGTTTGGATGCGGAAACCGGTTTGGTGATGCTGCTGTATTTAGATAACAGCTTTGAGAGATTCCGTAGCGAAGGTCGAATGCGAAACAATAATGATCTCTGGTACGCGATTCACGACGGAGCGGTGAAGCGTATTCGCCCCAAGACGATGACGGTTGTAACGACTTTCATCGGCTTGGTACCCTTGATGTGGGCCACTGGTGCTGGTGCGGACACGATGCGTCGCCTTGCCGCCCCCATGATCGGCGGATTGGCTACCAGCTTTATAATGGAGTTGCTGATCTACCCCGTGATCTTCTTCATCGCGAAACAAATCGCGATGCGTCACGTATTTGCTCAATCGGCTACGGATTGATTTCGAGGTTAAGTCCAATCTGCTGCTCGCTGAGGTTCCACTCCAATGTGAGTCAAATACCGCGAATTGTGTCAAACTAGCAACGCGAGAATGTCGTTCAGATCCCCATGTCAGGGATGTCTGCATTGGCCACAGCCTAGTGGCAGCAAGCGTCCTGGCAACTTTCATCGCTTGGCGACGCGGGTGCGAGGTCCGCGGGGCTGACCCGCGACGAACTTGACAACCGGACAGGTGGCTCAAGGCCAGTTGGTGGGGCTTTGTAGTCAATATTCGCCACCGACTGTTCGACGTAGTCTTGATAGCTGGTATCCATGGGGGCCGGCTTGTTTCGCCAGGGCAGCGAACCGCAGCCGACACTCGACACAATCAAGATCAGGCCAGCAATATAGTTGAAGTGGCGGCTAAATTGAGAAACTTTCATTTTTGATATCCTTATCAGTGGTGAATGGAGCGGTTCGCGATAATTTGTAGTAAATCGTTAAGCGGCTTTGCGGTACGCCGCGATGGAATGAATCGGAGTCTCGTCAACTTGAACCCGGTCAGATTCGAGGGCTGCCGTCCTAAAGCCAGCATGCAGGGGCCCCCAATCGACAATTAAACTCCCACCGGAATGTCGGTGTTGTTCAGCCCACGCCATCATCGACTCGATGCACGTCTGGTCGATATAAGACAGCGCGGTCATGTCAACATGTACGTCGCTGGCAACTGGTAGCCGGTTGAAGGTCTTGGTCAGCAGTGGCAACTGCAGAATTGTCGCTGCGCCACACAACTGAACGAGGCAATAGCGGTCTTCGCCATGTACCAGCAGAACGTCAAGTCGTGAGCGTTCGAAAAGCAATATGCACGCCAACAGCAACGTTCCAATTGTCAGTCCCGCCGCAGTAGAAATAATCAAAGCGATCACCATGCCGGTGCAGAACGAGAGCGTGGTCAAGAACATGCCAGTTGACGTGTGGGAATATTTCCACGGGGGCCGAGCCAGCGGCGTCCAATCTTTTTGTCGATGGGACAGATTCGCGTTTTTCATTGATGCAAACATCCTTCGCTCCGAATTTGAAATGCCCGAAAAAGAACACAAATAAAGAGACCAACCGGCCGCCAACAATCCGTTGCTTCGAAACACACGGCGTCCTGACCGCCAACGATCAGCTGGTCCTCTGGGGATTCGTGATCGGCGCGATCTCTAATGATAACGTCCTCTCATTTAATGCCCTATCGCTAGTGATTATGCCCGGCGTGGCTTCCACCACCACCTCCTGCGGTCGAGGCACATCCTATGGACGTCACGACGGCTAATGCGGCTACCAACATCAAACTGAAAAGTAACTTAGTCATGATCGAGAATCCTTTCTCAAGAGTTTGAAACATTTAGCTACAAGGTGATTCACACCGAAGCGGAGGTCGCCCTTGAGTGCGGCTAACAGCGGCGCAGCACAAAGTCCAACGACCTTTTTGAAAGCTGCAAATATGAATAAACCTCAACCAATCTGGATGGGCTCAACACTAAATGACATCTAACGAAAGCCTTGATGACGTTCGCGATAGAATGCTCAGAGAGCGGCGTTTAAATGAGAAAACGCGAGAGGGTTGCACAGCGTTGCTGCGCGGTTGTGGCATGCAAAATTGGCGAATCGCCGATCCGCGAGAAGCGGATTTGCAACTGTGGCGAATGAGGCAATCTGGTCACTACTGCGATTACTCGCTCAGCCGTTTGCTGAGGTACCGTTCGATTGCTGTCGATCGTTGCGTGACCATTTCGCTCGTCACATTGGCACTGACACGGACAGTGATCGGTGCAATGACAAACGAGCAGGTCGATCCCACATTCACGTTCAGCAACGGTTTCGCAGGGCCGCGAAGGATGACTGTCCTGACAACAGTTCAATTGCTGCGTCATCGCGTTTTCGTTGACCAATGCACAGCATTCACATTGGCTTTCGCCATTGACCGACGTGCAAGGACAAATTCGGACCAATGATGTCGGAATCGCAAACATCGCCATCAACAGCCATATCATGGCTGTCCGTGCGATTCGTTTGAGACACCTTTTCAACATGAATAAGCTTCTTGATGCGTTGTTTGGAACAAGAGTCGATTGAGGGTTGATCGGCAGCTTCGATGATCCGAACCATCTTTTTTCGGCTATGCCACTGAACTACGCAATTGTCAAAGGCTACGTCAAGACTTGAGCGGTCACGTCGCTGTGGGGTTGTGGGGGTGCCGAGTGTGCGCGAAATTTTGTCGACGCCCAATTCTTTTACCGTGAAACATTTGTCGCTGTTGAATAGTTTGCTTCGCATATTTTTCATTTCAACTGAAAATTGTTCCATTGAATTTTTGTTTCAATGGCATGAGTCAGCGGCTTATCGGTCAAGCGATCATGAAGCGGTTTTCCAGGAACGCCAAAGTGAAATGCCACGCGGGCTTAAACCCGCGTGGCTCGACGAAACGGTTTAGGATTAATGATGCTGACGACCAACGCCAATCGCATGGAAGCCTCCGATGTCAACATGCAAGCCGCCGTGCTGTCCGTAGGATTGCGAACGATAGGTGGGTGCGTACCGTTGCTGGTATCGCGGTTGATAGCTCGGTTGATGCGTTTGGCCGTATCCATAGCCGCTGTAGTTCGATGAATAGCCGTAGTTGCCATATGTTTGAACGGGTGCGTGAGCGTAGCCGCCGTTGTGGCCGCCACCGTGATGGCCGCCGGAGTAGGCGTGGTGTCCGCCGTGAAAATAGTCGATAGCGGTGGCATCAGTATTTCCGGCAAAGGCGAACAAGCCTGCTGCGAGAGTGGCAATTGCGAAAATGCGATTCATAGGGTGATGTCCTAACATTCGAGGGGAGGTTCACGGCGAGGGCCGCTGGATCGCCTATTAACGCATTGCATGTGCCAAACCGAAAAACCAATGGTTGACGCCGTTTTGTCAGACGCCGCGCAGTCACATTGACGACCCTGTGTCGCGAATGAGACGACAGGCTGAGAATTGTTGGGAGATTAATTTTCTTTCCCTCCCCCTCGCATGGTCTGTTAGACTGGCTCTTGGTGGGCGATGTGATTGTCCCACTGAAATCCCCCCGCAAGGAGTTAATTTAATGAGTCGTTTCTTCACAGCCGCCGTTGTCGCCATTGCGTTAGCGACCACCGCTCAGGCCCAATGGTTCGTACCGCACACGACCACGCATCAACACAATGTGCCGCACACGACAACACACACCGACTATGTCCAGCATGGCAACCATGTTGATGCAGTGCCTCATACAACGACGCACATCGACAGCGTCCCGCACACAACCACTCACTTCGATCAGGTCACCCCCTATAACAGCTATCCAACTGTGACGCAACCTTATCAGCAACAATACCGCTCAGCTCGTCCGGTGACTCAGGGTACAGTGATTCAAGGGCAGTACCCACAGCAACAATACATCCAGGGTCAGTCGTATCCGCAGCAAGGTCGAATCATCTACCGAAACGGCGTTCGCCAGACTTACACACAACCGTATCAGTCGTACCGACCGTCGTATCAGCAACCGCATCTGCATACGCAAACGCACACAGACTACGTTCCCCACACGCAGACACACATTGATTACCAACAGCACGGCAACCATTTGCACGCAGTCCCTCACACGACCACGCACATCGACGCCGTTCCCCACACGACGACGCATGTTCATGGTGGCCATCACTAGGCTGCAATTCGAGAGGCAAGTGATGCAATGAGGTCCGCCGGAACGGAATCCGGCGTCAAGCGGCCATATGCTGGACGCACTTCTGCGGGTCTCTTCCGTGCAACTGGCACCACCCGACGTGAACAGATGGTTATAGGCCGGATTGCTAGGGGGCAACATGAAATTCTACACGTCCCCAACCAGACGATTCCGGTACGCCGAAATGAGCCTTGAATAAGAATCGGCATTACAAAATTGCTTTACCACTCAGAGGAAATCACCTCGTGACCCGCTCGGGTGCCAATTGAATGCCATGTGTTCCTATTAATCGAATCAGAAATGCTACGGATCGAACCATCCAGCAAGGCAACCTGAACCAGCCCGGTGTGATAACTGCGGGAGGTGATCATCGCATAGGTCGTTTGGCCAACTGCACCGTCTTTGCCTTCTTGCCACGAATTGAAATCCATCTCGTCGTACGTCCGACCGCCCGTCGTGTAGTGAACCTGTGTGTTGGGCGTTAGCGTCGTGGTGAAGCCGGTGTGATGCACGCGACCGTCAGGCCATTCCGTGTGCCCTGTATCTTTGAACTGAGCGCCGCTGGCGACGACGGCTTCGGCTTCGGCCTGAGTGGTTGGCATTGCCGTCATGACCGGCCCACCGTTGCGTGTATAGGGCGTCCAGGCTTTTACTTCGGCAATCAACAGTGTGTTGGATGTTCCATCGAGGCAGTCGCGAAATCCAAGAAATGAATTTGGATAGAACATTCCGTCGCCTCCCTTGCGGGTCGTTGGGGCGTAAACAAACCAACTTCCGAAATTGAATCCATAGCTGGTCGGATACAGCGACGGTCGATTGTCGCTGAAGACTCGAACTTGGTCGGTACCAGGATCGCTCGCACAAGCGAACGTCGGAACCTTGACCTCGTGAATCGAGCTCTGCCCATCCCATGCGATCGACAAATCAACTCGCTCGAACAGATTCGATTGTTCTAGTTGCGGGAGGACTCGACCATGAACGCCCCACGAACCGTTGTTTGCAGTGCTGTTGACGTTCAAATCCAAAACCGCCGACGGCGGCAACTTCCTGAACGCACTTTCATAGTTGTGGCATGCCAACGCAACTTGCTTTAGGTTATTTGAGCATTGCATTCGGCGAGCGGCTTCGCGAGCTGCTTGCACGGCAGGAAGAAGCAGGCTGATGAGCACGCCAATGATCGCGATCACAACCAGCAATTCAATAAGGGTGAATCCATTCCGTTGACTTCGCATCTAGGTTCTTTCGCTGGTTGAGTGTCTTGGTGATAATCAGTCTCGGATCACGGCACAGATCGTGGTCCATCATGCCTATCGCAACGTTTGTGCCAACCGCGTTTTGGGATGCTTTGCCAAGGAAATGCCCACCATTCGCTTCCAGTCGACCTTTGCTTCGACGCTTTTTCCATCGCCAGCGGCGGAAAAGTGTCCTGCGAGAGGATTGTCCAAGGAGTTCGACGCCCACGATCAAGCCAGTGTTGACTTTTGTCGTCGATGACGAACCAAGTATTTGCTGTGCGTTTGAACGAATGCTTTCGGGCGACAGCCGTGAAGTCCTGACCGCATCACCGGTCGAAGAAGGATTGCGGATGGCGGCCGAGCGGAAGCCTGATTTGGTTTTGCTGGACGTTCGCGTTCCGAAGAAAGACGGGATCTCGGCACTACCCAAGTTCATCGAAGCGACTCGCTGCTTCGTCATTATCATGAGTACGTTTGGGGACTTGGAAACGGCAGTTTCAGCGGTGAAGCACGGTGCTTCGGAATACATCATCGAGCCGTTCACGCTCCACAATGCGCAGGTAGTTTGCAGCAACGCCCTCCGAGCAAACGGACAACCAAGATAACCACTTTTGCCGGTTCGAGACGCAGGGACAGGGTCGGTAGCCGAGAACCGGATCATTGATAGATCAGCGGCCATTCAACAGACGTTTCGGCAAATCGCGTTGGTCGCCGGAAGCGATCTGTCCGTGTTGGTCACAGGTGAAACAGGAACCGGCTAAGAATTAGCGACGGTAGCGATTCATCGGCACAGCCATCGGGCATCGTATTCGTAGTTGCCCGTCGCACCAGTGGCTCTGAATCCAGACTCGAGCGAAAGTAAACTGTTCGGACATGCAGCGGGATCATTCACTGGCGCTTTGGCTGACCGAGCAGGCTTGTTCAAGAAAGCGGAAGGCGAGAAAGTCTTGCTCGACGAGATCGGCGACGTGCCTGAACCGCAAACCGCTGGCGTCGCACAACAGTCCAATCCGGAAACGTCTTTTCAAGCCGAATTAATTTGGCTCGGGGAGAACGCTCAGGAACAGGAAACGAATTTGCACGACGCGATACTTCGTTGATCGAGCCGACACTGCTTCGTCTCGTCCTGGAGGCATACAGCAGCAACCGAGCCAATGCGGCCGAGCGTCTCGGCATTCATCGCGGCACGCTTCGTGACATAGTGCGAAAAGATGGGCTCGACGGTTCTTAGGAGACCTAGCCCTTCTTCGTGACACTCTGGGACTGCCCTTGGACTATCGTCGGCTGGAATGGAGTTGGATGAAGCGCGGTCACATGCTGGACAACCTTCTGCGGGTTTCTTCCGCACAACCGTCACCACCGGACTCGAATGCGTTGGAGAAGGTCCGACTGCAACGATTCGACGCAATATCTCACTCATGCTGAACCGATCGAAAACTCCGGCTGGTCTTATTTTTCACGGAGGAAAACACGGTGATCACAACACAACTGACCAGCAATCGTTCTCGTCAATCGCGGCGTCGGCGGTTGCGTGCGGCTTTGAGCATGACATTGACAATGGGCTCAGCGATGAGTTTCACGGCAGGTTGCCAGAGTATTGGTAATTACGTTGCGACATCGGCTCACAATTCCGCAACGCACCGATCGACGCAAACGAACGTTGCTTCAACACCGGCAGCAGCCATAGTTGCCGCACCCGTGATGACGGTCGCGTACAACGACAAGTCGAACGGTGACAAACTTGTTGCAACGGAAGAAGATGATTTCGCTGGGCGGGCCAACGGTTCCTTGCGAGGCATAATAGAGTTGGATTCGCACGAACAGTCGCTTAACGAAGTTGCAGTTGAACCATTCTCCACCAGTAATGATTACTACCTCAGCGAACAGCCCGTGGGGTTAACGCTCGAAGCGATCGAGTCGATTGCTTTGGCGAACAATCCGACGATCGCTGAACTCGTTGCAACAACGCAAAAAGCCGCTGGTTTCAAAACCCAAGTCGGTCTACGTGCCAACCCGATGGTCGGTTACAACGGCACTCAGATCGCCGACCAAGGCACCGATCAGCACACGGTGTTCATCTCGCAAACGATCATTACCGGCGATAAATTGGCGTTGAACCGCGCCGTGCTCAACGAAGCGTTGCGTGCTCAGCTTATGCAGCTTGAAGCCCAGAAATACCGCATCGTGACTGACATTCGCATCACCTTCTACGATGCCTTAGCTGCGCAGCAACGTGTGAATTTGATCCGTGACTTCCAGTCGGTCGCTGACAAGGGAGTCGATTTAGCTGAGCAACTCAAAGAAGCGAAAGAAGGCTCGCAGCTAGAAGTCGTCCAAGCCAACGTGCAAAAGAACGAGATTGACTTGACACTGCGTCAGGCCCAAGTTCGCTACGAAGCAGCTTGGCGACAATTAGCAGCACTCGCGGGTGATCCTCGCATGATTCCAACGCGGCTGCAAGGCGTGTTGCCAGAAGCGGAATCGACTTTGGATTGGCCGAGTGTCGCGTCCACTATGATCGCATCCAGCCCCGAAGTGCAAGCGGCACAAGCACGAGTTACGCGAGCGAAAGCAAACCTCTGTCGACAAAATGTTCAACCGATTCCAAACTTGGATGTTCAGTTCGCTGCTGGTGTCGACAATGGCACTGGCTCGGGAATCATTAACCTACAGGTTGGCGCTCCAATTCCCGTTTTCAACAGGAACCAAGGCAATATTTCGGCGGCACGAGCTGAATATGTGCGAGCTTCGCGAGAAGTCGAGCGAATCGAAAACGCCATCAAGGCTCGCTTGGCCGCCGTTTCGGGAGACTACGATTCATCACTGGCCGCCGTCGATCAGTACTCCAGCGACATTCTGCCTAATGCCAAGGAAGGTTTGGAACTGGCCGAACTGGCTTACAAGGCGGGCGAAACCAGCTTTGTACAAGTTCTTGTGGCACGCCGAACCTACTTCGATACGAACCTCGCATTTTTGACCTCGCAGGTGCAACTGGCACAGGCGCGTGCCCGAGTCGATGGATTTGTCTTGACCGGAGGTTTGGATGCGGTCGTGGATAACAGTGGCGACGATAGCCTACGAGGTCTGACGTTCAGCCAACAGTAATGACTCGCCGGCCGAAGTCGCTGCTGTTTACGGGCGTTGAAGCTCGAATGGAAAAGTAGTGTCTCGAGACGCCGTTTCAACGACCGTCGTTTCTTCGCCAGTCGTTGAGTCAACGAGAGTCCGTGGCATTGCTTGGCGTGCATGAAAACCGCGTACTGAATCACGCCAGCGGCAGTCAACAGAGGACGAGAGTGAAGCAGAAGGATTTTGTTTCATCCAACCTGACAACGCATCGTAGATATCATCCGGCAGCGGCAACTTCTTTGTGGACTGACATGCGTCGCGGACCATTTGGACGTTATAGTACGATTCAGCCAAGGGGACGCAACGACTAACGCTGAATGGAATGTCGACCAATAGGTAAGGCTTGCCATCGAGGGTGTAAACCGCCAAGATCGGTTTGACTTCACTGTCT
The DNA here is from genome assembly GCF_039541335.1 of Novipirellula rosea. Classification (NCBI taxonomy): domain Bacteria; kingdom Pseudomonadati; phylum Planctomycetota; class Planctomycetia; order Pirellulales; family Pirellulaceae; genus Novipirellula; species Novipirellula rosea. Next base: position 153,858 of record NZ_BAABGA010000107.1, on the reverse strand, counting down.
TTGATATCGAGCTTGCCAAGCGTCGCTTCGGCCTGGATCTGTAACATCTCTTTGACTTGGGCGTCGCCTAACTTCATCTTCGCGTTCATCGCCGTATCGAAATAAGGTCTCAGATATTTGACCGCATCAGATACCTGATTGTCTTGCTCAGGGTCATCATTGCCTGACGCTTGATAAGAGTCCAATGCAATCCTACAAAAACTCAGCAGCAGGTCAGCATCTGCGAGTGTCTGGTATTTGCTGCGACTGCCAGCATGTTTCAGCAAGACGTCCGATGCGAAAAGACAAAGTTCAAGCTGATCGCGATGCGGTGTTGTGCCGACTTTATCGCGGTATGCGAGGATACACTCACGCAAATCGTTCTGGGCCGTTAGTTCACTGCCGCCTGTCGACTTCGCCTTCGCGGACTGCTCGCAAGCTCGAACGCATAACGTGGTCAGCGTTCCGAGGGCATCCAACAACCCGCCCGCTTTGTCTTTTCGTGGCAAATAGATCTTGTCGGCAACCTCACACATTTGGTTGGCAAGTTCGTGGTCGGTGAATGACGAAGGGAGACTAAGCGCCAACGCTTGTTTGTAAAGTAGAACTGCCGTGGTTTGATCGCGAGCCGAGTCGCGTAGCAAGTGCACACGCATCATCGCGCGGCGATAGTCATCCAGGGCCTCCTTCAAGTCTCGCACGTCGGGATCGCCAAACAAATTACAATCACCAAGCCGCTCTTGCGTATTGATTGTGCGCCCGATGAACTGATTCTCAATCGCTGCGTCTGCAGAATCACTACGAAACTGGCCGAACGCAGACTCAACGCGATCGGTGAGTATTCGATATTCCGTGGCAGCACGCGCCGTTTCGCCTTGGAAGCGTATTCCCATCGCGATTCCATGGAGGTTGTGCAGGTAGGCAACCTTGGATGAGTAGTCTCGCGACTCGTCGAACACACGTTTGTTGGCGACTAACACATCGACACAGGACATTTCGTCGTTGGATGGGAGCGTGCTGGAGTCATCACCGCTCGTACCACTCATGCGATTCAAAAGGATTTGGTTGGACGTGTGGAAGGAACACACTGCATCATCAATCTTCCACTGCATCATCTTGCACCAGGCGTTTCGCCGGTAGATGTGAGCTTCGAGAAAATGGCCTGCTACTGGCGACGTGAGGCCATTGAGCTTCGGTTTCGCGAGCTCTTTTGCTTCATCGAGCAACGCATCGGCTTGTTTCCAGCGGTTGATGCCGATCCAAGCATCTGCTTCACTGCAAAGCGTGAACGCCATAAAGAAATCAGCGTAGCCTTTCTGCTTGCCATCGAACGTGAGTTGTTCGATTTCGCGACGAGCTTGCTGATACTGTTCCGCTGCTGGCTTGTGCTGTTTCAGTTCACGTTGAAGAAACTCGGCATAGTCAACTCGGCAGAGGGCTTTGAGAATCTGTAATGAGTAATTAAACACCTTCTCTTCATTATCAGTTGAGACCTTGTTCAACTGCGCTACGGTTGGAAGCATCTCGTGGTCGTACATTCGAAGAGCTTGTCTGTAGATCTTATCAGCATCAACTTGGCTGAGCGAATGCTTGACGACAGCCAACAAGTGAACATCAGCAGCTTGCAAGTCCTTGTCCATGCTGTTGGCCGGAGCAACTTTGGGAGCAATTCCACGAGATGCCTCGACCGACAAGCTTTTGGGTAACAGTGGCTCAAGGTCGGATTCAATTTCCGACAACGCTTCACTTAGCTTTTTACCACTGTCGGCGTCGAGCAACAGCGACGCGTGTTTACGGCGCAAACGTGCGATTTCGCTTTCGCCTTCCTTGAGTTGGCGTAGCGCGGCATCCGCAGCCAATCGCAAACTCTCGGCATCCAATAAATCAGCGACCTCATTTCCACGAGCAACGACTTGATAGCTGTCGTAAACTTGAACCATTTCCGCCCGGATGCTGGGGATGAACCATGGACATTCTTGAAACCACCAACTGCCCTGGCGGCTGACCACCATGCTGCGCAAGTACGCCTCCTCCAATTCTTCAACGAGAAACTTCCTAAAGTCAGCCTCTGGTCGCGGTTTGAACGAGAACTCACCAGCATCTCCATTCTGTTCAACAAGGTTACGACAATCAGGCCGTTGGCTGGGATCAAAGTAACCTTCCAGATGCTTTAGTAGGGCATGAGCTGTGACAACTTGCTTTTGATTCTGCGCTGGAATCCGCCGCAGACCATGTAAGAATGCCGAAGTGAATTTGGAGTTGCCATCGCGACCGTCGGATGCAAGCTGACTGGCACGACATGAGGCCATTGCTTGAAACGCGGGGGCGTTGAGCAGGTTTTCATCTGTACGTCCACTTCCGCCGCTCGGTGGCTGGAAGGTCGTGGATGCACGATGCTGATTAAATATTTCACCCGAGTGGCAACAATCAAGTACCAGCAGTTTTTGCTTAGCCTTGATCCGACCGAGGTCGTCGATCAAACCGAAAGGCAATCCAAACAAATTGCCAATCGGCTCACCTTCTTTCAGTTCGACATCCATCGCAAGCATCGCAACATTATTTCCGCTGGTCGATTGCGAACGTAACTTGATGCCGTGACCTGCAAAAAAGAAAAACACCGTGTCATCTTCGTTTGCATCCTTGCTGAGACGCAACAACTCACGCGAGATATTCGATTTTGTGGGCAGCCGCTCGACGTCGGTTCCCTTATCGTCCGTTAAGACAATGACGCGATCTTTGTCATAGTCGTAATAATTGGTCAAGATGTCGGCAATTGCCAACGCATCGTTGGCGGCATTGGACAAGGCGGGTAAGGCGTCACGACTCAGCAGATCACCGCCGTCACGCAGCTCCTCTTGGCGACTGGTGTAGTTCACGCCGATCAGGATGGCCCAATTCTCACCGCCCCGCAGATCCTCCTTGACAAAGCCAAGATCATCATCGGAAAAGGTAGGGCTACATGTTAGAATTGAAATCGCAATGAATTGGACTGCGATCGTGAGCGTCTGTGTAAGGCTCGCAAAACCCAAACATTTAGGATCTCGACGAAGTCTGCGAAAAACGATTGTTGGGGTGTTCTTCTTCATTCTATCAATTCCTGTAGATCCAAAGATCATCGAGCGACCGAGCCACCCTCAGCGTAGTGGTCGCGATCTAAAACTGCAAACGATTCATTTCATCAGATAATGCAAGAGACGCACATTTCTGTTCGTTTGCGATGTTCGTCTTCGAGGCACCTGGGATTGTATTGATTGCGTAGACTGCGGCGGACTCTACTCCGACACAACCCAGGAAACCATCGACATTTGAGGTTGTTCGGAAGTGCCACCTGTGCGGAATTTCTGGTTGCCGAACGTGGCGTTGTAAAGCTGTTTCTCAAAAGGTGTTTTGGCGACAAAGCCACGCTTTTTGTCAGCAGCATCTCCAAGTCTCTTCTGTTCGATGCCAACGTAGTTCAATTGATGCTTTACCTTCCCTTCCTGTGGAATGCCAACCAAGATCAAGCCATTCTGTCCCCACATTTTCTCATTGATGGTCATTTCAAACAACGCGATCGTGGTCGGACGGAATAAGCTTTGGGCTGGCTTGATAAAGTCCGACGCTTGACTTGCGATTTGGAACCGCGAGCTAACAAAGAATACAGCGAAGGCGGCATCGTAAGCGCCTTCGTTGACAACTTCGATTCGCAACACGTCTCCAGCCTTAACCTCTTTTGAAGCCAGATCACCACGCACCTTCGACATCTTTAGCTTGATGTCGTGCGCTGCCGTTGCGTTTGGACCGTAGGCGACCGCCAGTCGTTGGAGGTTTTCGCAATTGTACACTCTGCGAAGATCACGCTCGACCGCATCGACAAGTTCGCTGTTGGCAAGAGATGCTTGATAGCGGACGTGCGGGGTGCGTTGCAGTTGTGTTGCAGATGGAAAGCCGTCGCCAAGCGTCAATGGGACCTGATTGGGCACCAAAAGACGATCTGTCTCAGACACCATTAGCGTCCATCCTTGCGAGCCTTTTGATTCAACGACACGGAAAATGCTTAGTGGATCGGCTGCCTTGTCTCGAAACGTCATCTCAAGCGATTGCCCCGCATCGACATCAACACAAGAAATTGTCAAAGCAATTCGCAGTTCGCCAAGCTCTTGGCTGACGACCTGGCATGTTGAGTTGTTAGGGAAGACACTGACTGGAACAGCTTGAGGAAATTCACCGTACGCAACGCTTTCGATTTCGGCAGTAGTTGCGGTGACGCTGACCACTTGCACATAACCGATTGGCGTCGTCTGCTTACTATCCTGCGGTGCAAAGATGGCGACGATCGCATTGATGGTCAGTCCTGCCATTTGACCACCGACGATCGATGTCGTGTCTCCATCGAATTGCAGGTACATCGGATTCGCTCTTGGCCACTTCTCGAAGCCGAGCACTTCTTGATCTAAGTCACCTTCACAGAACGGAGTCGGCCAAGTGCGTCCGAGAGCGCGGTATCGCTCGATGATTCCACGACGCAGATCTTCGTAGGTTAATATTGCATCGTCGCCAACGGTTTGCTGGTCCAGACATTGCAGCAAGCAAAAGGTAAACAATCCATGCGGCACAGGCTTGCCTAAGGAATTGTCGAGCGATTTGTCTTCGATCGCCTTTTCATACGCTTGGCACGCATAGAATGCCACGCAGTTTGACGCTCCGCCTTTCGGCAACTCCCATCCAACATCGTCGTTGCTCTTGGGTGCGGCAAGCCGTGTCGCATCAAGCTCCGGCGAAGCAAGGCCACGAACCGACTCGTTCGGATCGCCACCGCGTGTCATCGTTCCCGAGAAACAACTGTCAAAGACGATCCAAGTGTGAATGCCCTTCTGATTTAGTACGCCCAGCCACGCACCAATTTGATCGTCCAGGATGACTTCGGTTTCGTCGATCGGCATGAAGAACTCGTCTGTGCCGTCTTTCTCCGTCTCGCTTCTCCTTTGTCCGCCGTGACCGGACATGTAGATCAACAGCATGTCTGGGGCTTCGTCCGCCGCCCAATTCGCTGCGACAACGGTCTCGAAGGCCGCATGGATATTGCTGTAGGTGGGAGGTTTTGTGGTGGTGTCCGCGTCGCTCAAGACAGTCAGATCATCTGGTCCAAAACCAAACCGAGGCGTTGCCAGTCGCTCTTTAAGCAAAGCAACATCGACACCGCAACCGTGCAGATCACTATGCGTTTTATAGTCAGAACATCCAATCAGTAGTGCATGACGCGCGGCAAGGGCTTGATGTTGAGAGAGAACTATCCACGCGATCAATGGAAAAAGAACAAATCGAAACATTGCAATACCTTTCCGCGGGCAGAAGCTGGACCCATGACGGGTCTAGCTTCAATGTCATACTTCTGACCAATGCCTACCAGGGGAAGTGATGAGGATGCGGCGGATCGAGACGGAAGACCCATCGGTGCTGGTGCCCGACGATGTGATCGTGCCAACGGTGTCCCTCGTGGTCACGAGCGTCAAGGTAGTGTGCGCCGTGCACATGAAATGTGCCGACACTATGACCTTCGACGTGCCCGATCTCACGACCATTGACGTAGACATGTACTTCGTCGTGGTTCGACCTGTTGTCGATATACAAGTCTCCATCGAGATCCTTCGTTGCATCTCCTTCCTTGGGCATCTTCTCGGCAGCCGCTTTGGCAACTTTCATGACTTTGTCGCCAAGATCGCCACCGAGCAATTTTGCAGCCGTTGCGATCTCGGTCGGATTTCCGCGATTCTCTGCGAGTGTCACGGCTTCTTCTTGCAACGCGCTTGATGTTAAAGACGCCTGCTTGCCAGAAAGTGATTCAGCCGCCGACAAAAGTTCTGCGGACAAGAGCAGCTCGATCGGGTCGGCTGCCATTCGTGCGGCGTCAATTTTTTGTCCCAAGTCGTTAATCGCTCCGAGCGAAACGCCAAGCTCGGTTCCGAAGTCAATAAACTTCGCTTGTTTGACCGTTTCCGGCTTAAGCGTGATGACTTTCTCGTCTGCTGCTTGGTCCTGAGCGTTTGCTGCCAGACCAGTGATACCAACTAACAGAGTCGCCATAACGATTCGTGAAAGTTGTAGGGAGAAGAGTTTGCGCATCTTGTTTACCTCGTGTCTTAATTGCTGAAAGAAAGGAATCAATCCGTCGAGTGTGTGAACGTCCTAGTGGGAAATCTGGCCGCTTGCCTCAAAATGATCGTTCATCTTAAAACAGCCCGCCGCGTGAGGATTGTACACCCCCCTTCGCGGGGATGCAAACTAACGGCGGCACTCGGCACTTGATCCACCGCTGCGAATCACTTTTTTGATTCTGAGGTAACTTCTTCTGTAGTGGACGAGGCTCATGATGGAGAGATTGAATCAAAGGCCCATCGGCGAAAAGGCGTCTCAAATTGCGATGGTGTCGCGTTCAGTGTGACTACAATCGCGAAAGTTTTTTGGTATCGATTTTAGCCTATTTGAGCGTCTTTTGTTGTCCAGATGGGATTGGCATGGCCTGTGCTACGTATGCTTTTACGCTATTTTGATATAGCTCCGCCCCGGCTTAGCCGATAGAACTACTGCGACGATTAGGCGTAATATGCCGATTGTTAGTGTCCGAACAAAGTAACGATGTTTCATAAACTCCTCACCTACTCGACGATGACCGCCGTAGTGCTTCACGCACTGCTGGGGTGTTGTGTACATCACGCTCACGCGGATTACACGCACAGTCACGACGTCGACCGGGTGATGGTAGACGTTCCGCACGTGGTTGGCGTCAGTGGTCACGATCACGACGGACACTCCCACGAAGGTCACAAGGCATCGTGCCGACACCAGCACAAAGCAGATGGCTCTATCACTTGCAATTGCTTTGACGACGAAACGACTGAAGCTCGTTCCGAACAGCCTTTGTCAGAATCGCCTTGTTCAGGTTCACATGGACCACATGAATGCTGTGACGAAGCGGACTGCAACATCGTTGCCGATCAACGAGACAATGATATTTCGTTGATCTTGACCTTTGATTGGTCGCCCTTGCTGACGAACTCTTTGTCACTGTCGTCACAAGATTTACTCGCACTACGGACGGAGTACGGTTCGCCGCCCGATCCGCACACGGTGCATCCGCCGCTTCGCGTTAAGACGCAAGTCTGGCGTCTGTAATGGTCCGCACTCGTCCGTGATTGGATGAGAGTGACTGTGCCTCTATGCCGTAGCGGAAGTCGTCACGACTTTCGATCCTCGTGCATCAGTTCCGACACTCTTGGCGAATTTCGCTAGTGCTGATTGATTCAGCCTGCATTCGCCGGTCATCTGCCACGGACGCTTCTTCGCGTTGACCTTTTCTCTGATCCACACACATTGAATCGTGGGTTGGTTTCTCCGGCAGTTGTTCCGTTGGTTTCGTTACCATGAAAATCCATATGCCCAAAGTCCCCATGAAGTGGGTTTGGCTAGTCGCCACACTGATCGTTGTGATCGTCGGTGGTTTTACCTGGCAGCATTGGTTCCCGGCCACAAAGGGATGGGTCGATCGAACTGCTGTTTCATTCCGCAATGGCGGCGGTGAATCGCACGAGGGTGATGCGGCTGGCGAGGTTGATCCTCATGCCGGACACGATCACGCTGCCCATGCCGGGCATGACGCAGCGACTTCATTGGAGCTGTCAAAACAAGCAATCCGCAACATTGGATTGTCCGACGAAACGATCCGTCCGATCAAGTTGGAAACCTTCCGCCGATCAATCACGGTGCCCGCAGTCGTCGTCGAACTTCCAGGTCGATCTCGAGTTCAAGTTGCGACGCCGATGACCGGTGTCGTCACGCATGTTCACGCCGTGCAGGGCGAAGCGGTCGAGCCAGGAAGTTTGCTGTTTCAAATCCGCTTGACACACGAAGACCTCGTGAACGCACAAACCGATTTCCTGCGGACGCTTGGGGAACTCGATGTTGAACAACGCGAGATTGCACGCTTGCAACAGGTCACCAGAAGCGGTGCGATCGCGGGTAAAGTCTTGCTGGAGCGACAATACGCCCTTGACAAACTGAACGCCGGCTTGAGTGCGATGCGTGAATCGCTACGGCTGCACGGATTGTCGGACAACCAAGTAGAACAAATCGAAGGGGAGCGACGGTTGCTCAGGGAGCTTCAGATCTTTGCACCGAGTGTCGATAGCCACGGCGAGGATGAATTGCGATTGACCCAACATGTCGTTCAAGCGAGTTTCGTCAAGGACGACCAGACCAAACACACTGGACCATTGATCCTGCAAGACCTGTCAGTACACAAAGGTCAGTCCATCAACGCGGGTGAAACACTTTGCGTCTTGGCCGACTACGACGAACTGTTCATCGAAGGACTTGCGTTCGAGCAAGACATCAAGCAACTTCGGAAAGCGTCCCAAAATGGCTGGGCGGTTGACGCGATCTTGGAAGAACCAGGCTCCGAATCCCGTGTGATCGAGGGCTTGGAAATGGCTTATCTCGCCAATCAAGTCGATGCTCAGTCGCGAACATTGAATTTTTACGTTCGCCTTCCCAACGAAGTCGCCAAAGATCATCGTGCTAACGGCAATCGCTACGTCGAATGGCGTTACGTTCCCGGTCAACGGATGCAGTTGCGAGTACCGGTCGAAGAAATGCCGGAACAAATCGTGGTGCCTGTCGAGGCGGTGGCGAGCGAAGGAGCGGAAACATTCGTGTTTCAGCAAAACGGCAGCCACTTTGATCGCGTGCCGGTCCATGTGAAATACCGTGATCAGTATTCCGCCGTGATCGACAATGACGGTTCGCTGTTCCCCGGTGACGTCATTGCAATGCGTGGCGCTCATCAAATGCAAATGGCTCTCAAAAACAAGTCTGGCGGTGGAGTTGATCCACACGCGGGCCACAACCACTAAGGAGCCACATCATGCTTAATTCAATCATTCGATTCGCGTTGAAGCAACGCATGCTCGTCATCGCGGTTGCCTTGTTCCTTGTGGGATTCGGGACTTGGCAGGCGATGCAGGCTCCGATTGACGTTTTCCCCGACCTCAACCGTCCTCGTGTGGTCATCATGACCGAGGCACCGGGGCTGGCACCTGAGGAAGTCGAGACGCTCGTGACGTTCCCCATTGAAACGGCGGTCAACGGAGCAAACGGAGTGCAGGCTGTTCGCAGTGCGTCGGGGGTCGGTATTTCGGTCATCTATGTCGAGTTCGATTGGAAAACGGACATCTACAACGACCGTCAAATCGTCGCCGAGCGGCTGCAACTCGTTCAAGAACGAATGCCGGAAGGCGTCAAACCAACACTCGCACCGATTTCCTCCATCATGGGTCAAATCCTGATGCTGGGAATGTGGAGCAACGACGGTGCGACTGAGCCGCTTGAACTGCGAACGCTTGGCGACTGGGTCGTACGCCAGCGATTGCTGACGATCCCTGGCGTCTCGCAAGTTTTCACGATGGGCGGAGGGCGCAAGCAGTTTCAGGTGTTGGTCGATCCCGACGCCATGTTGCGGTTCGGTGTCGCTTTGCACGAAGTCAAAAAAGCGGTTCAAAACAGCAACGAGAACGCGACGGGAGGCTATCTGGACGAACAGGGGCCAAATGAATTACTCGTTCGTGGGCTTGGCCGTGTCCAGAGCATAGAAGACCTGCAAAAAGTCGTCGTCACGATGAAGGAAGGCCGACCGATCGCGTTGGGTCAAATCGCTCGTGTCGTCGAAGGCCCTCAGGTCAAACGTGGCGATAGTTCGGCCTGGGTCCGTGATGAAGACGGGCAATACAGCGGCGGACCCGCAGTCATTCTTACGATCAACAAGCAACCGGGAGCCGATACGCGGCGAGTGACTGAGGACGTGATGGCGGCAATTGAAGAGCTGCGGCCTTCCTTGCCCGGTGATCTTCGCATCGAACCACTCTACACGCAAAAGTCATTCATTGACCGAGCGATTGAGAACGTCGTCGAGGCACTTCGTGACGGCGGCATCCTGGTCGTCATCATTCTATTCCTGTTCCTGATGAATGTTCGCACGACGTTCATCACACTCACGGCGATTCCGCTGTCGTTAGTGATGACAGCGATCGTGTTCTCGATCTTCGGATTGTCGATCAACACGATGACGCTGGGTGGTTTGGCCGTTGCCATCGGCGAATTGGTCGATGATGCGATCGTGGATGTCGAGAACATTTATCGGCGACTCAAAGAAAACCGGGCCAACGAAAATCCCAAGCATCCATTGTTGGTCGTTTTCCGAGCCAGTATCGAGATTCGCAACTCGATCGTATTTGGCACGATGATTGTCATCCTCGTGTTCTTACCACTGTTTGCGCTATCTGGCATGGAAGGACGACTGTTCGCTCCGCTGGGTGTCGCTTACATCGTTTCGATTCTTTCATCGTTACTCGTTTCACTGACGGTCACGCCCGTGCTGTCTTATTGGTTGCTCGGTAGTCAAAAACTCAAGGGACACGAGAAAGACGGTTTCGTCCTGCGAGGCATCAAATGGATTGGCGACAAAGTCATCCGCTTCAGTCTGACCGTTCCGCGATTCAATCTGGCCGTCACAGCGGTTTTGGTCGTCCTGGCCGGGATGTTCCTGATGAGTCTTGAACGCGACTTTCTGCCGCCGTTCAATGAAGGTGCCGTGCAACTCAACGTTGTGTTGCCGCCGGGAACTTCACTGGCGACTTCCAACGACATTTCTAGCCGCGTTGAAACTCGATTGCGCGAGATTGAAGACATCGAAGGATTCATTCGACGTACCGGACGCGCCGAGTTAGACGAGCACGCCGAGGGTGTGAACATGAGCGAGTTCATTTTGGAACTTGACCCCAAATCACCGCGTTCCCGTGAAGAGCAGCTCGAAGAAATCCGCGAAGCAATGGCCGATATTCCAGGCATCGTCACGGCGGTCGAGCAACCCATTGCTCACTTGATCTCACACATGATCTCAGGAGTGAAAGCTCAAATCGGCATCAAAATTTACGGTGACGATCTTGATCTGCTCAGGCGTAAGGCGGGCGAAATGGAGGCGGCGATGAAGGCAGTGCCCGGAACGAAGGATGTGCTGGTCGAACCGCAAGTCATCATTCCGCAACTCCGGATCGAACTCGACCGCGACAAACTGTTGCTTTACGGACTCAGTGCCGTCGAAGTCAATGAGTTCATCGAAACGGCTCTCAATGGACAAGTCGTTTCCGAAATTCTAATCGGCCAACGCACGTTCGATTTGATGCTGCGGCTCGATGAGGATTACCGCGAGAACTTGCAAACGCTCAAGCGGTTGACGATCGACCTCGCCAACGGTGGAAAACTGCCTTTGGAATCGGTCGCGAACATCTACGAATCAGGCGGCCCGAACACAATCAATCGCGAAGACGTTCGTCGCCGAATCGTGCTGCAGTGCAACGTATCCGAGCGTGGTGTAGTCGATGTGGTGCAAGACATTCAGAAAAAGGTCCAACCCATCGTCGAGTCTTTGCCACCGGGATACTTCGTTCAGTACAGCGGACAATTTGAAAGCCAGCAATCCGCATCGCGAGTCATCGGCGTTCTGTTCACTGTCTCGTTGGTGGGCGTATTCCTGGTGCTATACACGATGTTCCGCAGCGTCAACCTCTCGTTGCAGGTGATGATGGCTCTGCCAATGGCGTTCATCGGATCGGTGATCGCGTTGGTCGTTACAGGCCAAACGTTGACCGTTGCTGCGATGGTCGGGTTCATTTCACTGGCCGGGATCGCATCGCGAAACGGAATCTTGCTGATCAACCATTATTTGCACTTGGTTCAGCACGAGGGTGAAGACTGGACAAAGGAAATGATCGTTCGTGCGGGTCTGGAAAGACTCGCCCCCGTGCTGATGACCGCTCTGACTTCCGGCATCGGCTTGGTGCCGCTAGTCATGGCGGCCGGTGAGCCGGGCAAGGAAATCCTGTATCCGGTTGCGACCGTGATTCTCGGCGGACTGATTAGCTCGACGCTCCTCGACTTCTTTGTCCACCCGGCGTTGTTCTGGCTGATCGGACTGAAATCGGCTGAGCGAGTTGTTACCGAATCGAAAACCGACATTCCTCTGTTTGAAGAAACTGAAGACGAGGAGTCTCATCTACAAATCAATCACTCTCGGTCAAGGACGACAGAGACCTCCCAACCCCTTTCCGAACCCGCGACCTAAGACAGGAAGCGGACGGATCATTTTCCAAAAAGGAAAGTTTTATGTTGAAACGAATTTCAAAACTGCTGTGCTTTGTCGCACTCGCATCGGTTGGCACCGTTGTAAGTGCCGAAGAGTCGATCGCATTCTGCTTGCCTGAGTGGAAAGAAATGCACTTTGACGATGCAGCCAAGGCGCAACAGCACCTTGCCGCCGTAAAAAAACTCGGTTGTGAAGCCAAGATCAACAACCACGGTGGACACACCGATGTGGTTTATCGTTCACCAAAATGGAAAAGCCTGGAAGTCGCCAATGACAAACTGGCTCACCAATGGGAATCTTGGCTCAAGAAAGCAGGATTCGAGACCCTGCACGGTCACGCGGCGGATCACGACGGCCCCGATCATGCTGGGCATGAAGGTCACGACCATGCGGCACACGATCACGATCATGCCGGACACAGTCACGCGGCGGGACAAGTCGAAGAGGTCAACTATCGCATCACCGATTGGAAGACTATTCACGTTGAAAACCAAGAACAGCTCGCGGAACTGACCGCGATGTTAAAGGGACTCGGATGCGAGCTTAAAAGTTCACAGCATTCCGGCCACGCCGACCTAAGTTTCCGCTGTCCGCAATGGAAACACATCGAAGTAGGATCACATCAAGTTGCCACCACGTGGGAACAGTGGCTCGCAAAAACGGGCTTCGAGGTCAAACATTCTCACTAAGAAACTTCCTGTCAATAAACTCTATCAAGGAAAATCCAATGAAAATTCAGCTCTTCACGCTTGCACTCGTTTCGATGACCTTCGGCCTTGTCGGCTGCAAAGACGGTGGAACGACTGTCGAAACGTCTGCACCTCCAGCAACGGTTGATGACCATGACGATCACGAAGGTCATGCTCACCCGAGCGAAGGGCCGCATCACGGCGGGTTGATTGAACTCGGCAACGAGGAATACCACGCCGAACTCGTTCACGACGAAGTCACGGGTTCAGTAACGATTTACGTGCTCAACGCCGCTGCGACCGAACAAATCCCGATCGAATCGACCGAGATCATGATCAACGTTAAGCATGATGGAAAACCAGAGCAGTTCAAGCTGGCCGCTTCGCCTGACGCAACCGACCCGCAAGGCAAGTCGTCACGCTTTGTTTCGACAGACGCGGAACTCGGAGAACACCTAGACGAAGAGGGTGCCGATCCGAAACTGGTTCTCACGATCAATGGAAAATCATTTCGTGGGACGATTGCCCACGACCATGACCACGAAGGTCATGACCACTAAAAATCGAAGAGTGAAAATCGCAGATAGGAGCTTTCGCTTCAATCTGCGAGCAATGATCGCAAATTGGCATTCAACATACTGGTGGTTGCCATTCAGCCGCCAGCTAGGTTCCCGGAATGCGTCTATCACCAGCCGATGCGCCGGGAACCGTTTTGCAAACATCACTGCCGACTACAAGAAAATGCAAGGTTAAATGCAATGCGTCTCAGTGACGAATTCGTCAGATCGGGATCATGGCTGTTCCGCTGGCGCAGCTATCTGCCCTTCTTGTTCTTGCCGCTAATTCTGATAGCTGCGATACGTTGTCCGGTTATCGATTCGCATCCTATTCTACACTTTGTTTGGAGTCTTCTGAGTCTCTCTGTATCACTGCTGGGGCTGGCAATCCGTTGCCATTGCATCGGTCACGCCGCCGAAGCCACCTCCGGTCGAAACACAAAATCGCAAGTCGCCGAGTCGCTGAACATAACCGGTTTCTACTCGGTGGTGAGGCATCCGTTGTACCTGGGCAATTTCCTGATTGCATTTGGGATTGTGATGCACGCTTCGGCACTGTGGCTGGTCGTGATCTACATCATGGCATTTGCGTTGTATTACGAGCGTATCATGTTTGCTGAAGAAGCGTTCCTGCAGAATAAGTTTGGATGTGAGTTCATGGCTTGGTCAACTCAGACGCCAGCGTTTCTTCCGCGATTGCGGCAATGGAAGAAGGCCGAGTTTCCCATGGACTTCCCAAAAGTCATTCGTGCTGAGACTGCGGCAGTCGCCGTGATCGCGTTCGCATTTCCCGCATTGGAATTTGTCATGCACCATGCAACCGAAGGAAGCGTCGCGGTTGAGAACTCGTGGTACGCCCTGTTGGCATCAGGTGTTGTTTTGTACGCGGTGGCCCGCGTGATGAAGCGTCGACTGCGACGCTGGTTGAAGTATGAACGAATTCTGTACGCGGCAGCAAAATGACCGATGGCAAAAATCAAATCCGATCGCAAGAAACGTTGCACGCAAAGTTGGAGCGAATCGTTCGTAAATTTGGCTTCGACGACATCCGCGTTTCAAGCATCAAATCTGGGCACGTCGAGTTGACAGGTACGGTAAACGATATCAATGACCGCGCGTTGATTGTTGCAATCGCTCGAACAACACCAGGCGTGCAAAAGTTTACTCTTGAGATCAAGATCGAAAACGACTGAGTACGGAAAGCACACAAACGTAACGGAATTCCATCATCATGCGGAATCATTTCAGCAAGCTTGTGAGTCTTGCAGTGTTAGGATTGTCAGCATCACTGGCGATGTCAACTCTGGTAGCGGTAGAACCTAAAGCACGCGACCGAACGACAGAGATCCTATCGGCAAACAATCTGTCGAGAGTCGTCCGTCAGGTTGCTGATGACGTGTCACCTTCGATTGTGACCGTCTATGCTCTGCGTGGCCCACGCATGACGACGCCGATGCGATGGCGTGAAGAAGCAAATTTACCACAGTCATTTAGTCCGCCCAATCGCGAGCATATGGCGTCGTCGACGAGCCATTCGGATGACGCCCAAGGATCAGGCGTCATCATCGACCGACGCGGTTGTGTACTGACATGCAGCCATGTGGTTGAAAACGCCAATGCCGTCGTTGTACGAACCGCTGATGGAAGAAAGTTTCATGCCAAAGCAGTGATCTGCGACTCACAATCCGACATCGCAATCATCAAACTCGCGGGGGCTGAGAACCTGTCAGAAGCCGAACTGGCCGACTCGGATGTGATCTCCGTAGGCGATTGGGTCGTCTCAGTTGCATCCCCCTACGACCTGCAACGCAGTGTCAGTGCCGGGATCATCAGTTCGACGCAGCGTTGGGTCGCAAGCTCGCCGCACCCGTTGATTCAGAACGACGCAGCGACTAACCCCGGCAGTTCGGGAGGTGCGTTGTTGAACCTGCGAGGTGAGGTGATCGGAATTATCGAAGGAGCATTCACGACTTCCGGTGACTTTCAGGGCATTGGCTTTGCAACACCGATCAACATCGCCAGGGATATCGCGGAGCAACTGCAATCTAAGGGCTATGTCGAACGAGGATATTTCGGATTCGAAACCCAAACTCTGACTCCCGAAATGGCATCTCTGATTGATTCGTCTGTGAATGCTGGTCTGTATGTCAAAGATGTCCAGAGACACTCACCGGCCAAACATGCGGGACTGCGTGAAGGCGATGTAATAACAAAGTTTGATGGAAAGTCGATCAACCAATTGTTTGATCCAGCTACTTTGACTGCCGATGCCGAACCGGGAAAGAGCCATGTCTTTACGGTACTTCGCGAACACAAGGTCGTCGAGATTGAAATACGGATGCAAAAAGCACCTCGAGAAGTTGCACCGATTCAATCAGAAATGCCCCCCAACGGATCGTTCGAGTATTTCGATTCGTCGCTCGGCCTGGGGCTATCAAGTCTAAACACGTCCATAATCTACGAATTGGAGCTTCCCTCCGACGCACACGGTGCCTTGATCACGCAAGTGGCGTTTGATAGTGACGCATATCGCGAGGGAGTGGCCGCTGGCATGGCGATTGCTCGTGTCAATGATACGACCATCCATGGCGTTGACGAATATCGCGAGGTGACAAGCAAGCTCGACCGCGAGAAACCGGTTCTCTTGCTCCTTCAATCAAACCAGGGAAAGCATCTTGTCATGCTTCACACCAGCCGGAAAGATAAAGATGGAAAAGGAACAAATTGAACTGAAATTGCTTCTGCCAACAGTGACCGACTCAGATGATTCCTGTATTGATCGTTTGGCGGTCCTGCTTGCTGCGAAAATGGGAATCGACTCGGCGCATGCAATTCAGTCGGAGGACGACAAACCCGGACATATTTGTGTTCACTACGATCCGAGAATAGTCTCGACCGGCGAAGTACGAGAACTGGCAAAACGTGCCGGTGTCGAATTGGATCAGCGATACGGTCACTGGCTCAGTAAGTCGCGTTCAACTCACGCTCGCCGTGCTTCGGCGATCGAGTCACGGCTGGCACGCATGGATGGAGTACTTGAGGCAGTTGTCTCACCCGATGGCGCTGTTCGTGTCGAGTACGACAAACAGACCACCGATGAATCTGCGATCGCGAAGGCTCTTAACGAATGGACAAGCGAAACAGCAGAGGTTGCCGACGACCACGCCGGGCATGACCACGACGATGAAGGCCACGAGCCCGACCACGATCACTTGGGACACGATCATGCTCACGGAGGCATCTTCGGCCCCAGGTCAGAACTGATTTTTGCAATCCTCTGTGGCGTGTTCTTGCTGGTCGGATGGCTGATCGAAACGTTTGCGGATATTAACGACTGGATTCCGCTGGGTTGTTATGTTGCAGCCTATGTGTTTGGCGGTTACTACACTGTCACCGAAGCGATTGAAAAGATTCGAGCTGGAAAGTTCGAGATCGACTTCTTGATGATTGTCGCCGCCGCCGGTGCAGCGTCACTCGGTGCTTGGGCCGAAGGAGCATTGTTGCTGTTTCTATTCAGCATCGGCCACGCCCTGGAAGGCTACGCAATGGGCAAAGCCAAGCGTGCCATCGAAGCCTTGTCCGAACTCGCACCACGCACAGCCCGCGTTCGACGCGATGCTTCGGAAACGGAAGTTCCGGTCGAAGAGTTGGTCGTTGGAGATGTTGTCGTCATCAAACCTGATGAGCGAGTCCCCGCCGATGGCTTCGTGATCGCAGGCGAATCCAGCATCAACCAAGCACCGATTACCGGGGAGAGTGTTCCCGTCGACAAACGCCCGGTCGACGATGTTGACGCCGCAGCGGCGGACCCCGAATCACTTTCCGCAGCATATCGTGCCTTCGCTGGCACAATCAATCAGTCCGGTTCCATCGAGATCCAAGTCACTAAGACGGCGGCGGAGAACACGCTCGCCCGCGTTGTCACGATGGTCAGCGAAGCAGAAACGCGGGTTTCGCCGACACAAAAGTTCACGAAAAAGTTTGAACGTTACTTTGTTCCGTCCGTCATCACCGGCGTTGTGCTTCTGATGTTCGCACCATTGGTCATCGACGAAAGCTTCAGCGATTCATTCTACCGAGCGATGGCAGTCCTCGTTGCTGCAAGCCCCTGTGCTCTCGCGATCGCAACACCCAGTGCAGTTCTCAGCGGTGTCGCCCGAGCAGCTCGGGGTGGAATCCTGGTCAAAGGCGGCGGGCCACTGGAAAGTCTTGGCAGTCTCGACGCAATCGCATTCGACAAAACGGGAACACTGACCGAAGGTGAACCGAAAGTCACCGACGTTCGCATCGCCGAAGGCGTCGACGAATCGGAACTCTTGCGATTCGCAATCGCCGTTGAAGACCTCAGCAAACATCCGCTCGCCAAAGCCGTCGCCCGAGATGGGAAGAAAAAGTTGGGAGAGGGGGAGAACGGGAGTGGAGGAGATATTCCAGAAGCGACTGATTTGAAAAGCATCACTGGACGTGGGATTCAAGCGACGGTCGAAGGCGACTTGGTTCATATTGGCAAAGACGACCTATTCACAGAGGTCGATGGTCTGCCGCTTCCCGATAGCGTGCGTTCAATCGTCGAGTCGCTCGAACAGAACGGGCGTACCACGATGATCGTACGTCGCGGCGACCGTTACCTCGGCGTCATCGGACTGATGGACACACCACGCGAAGCATCCAAACGAACGATTGCAAAACTGCGTGAACTCGGCATCCAACGGATGATTATGATTTCCGGCGACAACCAACAAGTTGCCGACGCGGTCGCCAAGGAAGTCGGGCTCGATGAAGCACGTGGCGATTTGATGCCCGACGACAAAGTCGCCGAAATCAAGAAGCTGCAAAGCGAAGGCGGCGTTGCGATGGTAGGTGACGGAGTTAACGACGCCCCCGCGATGGCATCTGCGTCCGTCGGCATCGCCATGGGAGCCGCCGGAAGCGATGTCGCCCTCGAAACCGCCGACGTTGCGCTGATGGCGGACAACCTCGACCACCTACCGCTCGCCATCGGCCTGAGCAGAGCCACCCGCCGCATCATCCGTCAAAACCTTTGGATGAGTCTGGGCATGGTCGCCTTCCTCGTCCCCGCCACCATCCTCGGCCTCAACATCGGCCCCGCCGTCGCCCTCCACGAAGGCAGCACGCTCGTTGTGGTCTTCAACGCCCTACGACTGTTGGCCTATCAATCACCATCAACCGACAAGAATTAGACAAATCAAATTCAAACTCGTCATTGCATCACCGGAAGCCAAGCCTGCGGCGACACTTTAAGGCAAGCACCGATCGTCCTCTGCTAGAAACATAGATATGCTATTGGAAAAACCGTACTATATGACTTTTCCAGGTTGACGAACAAAATGGCGGAATATGATTTCCGAACACTTTCACCTCCGGACTTTGAACTTCTTGTCCAGGATCTCTTGCAAGTTGAACTTGGTATCCGACTTGAAGGCTTCAAGAGCGGACCCGATGGCGGCGTCGATCTGAGATATTCAAAGGCATTCGACAACGACATCGTCGTTCAATGCAAACGCTACATCGGGAACCAGTATCGAACGCTTAAACTGAACCTGGAAAAAAAAGAGTTGCCAAAGGTACTCAAGCTTAACCCGAAACGCTACGTCGTTGCGACTTCGGTACCGCTGACCATTGGCCAAAAGGATGAACTCGTCAGCCTACTTCGACCGTACTGCAAAAAGCGGTCAGACATCCTTGGTGCTGAGGACCTCAATCGCATTCTTCGCGAAAATCCAAAGGTCGAACGCAGTCATTTCAAGCTATGGCTGACTAGCACGGAGGTTCTCCAGCGGTTGTTGAAGCATGGGATCTTCACGCGCAGCATGATCGAGCTGGAAGAAATCAGACGACGCATCTCGATCTTTGTACCAACGGAATCGGTCAAACGCGCCAGCAAGACACTCGACGAGAATGGGGTCTGCCTTCTTTCCGGTATTCCTGGTGTCGGAAAAACTACCACAGCCGAGATTCTTGTCGCTCAGTTGGTCGAGCAAGGTTGGGAGTGTGTCGTTGTCTCCAGCGATATCGAAGAGGCGTTTGAAGCGTTCAGAGAAAAAGAAAAACAGGTCTTCATTTACGACGATTTCTTAGGCCAAACGGACTTGAATCCACGACTCGGAAAGAACGAGGATCAGCGATTGCTTCAGATGATGGGGGTATGCAAAAGAAAACCGAAACTCAAACGCCTCATTTTGACAACTCGTGAGCATGTTCTCGACCAAGGACTGCGGGAACATGAGAAGCTAAAGCGGGCAAACCTCAATCCTTCGCAATGTGTTGTCGCCTTGGAAGACTTGACCGAGTCGACTCGGGCCAAGATTCTTTGCAATCACTTGTTCTTTTTTGGTGTCAACCAAAAGACACGAAAGAAGTTGGTAGAGAGTGGAGCGGCCCGGAGAGTCATTGACCACGCTAACTACAGTCCGCGTGTGACAGAGACGATGTGCGAGCTCTATGTCGACGAACGAATTACTCCCGCCGCGTTCGGACGGCGGTTTATCCAACTGCTCGACAATCCTGGCGACATTTGGAGAGAGCCTTTTGAGAATCAGATCGGAGGTGACGCGCGCGTGATATTGAAGCTGTTCGCCCTACATGAAAGCGATCAGCGTCTCAGCGATCTGAGTCTATGCTTTTCCGACTATCAAATTGCGGCGGGCTGCGACTTAGGGCAACTCGACCGGCGTTTTAAGCGAGCGATCGGTGAGTTGGAAAATATGTTCATTCGACTTGCCGAGCAAAGAGCGTTCACCTACGTCAAATTTCACAACCCAGCAGTGAAGGATTTTCTCAAACAGGTTTTGACCGAGGAACCGCAATTCCTGCAAGCCGTTGCGCAAAGAGTGTCCGTGTATTCAGTTGTGCTGTCTGCCTACGAGATTCTGATTCGCACTGCGTCGTTTAAGCCAGAACCTTCAGAAGTACGCTTCGCCATCGAGCGAACACTGAACACACCCGAGTTGCGATTCTTTGAGGTGAGTGAAGGATGCTTCCCATGGACCGTGTCACCACCGCAGCGATTGAACGATTGGATTCGAGTCTTAAGCACGTTAAACGCAAGCGCGATCACAGACGAAGTCATGTTGATCGTCGACCGGTGTCTCACGGAGTGGGACAATCCTGTCAAGGACGTCTCCATGCTTGCCAACAAATTTTACGAATGGGCTACCAAAAAGAAATCCTCCGTCACCCAGCCAATCGAACCTCTGGTAGACAGGCTGCTCAACCATTGCAACTGCCTTGAAGACTTGAGATATGTATCAGAACTCACCAGTTCTGCCGATCGCTCCAAAACGCTGCACAAAAAAGTGGAGCAAAAGTTTTATGACCAGTCGATCGCGTGGGTGAACGACGAGATCGAGAGTTCAGAACTCGCTGAGCACGCTGACGACGTCATCAACGAATATGAAATCACCGCCAGTGTTCTTGGAGTTGACGAGGCCCCGTTGACGGAAGAACGAAGCAGGGTTTCGGAAATGTACGAGGAAGTTGAGGATGCAGAAGATTCAGCCGAACCGCTTTCAGGACTGGATACCGAAAAGTCCGAAGCCGACGACATCCTCGACTCACTACGATACTGAGCCAATTTATCCGACACTCCTCATCACATCACGAGCTTTATCAGCGTCTTGTTCAGCGTTGATCTCGCTAATTCGAAGGTCGGGGGAACCGAGGATGACACGATCCATCGAAGGCATTTTTGTTTGTCGTCAATGGCAATATGCGTTCATCATCCAGTTATTTCAAATAAACGATCGCACAGGGTTTCGTACCATCAACAGATTGCAAACTTCAAATTGTTCATGGTTTCAAGTAGCTGTCGTCCATCTCCGGATCGGGTTCGAACGCATGGAACACTCGTTTTGCTGAACTTCCGTCTGCCTTTGTCTGAGCGTCCGGAAAGATCGTATTCAGTAATTCACACTGTTGCGGTGAAAGATAGAACCGTTTCGAGCAGAACCAATCCAATTGCTCATTGAGCTTACGCTGAGCTACCGGCGATTCAGAAGCAATGCATTGCAGCGTTTCGATTTGCATTGCGATTTCGTGTCGAGATTGCCTTGAAACGTAGGCGGGGACCGTGTCAATCGAACCATCATCTGAAACGACGATTCCCATGCAAGGATGTTCGTGTCCAAGAACATATCTAACCGTTGAATTGTAGCGGGCTCCACGATCAGCAGTTCCTTTTGGATTGACGGCACCATCCAGAATGACGCCGATTGCGTGACACATACCATCTGGCGCTGCCAGAACGGCACCATCAATTCTCGACGCTTGCTGTAAGAGTTCTGGCGTCAACGTTTTTGGGGTGATGCATGTTGCCTGATTGCCGAAGCGAGCGGCTTCCTCTTCCGCATCCTCAGCAAAGATAACGATCGCTCCGTGCGAGAGTTCTGAAGCGGCAGTGGCAAGTCGCATTAGTGAAGTCTTGTATACATGGCTTTCCGGGAACAGACGCTCGAACGTCTCCGCAATTTGCTGACTTCGCTTCTTCGTTCTTGGCAAACTCGGAACACCGTGTTCGACTCGCATCAACGAAATCCCAGCATGTTTTAGTTCCCATTTCGCGTGGCCGACAAACTCGATGATGAATAGGTCTTCATCGGTCGGATCGTAGGTTCCACAAACGGTGCCCAGACCATAAACACTCTCGGAATCGCACAAGAGGCATTCGTCGGCTCCGGCAAGTTCAAGAATCTTTCGCACCGCCCGATAGTTTCGCAGCGGGATCGGATCAGTAAAACCGAGCGAAACCGAGATATTCTGATGTCCGCGTCGGCATAAAAGCAGGCGGCTTCTCCCGACAGCCTTTTCGTAGGTTAGCGATGAGACTTCGTTGCCAATTTGAAAGCCATCATGAAAACTGTCGAACTTGTCACAAGCAGCAAACGGCGTGTGCATGAACGACTCGGCTGCGGATCGAAGGGTCGCCTCGTAAGCTGGGAATTCAACATGTCCTGCCCCATCAAATGAGAGCGGTAACGCTTCCCAACATTGACGTGAAAACTGGTCTGCTACCGCGTCCACAAGGCACTTGGTTATCGCGTAACTTTCACGTTTTCCTTGCTGAAGGTGCGGGTACTCATCGCGAATCGTTTGGTCGAAACTCAACACCGTGTATAAAAAATACGGTCCGCAATCACGTCCCGCCGAAACGACCACGCGTCGCCCAACATGCGTGTAGGTTGCTGCCACGGTTTGGTAAAGAGCAGTACCAACCCGATGCCGAAAATCTCGCTTGCGACTCGTTTCTGCCCACAGTTCACCTCGCTTACTTCCTTCGGCATATGCGTAGTCGGTTCCAGGTATGGATGCTTCCGACTCTCGTGCAAGACTCAGTACGTTCGCCAAATCGGACGGCTGAACCGAATGATGTGGTGGTTCAACAACGACCACTGGAGCTTTGCCATTCGGCTGAGAATGAATGGCTACCAGAAAGGCATCAGGAGCTAAGCGTTCATCCAGTCGATCGAAAAGTTGTTTCGCTCCAATACGTAGCGAGACCGCAAAATGCGGCTGATAGCCCCAAAGATAGAAATTGTCTGGTGCTAGATTTTCGTCAGAGGAGGAAGGTGACAAGAATGTTGTTGAGGTAGATTTAGTCATTCGCATTTGTTGACGAAGATCGTGTGACGACGGAAGGCCTCCAAAATTCACCAGCGTCCGACGCCGGTGCGTCCGTTCGGTTACTGCATCGCCTCCAGTTTCATCGACCGGAAACGATTGAGTCAGAATGCTGGTATGGAGAACATAGGTTACGCCTCGATGTTTACGTTAAACTTCCGCAATCAGTTATAGCAACTGGCGATCAGTGCTCTAAAGACCCCGTAGAAAATAAAGGTTGCGACGCTTCCTTTGCAGTGGCGAAATCGCCTCGAATGGAAAGAAAATCACCGCGGGAAGCCTCCGTTCTGTACGGCTGCTTACCCCTGTGGGGTATTGGCAGAATCGTGACAATTGAAGATTCGTATGGAAAACCTGCTCATGATTCTATCGGCGTTCCGACGGTGAAAGCCGCTGCGGTCGGCGGTCGCGGCGGGACATCCATGGGGCGACGAGCGATCGGGTCTACCGGTTGATGGTGAGGATGGACGGCGTGCAAGATGCCGACGATCTGCCGCAGCAGGTTTATTTGCGTGCTTTTTCTAAACTCGACCAGTTCTGTGGCGACTCAAAATTCGAGACTTGGCTGTACCGGCTGGCGACCAACGAAGCGTTACAACACCTGCGGCGTGAGAAGCATCGTCGCCGAACACGATCTAAGAGCCAATCAAGTGCGCCAAGCACTCGCTGCTCTCGATCACGATCTGCGTGCGATCGTTACGCTCGAGGAAAAGAACGGTTTGTCCTATCAAGCGATCGCTACGACACTTGACATTCCTAAAGAAACCGTTGATTCGCGACTGAACCGGGCTCGGCGTGAGTTAAGGAAAGCACTGGAGCCTAATGTATGAGACGTAAAAAGGGGGGTGCTCCTCAACACTTGACTCACTTCAGTGCTTCACCGACGCAATAGCACAAACCGTCGGGAGCGACGACGAAGAACAATCGGTAATTCGTTTCACCGTGCTTCTGTGTTTTCAAGTCGGCGTTCAGGCTGGCGTCGTACGACTGAAGCTCAGCTAACGCTACTTCTACGTCATCGACTTCAAAGAAGCAGCCCTCTTGCGACGGATCGCCACCGTTCTCAGCTAGACCAATCTGAATTGTATCTCGCTGAAGCACGATACGACGCGGATCGTCGTCCGATCGGGATACAACGCGGAATCCCATCTTAGAATCGTAGAACGGAATCGCTTCGTCGATGCTGCGAACCGGCAGATTCATCGCATCGTCGGCGTAGGGGGAGGCACGAAAGAATTTTGCTCGCATCGCAATCTCACTGAGTGACCTGGAAAATGAAGAATCAGTGTGTTCGACTCCACGTCTCAACCTACTTTGCGCGAAGCTCAGTCACAACGTGGCAGCAGTCCGACTTCTTATGTTGCTGACATTCCACCAATGCAGACTTCAACACTTTGCGAACGTGCCGCAAATCCTTGAGTTTGTCTTCAATGTCGGTCAATCGTGCCTCGATTAGTTTCTGCACTCTTCCGCAAGTTGGCGTCCTTCCGCTCTCGGTCGCCAACAGCGACTTGATGTCTTCCAGGGTGAAGACAATTGCCTGAGTGGCACGAATGAACATCACCTTCTTGAGAGACTCATCGCCGTAGAGCCGGTAATTTCCTGTGCTTCTCGTCTCCGGCACGACCAACCGAATTCGCTCGTAATAGCGGACAGTTGTTGCCGGGATGCCAGCGGCCTTGTCCAATTGGCTGATTTTGTAGTGTGCTGCCATCGAGAACCTCAAGAATGTGGCCAATATAGCACAACGCACGAAGTGGTTGACCGCTGACGGATTCTAGGGCGGCAAAGGCGAAGCCGTGTCGGAAGCTGGCGGTGGCGAAGACATTGGATTCACAATCGAGCGGCACATCGGCGACAATACTGTAGCTCATTCAAGCTAATTGTGCCACCAACAATGTTGTGTCATCGAACGCCCTTCGGCCTTTGCGAAAGGCGTCGAGTGAGCACACGAACGCTCCAGCCAGTTCACGGGCATTGCAGCTCTGGACTGCGTTCATCAATTGCTCAATTCGTTCGGTGCCGTACTGCTCTTCACTTGGATCAAACGCTTCAGTCACTCCGTCGCTTACGATGACCAAGCGAGCCGAATCGCCGAGTGGAATGGTTTCTTCGTCGTAGTGGGTGTCGTCCTCGACGCCCAAGATCAAGTTGCCCACGGTCAATCGCACTGGAGTGTCGCTTCCAATCTGCAAGAACGGAAACTCGTGGCCGGCATTGGCGTACGTCAGTTGTCTTTTGTTCGGGTCAACGACCAGCAGCGTCATCGTTGCAAAGTGTCCCATCATCACGTACTCGCAGTAACGCTGATTGACATCTGTCAATATTTTAGCGGGGCTGGACGACTTCTTTGCCGCTTCCGACACGAACGCCTTCAACAATGTCGCCGCCATCGCAGCTGGAACGCCATGTCCCGAGACATCGGCTACACAAAGTAGATAGCGTCCATCGGATAACGGAATCACGTCATAGTAGTCGCCGCCAACATCGTCGGCCGGTTCAAACAGCTCGGCGACGTCGATTCCAATCAGTCCATTCAATGTGGGGCGTAAGTTCTGTTGAATCTGGCGTGCCTTTTCCATGTGAACGCGGTGGTCCCGCTGAGCGTGATCCAACGCCTCAGTCATTGCATTGATCTGATTGGCAAGACAACTCAGTTCTCGACAGCTTCGCGCGCGTGCAATCACGCTCAGGTTCCCGGACGCAACACCCTGTAGCGCCGAAACGAAACCTTGGATCGGTTTGGCGATCAATTGCCGCAGCACCGCACTGACCACGAAGGCTGCAATCGCTCCGAGCAACAAGACGGCAAACATCTGGATCAACAACGAGCGACGTGTTGCTCCCACAACGGCTGAACGCTTCTCGGAAATGTAGACAGTCCCCGCGGGTCCCGTGAAAGGCCCGACAACGAGTGAGCCGTTGGCATTCGATTCGGTGCCTATTGAATCAGCTGCCGAACGCATGGCAGAGAGCATTTCGTCGGAAGCATGCCCATGAGAGATCGCTTGGTATGGCAGGCCTCGCCAATCCGCAGCAATATGGTGACCGGGCGAATCGTCTGTGTTCATTCGAGCACAAACGTTGTCAACCAAATCTTGAATCGCGACACCTCCATGGGCTTCGGCGACCAACAGTGATTCGTACATCGTTTTTGCTTCTTCGGTCAACGCGATCTGCTTCTCGTGCAAATGCCGATCCATCCGCAGTCGGTAGTCAACGACAAGAAACGAAACGACAAACCCAAAGAGAATCGCAGTGACGAGAACAAGCAGTTGCCGACTAATCGGCAACTGATGCCATCGGTTTTTGAACGTGTCCATCATGGCACCTTAAATTAAGAAGCCGGGCGAGTTTTCAGGCT
Organism: Novipirellula rosea; assembly: GCF_039541335.1. NCBI lineage: Bacteria > Pseudomonadati > Planctomycetota > Planctomycetia > Pirellulales > Pirellulaceae > Novipirellula > Novipirellula rosea. Next base: position 127,461 of record NZ_BAABGA010000107.1, on the reverse strand, counting down.
CGCCCGGCTGATGTGGGATGCAGCGCAATCAGAAGCGATTAACTGAGTTCAGCAGGTTCGACTTCCGTGGCACTTGCCGACCCTTTGCCGCAGCAGGCAGCGCCAACGCTGCAGCAGTGCGCTCGCTTTGCACAGCAGGTCGGTTGACCTGTGGTGCTGGCGACATCGCCGGTCGCGGCTTTCGTTTCAGCGTGATTCCCGCAGCACCGTGCGTTCACCGAGCAGCAATAAGCACGCTTAGCACAGCAGGTGGGTTGAGAAGTTGCACTCGAAAATTCGTCTGTGGTCGCATTAACTTCAGCATGTTTGCCGCAGCATGGTGCATGAACCGTGCAGCAGTACGCATGCTTGGCACAACACGTCGGCTCAGCCGAGGCGGCGGCATCAACATTGCCCGAAGGGGCGAACGAAACGGCAAACAAAACAGCAGAAAATACAGTCGCTAACATTTTGGAAACTCCAGAATTGATGGCGCAGCCGACATCGACATGCACCGATTTGGAAACAGTTACATCTTCATTTTTGGTTTGGGTCTGGCTTCGAAGGTCGAAGCAGAGCCAACCGCTAAATCTGAAGACGAATGTGCCAATCAATCAGAGAGTTGCGGCGGACCAACGAAACAGACCTGCCGAGAACGACCGATTCAGTCTTCCAAATAATCCGCGAGAAGTCGCTGCAATCCGAACTGCGAGGCGTCGAATCGTCGCCAGAGGTTCGCGGCGGCAGCCAGACATTCGTCTCACAGGGTGCCATCGTGGGGCATTCGTGTGATGGCTCGCCGTCACAGCAACTGTGTCCGACCGGCTGCGAGTGGCAGCACAAATGAGGGCAAGGTTTCGCCGCGTGAGATCCCGCCCGAGCGGACGACGAAGATGCCAACAGCACCGCGATCACTGCAAAAGCAGCAAATAATCGAGCGGCGGGATTGGTGTGACGACGTTTCATGGCGGACAGATCCAAGAGCTTTAAAAGGATTCCCACTAAGGAATCTCTTCTTTGATGCTCATTGGATGCACGACCCCGACGTTTTCTTCACGACTTTCTAGAAAAAGAATGGGAGTGGAGGAGATATTTTAGAAGCGACTGATTTAAAAAGCATTACCGGACGCGGGATTCAAGCGACCGTCGAAGGCGACTTGGTTCATATTGGCAAAGACCACCTATTCGCAGAGGTCGATGGTCCGCCGCTTCCCGATAGCGCGCGTTCAATCGTCGAGTCGCTCGAACAGCACGGGCGTACCACGATAATTGTACGTCGCGGCGACCGTTACCTCGGCGTCATCGGAACGGAAAGCTAGTCCATTCAGATAAGAATGCGCGGCACCTTGATTCCACAGGATATGAGGGAGGGGGCGGTGCCGCGTCGGTCGACGCAGGTGCCCGTGTGCCGGCAAGTGGGAAGTTGCCAACTATTCGTTGACAACATTCCCAAGGTTGTTTGTACGGAAACTGATTACGCCGCATGTACCAGATGACGTTCGTACTCGCGGTCACCGATTCGTTGCTCGATCAGCGCCAAGATTCTTGATGCGGTCTCGTGAATCCTCGTCAAGGATTCGCCTAGCAATTTTGAGTCACCTTGATGTAGAGCAATGTAGTCGGCGCTGCGGTCAAGATGATCGATGCCACAAGCTGTCGAGACTACGAATGCCACGGCTTCCGCTTCGGTTTCAACTAGTGGTTTCATCGTGCTGCGATAGAACACGGCTTCCTTGTGCATCAACTCGTGAGCCAATTCGTGAACCAAGACTCGAAATGCTTCTTGGTCGTCCAAGTCATCGTTGATCCGTACCTCTCCTCCCAGAGAGTAGCCATGTACAGTCTCCGGCAACTGCGTGAAAGTGATCTTGATTTCCAGTTCTCGGTAGATATCTATCAGCACGTCCAAGTTGTGTCCCGGTTCGCCGAGTATTGGAGCAGGTTCGATTACCGGATCTCCATCGGTTTGGGAAACGTCGAACACGTAAACCACCCGGAATCCGAACACGTTCTCCGACTCACTGTCCGTCTGCGCCTCGTCGCCCTTTTGGTCGCTAGCCGAATGGTCAGACTTTCGGGACGCCATTGGAGCAAAAATCGCAATTCCTGATTCACCCGGCTTAACCCACCGCCCACGTTTCTTCCAAGCGTTGTAACCTGCGACAAAAGTGGCTTCCGGAAACTGGGAGTAAATCATCGCTACGTTTCGAAATGAATACCGATGAAAGCTGGCCGTCGCCGTGAGATATTGGTCGATGATCTCATTGCGTCCCTGCTTCAACGCGTCGTTGAGTGCCTCCAGTGAGTTGTCTATGGTCAGAATAGCATCTTGTTTTTTCATGTTTGCATTACCTTGTTGTTCCCTAAGCCGGCAATTCAGGGAGTTGATTGTTTATTTGAGAAAGCCCGCCGTCGGCTCTTGCAAAGAGCCAGTCCACGGCAAGTCAAGGTGGAGCCTTTCGCGAACGCGAAAGCAGCAGCGGTCGCGAGCGATCGGACGATCGCGAGAGAGAAGCCTGAGCCAGCGAAGGCTTCAGCGGACCTTGATGCCGTGGTACAATGAGACCAGCCGACGGAAAACTAAAATCTTATTTCTGTTTGAAAGCAGTGATGTGGCCTCGCCGATCGGATTCAACGACCTGCTTAACTGAAGCTTGGCCAACGTAGATTGCGAACAGGCTGGTGGTTCGAAAGGAGGGGCACGGTTTCGGTTTCATCATGCCAAAATTCCGTGGCAAAGATTTGGCTGTCGATAGCAGGTCGTATCAGTCGCGATCGCTGCACGCCTTTGATTGTTCGTTAGGCAGGGGACGCGGTGGAAAATGCGGGTAAAGCCATGCTTCACCCGCTGGAGTGAGAACACGACTACCAGCCACAAAACCCGTCGTTGAGCGAACGAAACCCCTGATCAGTCACAATCACGTGATCCAATATTCTGATTCCCATGACGCCACCCGCTTCTCTCATGCGTTCGGTAACGTCACGATCTTGGACGCTTGGTTCAAGTGAGCCACTGGGGTGGTTGTGCGCCAATACGATGCTAATCGCTCCGATCAGCACCGCCCGCTGAAAAACCTCGCGTGGTGCAATGGGTGCAGAGTTCGCTCCGCCGATCGAAATGATAGAGTAGCTTGCGATCTGGTTTGACGCATCGAGATACAGTGCGACGCAGTGTTCACGACTGTTATCCATCATCACCGAACGCACAAAGTCAGCTACCTGCCATGGCGCCTTAATGCTGATTCGTTCGCTGGTTGTCGTTCGGTAGTTGACATTCACTTCGCGAATGAAGTTGTCATCAAATTTCAGTTTTTTGGTTTTGGTTCTAGTCATGTACCTCCGTGGAAGTGCTTCGCCCGTGAATCGGCAGCAGTCGAAGCGATGATTGATTGAGCCCGCCGTCGGCTTGCCCAACCCTGGTTCACGGCAAGTCAAGGTGGAGTCTTTCGCGAACGCGAAAGCAGCAGCGGTCACGAGCGATCGGAGATCGCGAGAGAGAAGCCTGAGCCAGCGAAGGCTTCAGCGGACCTTGACGCCGTGACACAATGGGAATTGCCGACCGAAACGATGCCACGATGTGCGACATTTGTCTTTTGTCGTTGCGCATAGTTCCCAATATTGGTAGCGTTCGGCCATGGAAGTTAACGAAAGCAGTTTTGGTATTCTAATCGCCTACGTGATCCCAGGCTGGATTGTCCTGCTTGGCTTCAGCTATGGCTCCGACACGATTGCAACTTGGTTGACAGGATCGGTTGCCACAAGCCCAACGATTGGCGGATTTCTTTTCGCGACCTTAGCGTCAATAGGATTGGGCGTAATTGTCAGCACGGTGCGATGGCTCGTTGTTGATCCGGTGATGCATCTAACAGGTGTCCAGCCTGACGATCTTGGTTTTGTTCATTTGCAACAATCCCATAACGCATTAACGATTTTGGTCAACGGTCATTACCGTTACTATCAATTTCACGCCAATCTTTGTGTTGCGTTACCGTTTGCAGCAACATTTCGTTGGATTTACGGAAAGTTCCAGATCGAAGAATTGTTCGGAGTCGTCGTTGTGTTCGCCGTGCTTCTGCTGGGAGCTCGTGACACCCTGCAGAAATACTATGTCCGATGCGGGCAGGTTCTCGGTAGCCGATAGTCGCAGATCACCGTGGTTTTTCGAGTTTACTCTCGAACGTTCGTAGGAATTTGATCCAGTCGATTCCCATTGCACTGCAGATACTTCTCAATTGAATCACGTCCAGACGAAGCTCGCCCCGCTCGATTTTGCTGACCCGCGATTGCGTTTCACCGATACGCTTTGCCAGTTCCACTTGGGTAAGTCCCGTTTTTGCTCGTCGCTGTCTCAACAGATCAAGCAGTACACCATATTCAGGTGAAACTATTGATTTTTCCATTCGCCGCTTGTCCCCAAAAGCCGCACAGCGTATAGTCGAAATAGGAATAGTCCAAAACGGACTATGTTTTCTGCATTTCAAATGAGGTGAGAACCATGACGAACGGGCTACGCAAACACGTTGAACCACAGACCGCGCAAGACCAGCAACCAGACAAGTCGTCCTCAGGGAAGACGAAGGAGAAGCGAGACCCTGCAAAAAATGACGAGGAAGTGACGTCTAAATCCAAGTAGTCGATTCAATATTGGTTAGCGTCTCCCAGTCCACCATGCTTCGGACTAGGCGAGGCACGGCCTATTTGTCGATGGTTCGATCGCCCAGGTCGTGGCGCGCCGGCGGTAGAGTTGTCCCATAGCACTTCTTCTTGCAGTTTCAACAGTCGGCCGATCGTCGATGCGAGATCACGAAAGATGGGATACGCCAATTGAGGCATTCCCCAGTGCAACCAAACGCGATCCTGGGGAGCAATGGAACGTAATAAAGCAAACGCTTCTTCGCAAATAGGATGCTGCAAGGCGGGAACTAATGTCCAGATCCGCATCATGGCAGTTACCGATTTGCCCCGAGAACCGCACCTGGATGCGGATCGGCGATCAGAAGTGCAGATACTCTCGTCGCTCTTTCGGATTCGGTACTCGGTGACTTAGCCGGCGCGTCCCGAATTCCGCAGCGTGTTTTTGACAAACGCCAAGATACTCAGCTGCCTCGGCGATTTGAAGAAAGTCCTTCAAGCTTAGCATGGTCTTGTCTCGCAAATACTGGCGTCACGAAACATCGAAGAATTTATCAAACCCGACTTCGGGGATCTCAAAGCAGCCGGTTACTAGCGTCTGCGGCATGAATGAAGGAGGACTCAATTAAGTCGAGTGCCTCATCTCCCTTGCTGAAACGAATTGGTCCAGATGCTAGCCACTCCACATTTAACTTCCATTGATCGCACACAAGCTGATTGTCATTCGGACTTGCAAATTTCACGTCCGACGATTCTGCTTTGCGATCAATGAGAAACACTCGAGCTTGAAGCCCATCATCATCTGCAATATTGACCCATCCCTTTGAAGGTATGAATTTTAATTCTAAAACGCCCAGGTTTGCAGTTCTCATCCTTCCGTCCAAAGTTGGGGATGTCGTAGGATGAGCAGCCTGAGGGACAGGATTCGTTTCGATCGCTTTACTTGTCGCACGAGCGAGCTGCGGAAACTCTTCGCCGATGTCGCTTTCGGTCCATCCGTGACGATTCATTACCTTTGCTGCATCCTGCCTATATGCGACTGCCTTATCTCGCTGCCCCTCGGCATCTTGCTGATCAGCTTGCCGGAGCTTGCAAACGACCCAACGATTATCCGAATAGAGGCGATCATGGCGGTCAGGGTTGGAGTCTCGCCACTTTTCGTAGAACGACAATGCATCAACGTCGCGACCGGCTCGCTCAATTGCGGCCCCCATGGTGCGACGCTCGACTTTGTTCTGCCATACATTGGCTCCGACGATTCGCGAAAGAAATTCCTGCACTTTTTGCTTCTCGCTTCTTGCGGAACGGCTGAGATCATCGCTCGCGGCAAACGCTGGAATAACGAGGGTCCACAGCAATCCAGCTTTCTCGATCTGTTCGCGTATCGCGTTTGCCGACTCGGATTTCTTGCTCTTCTTAAGTGTTTCTTTACCTGGAGCAACGATCGCAACACCATCTTCGACGAAACTAACAATCGTTGACCAATCACCGGCATCGATTAGCGACCGCAAAGCGAATCGTGCCACCTCGCTCAATCGCTGATTCGGCTTTGATCTGTCCTGACTAGCCAGCCTAGCACACTCAAGGGTACGTGACGTTTCTCTTGCGAGGTACAGAAACTCAGCCGCTTCGTCGAGCCTACCTGCCTTTAGCAAATATTCACCGACCATACTCGCTTCACTGGTGGTTAGCAACGACCGATCACCCTCGGCAGCAAGGATTTGTCTTGCTCTCGCCTCACGATACCGTGATGCCCCAGGGTCGCTTTCCAGCAACTTAACAACTTCGTCAAATTCTTCTGCGGCAAAATATGCATCGGCAAGCAAGTTTCGGTCAATGCGAATTCCGCAGCCGACGAGCTCCCGTAGCGGATCAGCTACCAATGATGCATCAACTGCACTTAGCGAAGACGCGCCTTTGGTGTTGAAAACGCGTTGTAGCGTAGTTTCGATTGCTTCGAGCCAATGTGTTGTTCTCAATTCAGAGGCAAACGCAGGACTTGCATGATACGTTTCAAGCAATCGCCTGAGTAGTTCGCTCAATTGCCTTGGTGACGAACCCATGTCGATCAAGAAACTTGCTATCTGACATTTGGGCAATGCAGCGATGTCAATGTGTCGTTCTGCCAGAGAAGACAGTTCGCGAAAATGCTTGCCTTGCCAAAATGCATCCATCGCGAGGTCTAACTTGCTTGCGTCTTCAAAGTGTTTTCCAGCCTCTTTGTAACGGGCTGCAAATTTATAGGCATAACCCGAACAGATGCTGGCCTCAATACGATTTCCGTCCATGTCGAACAACGCTGCGGCCTGTTTCATGTCAATGTAGTCGCTCTTCGCCAGCCCAAGCGATTTTTGCTGTTGCGCGCGATTGCTAAGCGAATCTTTGTCGTGTTCAAAGCTATCGCTATCACCGCGTATCATAGGGCCAACATTTCCCTTCCAATCGCTATGCAATTTCGACGTGGTTCGGTCTAGGTGATCTTGGTCACTAACAATCCACCAGATTGTGTCAAGCGACGCCGATTCGTCAATGATGAACAGTCGACGTTGCGCACGACTCGCTGCCACGTAGAGATTATTCATAAAGTATTCAAGTCCCAGTTTTTCGTCGACCGTTGCGTCTTTAATTTTACTCGAGTCGGTGCGCTGCAATAAATCGCTGATGCGTTTCGCTTCAACACGTTTGGACCATCCGTACAGTGCTACGCGTTTGAACTCCAAACCTTTCGATCTCGCGGCACTTTGAACATTCATTGGCACCCCATCGTCGTCAAGCTTAACGATCCGACTGAGGTAACTATCGTTCTTGACGTATTCTTCCTCTTCGCCCTCTTCGCAAGGCACAATTAAAACGAGGTCTAATTGCTCGGCAAGGGAATGTTCGATTGACGAATCTTCTTTTCTCAGGAACACAGGAGCGTTCTTATCGTCTTCGAGCCGCCAGGTGGATTGCGGGCGCAGCGACTTGTGCGAGAACAGCAATGCGCGAACGGCCTGTACCGAATTGCAGAAAAATACAATTCGCTTTGCAGAACGGTAGTTCAATGTCAGCTCTTCATAGTGCAACTCTGGAGTTGTGACGCGTGCATCGAAACGGTGCAGTGATTGCACGATACGTTCCGTAAACGCCGCCTGCACAGACTCCCAGCGGAAGCCCGTCGGGTTAAGTGTTTGGAATGGGTCGCCTGCAAAAACGAATGGTATCTTCCTCGCGTTCTCGGTCGCAATCAGGCGGTTCGAAAACATGGAGCAGCGATAAATGGCTTCGAGCTCGACTCTAGTGAAATCCTGAGACTCGTCACAGAATATCGCGACGTGACTTCGTGGAAGCAGATCTTCATCCAGAAGAAAATGAACTAAATCCTGATCGTCCCATCCTTCACCGCTTGAGAATTGTGCTTCGTACCACGCGGTCCAAACTCGATCATGGACCAGTTCGTACGTTTCTTGCGTAATAGTCTTTTCGTCTCGTGGAAGCTCGTCGTAGTCGTCTCTCTCCATGATTGCGTCGATATTGATTCCTTTGATTAGACCTCGAATGACATGCCACGAAATTTGCGGGCCGTACTGCTTCACAGCTTGTTGCTCTTTCCCGAAACGGTTTGTCCAGAGTTTGCGAAACTTGGCATAGTCCACGTACTTTTCGATCGAAAACTTTTCCTTGTGTTCATCCGGTACCAGTGAACGCATGAACGCGGAAGTTTGTTTAAATGAATTTGTCAAATCTTCCAGTAGCTCCGGCGACATTGGATCACCCAGAAGTTGGCTGTGATTCATCGTAATAACACTGAGGACAGATTGCCTCGCTTTGTCGAGCAAGCTTTTGCTACTGGCCAGATATAGTGGGATCGAAATGCTGGTCATATCATCCATCTCTCGCAATTTATCTGCCCAGCGACGGAAACTGAAAGCAAAAAGATACTGCAATAATGTTGATTTTCCACTGCCAGCCCTCCCATTGATAAAGAGAGGGAAACCCGCATTGTCGCCTTCAATCAGATTGCAAGATTGTAATATTTCGCCTTCTTCTGGTGAAAGTGAGAGATTGGCAATTCCATCGCTGTCACTGTCTTTCTTGTGCATCGACAACCACGACGAGTCATCATAGCAAAAGAGACTAGGGTAGCTGACTCTGCAGTACCGCAGTGTCGTTTCACGATCGGAATGTCCCAGCAACTCCTGCCAGCAAGTCATCTCGTCTTGAACATCGCTCTCAGATGCTCGGTAGAACAACCGAATTAAAATGCACTGATTTGTTTCTGGGGAGCGGAAGCAAAGCATGCCAAGTTGATTGTCTTCTTTTGATCTGACATAGACAACTTCGTGTTCGGTCGAATGCAATCCCTGTAAGATCATTCCCGGAATACGAACTTGCTGCTGGTTAATTGCTTCGACTGCCAGGTCGTTTACAAACTCATGAGTCTCGCAAACCATGACGTCCTGGTCAGGCTGTGGATAAGCAGGTGACCAAAGGAAATCCAGCTCAGCGGCTGAAATGACCGGTGGCGCTGGAGGTGGATTGACCCGAGTTCGCTCATCAACCCATGCCGAGAGCTGTTCGTCCGTCAACAGACTGTTGTATTGTGACATCACATACCCAGCGGGGTCATGCATGAATGTCGTCTGGTACTCATTGGTGCCTTTGATGAGGATGCGTAGCAGCACTGCAATCGTGTGTTCGTCGACCGACTTTCGGATCGCGATCAGCCGGTTGCGTTTTCCGTATCCCTTTTTTCGAACTAAACACGGTGATGGATTGTGTCGTCCAAATCGTTCTAAAGCTTGCGATTTCTCCACTTCTGACTGAAATACCTCCAATTGCTGAGGATCAATTCCGTGGCGACGAGCATCAGTTTTCACTTGTTCAGTAAGGAAGACGAATATTGACATCAGAGTTTCCGAAACGTTGGCTTGAAACTGGTTTGTTAATGGCAGATCGAAACCGCAATCGTCCATCCGCAAGATCTTATCAGACCTGAATTCCGACGTGGTTATTGATGAGGGCTTTTTCCGGGGAAGGGTTGTATCCTGATGGGAACGGAAATGTATACCGGCTTTGCTTGTTAGTTTCCTAAAATTGTTTACCAGCCGACTTGCGCGCAGGCACGCCGGTGTATTCGGTCTACGCTCGCTGGTCAAGCGATTTGATGCAACCATCTTTTCGGACGTGAGATTCCGTATGATTTGCAATCAGTACTGCTTCCAATGAGTTTGGAACTCATATGCTCAAGACGTGATTTGCGAATCACTACATCCTTTTCTGTCGCTTGACCGTTGAATTTAATGCGACATCATGTTTTGTGTTTGCCGTACCTTACGATGAATGAGTGCGAGATAGGCATCTATCTCGTTCGTTGGTTCGCTTGCGACGCTTAGACGACGATATTCAGTCGAAAAAGGAAAACACAATGAACCTCGAATCAGTCAGCCCAGCAATTGCGAATTGATCAAGTTTCCCGGTGAGGACAGACTTCGGTCTGCTGTTGTTGAACTATCGATATCGTGTTTCAACGCCTAACGTAAGTATCGAGATCACGTTTACGTTATTGGATGTGCCGGATCTTAATCCGAGGCATTACGCTGTAACAATATTGACCTCTCACTCAAAATTTGCAAGTCCAAGGAATTGTCAAACCCGACGTTAAACTCGAACGATCTTGTGCGTCTTTCTGGTGGCATAGTGCTAAACAGAAATCCGTTCGACGATATTTCTGGTAATTTTCTTCTTTCGCCGATCATAGAGTCGAGTTGTTCTTGGGTCGGCGTGACCAGCCAAGTTTTGAACATCTTCTAGCGGAACTCCTTGTTCGAGCAGATCGGTAATGGTCGTTACTCGGAATGAGTGCGGGGATAATCGCCTCGGCAGACCGCATGCGGCCATGCGTCTCTTAACCATGCGTCCGATGTCGCCAGCGGTCATCGGACGCATCGTGAGTTCTTTTGTTTTGCGCATGCAAGTCGTAAAAAGAGGGCGGGTGTCGTTGTGACCGAGCTGCAGGTCAGCACGCTGCAAGTAGGCGAACAGCAGGTTCTGAAGGTCATGTCGGACGGGGATTTCGCGAGACTTGCCGCCTTTGTCGTCAAAGTGCAAGCAGTATTGGTCGCCGCTGTCGTAAAGATTTTTAACCCGGAGCTTCGAAACGGCACCGACGCGTGCGGCGGTATAAATAAGGATTGAAATGATTGCCTTGTCGCGTAATCCAACCACATCGGTCGCATCGATCGATTGGAGCAGGACTCTTGCTTGCTTGACGGTGATCTCGGGTGTCTTGCCTTCGACAACGGAGTATCGTTCACCGCGAACTGATGCGGCAGGATTTAGTATCACCGCATGGCGATTGACCATGCCGTCAAAGAAATGTCTTATCGCAGCAAGTGATTGTTTCTTACTCGACACAGCTAGGTCGAGGGAGTCCATGAATTGACCAACGTCGGCAGGGGAGACGTGTTTCAGTTCGAGGGATTGCTCATCGCACCATCCAAGAAACCGATTGATCGATCGCAAATAGGCTCGCCGAGTGTGGGGGCTCCGCACTTTGGCAAAGAAGAACTCATCCCAGGCGAATTTTGCTCCAGCTCCAGCTCGCCCAATGATCGCTGGAACTTGCTTGGCGTTTGTTGTTGAAATGGTTGTATCGAGTTTGATTGACGGAAGCTTAGTTTCAGTCATCGTGATTCGAGTTAAGTCGCGAGCAATAAATTTTCAGTTGCCACATCAAGAAAAGCTCGGCGGTGAACGCGATCCCAGCTTCGAATTGCGGCCTGGGCGTCGAATCGACCGCACTCCCAATCACAGTCTGAATTCCAAAGCCGCAACAGGAATCGAGCTGAATGAACAGCGACGTCAGTCCGACCAAGCTCGCTCGCCCAAACGTCGAGCCGATTTGGATTCCATGGCGATACGCCATCGGCGTTCGTGAGCGACGGAAAAGTCTCCGCGATTAGTACAATCTTCGATTCGTTGTGTGACTCCATTCTTGACTACCTCCATGCTAGAATTAACGGGGATTCCCGCGATCCCCTGCTTTCCTTATAGCGCATGATAACGTCCTTTATCAAGCATAAAGATCATTCCAAAAATCCGACTATTTTGAAGCGGATTAGAACGTTCGTTCTAATCGATTGCTTGCGCTCATTCGCAGGATGTGATACGAAATTGGTCGGAAATCTTTTGGACTTCCTCTGACGTTTGGTGACGCGTGATCACTGCCGGCGACTTCCGCATGGAGTTTGAAGCGACTCGTGATCACAGCCAACGCCGCAGCCACATCATCCGTTCTTTACAAATTTGCATGCGACATAAAATCTTCGAGCAGACGTGATACCTGTCGATACGGCTTAGCGGTAAGTGCTGAGCCGTAACCGATAGTGTGCACCTCAAAAGGTTCAACCTACGGTTTTCTTTCCCTCTCCGCTACATGTTGTAGGTCGCAGGTGATGAAGAAAACTTCTCAAACTCCATCGACTGTTCCTGAATACTCAGAACCAATCGGTCCAGCCGTTTTGAAGAAAGCAGTGCAGTTGTCGTTGCTTTTTGAAGCTCCAAAGGAACAACGGGTCATCGAGAGTTCGCCAGCAAACCAGGTGGCATCTTCAAATGCAATACGTAATCAGTATGCATCCGTCAAAAGGGTGTCTCTCATATACGAAGGATCACTGCAAAGCAGGCCATGCTTGACGAGTACACAAGATGCCATGGCGTTCTTCAAGGGCTATTGGGCCGACAATCCCGCAAACGATCAAGAGAAGTTTGTGGTCGCGTGTCTCGATACAAAACACCGAGTTCAATGCGTCGTGATTGTTACCGTTGGTACATTGGACGCGTCACTCGTTCATCCACGTGAAGTATTCAAACCCGCATTCATTGAAGGTTCATCTGCGGTTGTGTTGTCACACAATCATCCTTCCGGAAACACGACGCCGAGTCGCGAAGATCACGAAGTCACGAACAGACTGACCGAAGCTGGAAAGTTGCTCGGAATCACAGTACTGGATCACATTATCCACGGTGACGGAACGGGAGACGTTTTATCGATCCGCGAATGTTGTTAAGAAAACGGCAAGGCAAACACATTCCAACCGCTCGCGTTGCATTCGAGTGGTATCGTCCTAGCAGTAGACATTCCTTACCTCACGGTTTTTTGGTGCACTATTTCGTTAATAGACCGCTCTCCGCACTCGTCACCGGCAATCCAGCCATACCCTCGCGCCCCAACGGAGCGATCACAACTCTCCTGGATTGATTTCATAACACTACTCCAGCGATGTCAAAGCGTTCAACGCATGAATGTTTACGTCAATATTGTTTGACCTTGGGTGCGGCTTCGCCGATAATCATCGGGGCTGAAGCAACCGGCGATAAGTCCTCCCAACCCGGCGATAACACCAGCAGTGTCACCGACCGTACCGAAGGTGCAACCGGCGATAACAACCCAGAAATCATATTATCACCCCGCCAACCGGTAATAATTACATCGTTACCCCAATCAGCGAACCTTCTCCTTCGTGCGAACGTCCACTGGTTGAATATCAAACTGGCTTGAACAAACGGAGTGCCACGATGTCTTCGCAAGAGACTTGCTACATGTGTGAGCAGGTCAGTACGTCCCAGGAACACGTCCCACCGAAATGTCTGTTCCCCGAGTCAAAAGACGTCGATGGAGACTACCGGACCCAACTCATTACCGTCCCATCTTGTGACCAACACAACACCGCCAAGTCGTCTGAAGACGAATTCTTGCTCGTAAGCCTTGCTGGCATCATTGGAAACAATTCCATTGGTTACAAACATAAATTCACCAAGGTGAATCGTGCGATATATCGCACCTCTTTCAAGTTGCTTGAGCGCACAATGATTGACCCACGTTTGGAGTGGATCGAATTCGGCCCGAATCAGTTCATCGATGTGATCTGGTCAACTCCAGATTACGAGAGGCTGCACAACTGCTTCGATCACATCGCGCGCGAGCTGTATTTCGATCAATTCGGAGAGCGCTTTGACGGATCGACTCGGACCATTTTAGGCTACACGAGCATACGCGATCACAACGCGGCCGAATTCCAACGGTTTATCCACGACAAAGTCGCTCAAGAGTTGGAAGGAACGCCAAGGCACGGCTCAAATCCCGATATATTCACGTATCAGTTCACTGATGCGGATCAGTTCGGACTGTTCGTGGTGCACCTTCAATTTTACGGTCGTATCGATGTTTACGTTGGCTACAATCCAGCAACAACTCCTCCGATCGAGAACTTCGCAATGCAATTGATCGAGATGGGAATTCCCACCGTGATGCAGTTGGGCGAGAACGTATACACCTTCAATCCCGACGATGGGTCTGCAGAAAACGAGGGATAACCATGTCATCCACCGAAGGACCGCTTGGCGCGTTTACTAATGGAAAACACATTGGCGGTTCTCGGTGATGACTGTCGTTCGCCCGGTCGGAGCAATTTATGAGACAACTTATGGTTTGCTTGCTTCTAGCATCGCTTGCAAATGTAGTGAGCAATATCGCAGGTGCGGAACCGCCTTCGACGAGCCCACCGGAAGCGAGCAAAATGAGACCTGTTCCGGTCACGCCCGTCGTCTCGCCACAACCGTCGCCGATTCCGCACGTTGTGATACGCGTCGATGACATAGGGAATAAAATTGGGAAATCAGTCACTCTCGTAGGACGGCTGGGTAAACCGCTCGCGACGAAACTTCAATTACGTGGTCGCTGGAAAGTGCAAGAAGTGTCGCGTGTGCCAAATTACATGCGATCCCCTGTTCGATTTGTCGTTTTTGAGGTAGACGGAAAACAACTCGCCGAGAGCGTTGAGTTTGGGCATGACCAGATCGAAGCAGAGTTTCTGAAGTGGCCCACAAGCGATCACACAGCGGTCCCAATACGAACAAACGCAATGCCATCCAAACCTGAAAGTCTAGATGGCGAGGAGTGGACGATGACCGCGTATGAAACTGGACGCTTTATTGCAATCCCCAGCGAGTCCGGAGAAACAAAAGTTTTCCCCGTCGTTTACGCACTAGACTTCAACACATTCAGGTCACGTATCGTCGGTGTCGTTACGAGCATCGATGGCGAACCATGCGATCAACCGAAGTCGCGGTAGCCGGGCGACTTGGCACTGGACAATCAATTCCCGCGACTCGGTTATCGCAATTCGTTCTGTTGCTATAGGAATTCTGATGGCCTGCCGTGGTGTCCATTTCGCACTGACCGACGAACAACGGGAGCAACTACTTGCGATCGTTGAATCGCAGGGCGACGTCATCAGCTTCATTCAAGAGGACATCGAAGAGCAATGGGACACTGAATGGCTATGCGAAACTGACAAAGCATGGGACACAATTCATCGCTGTCTCACCGACGGGACGCTCTCAGATGATGATTCAACGCCATTTCACTGGTGCGTCCTCAACGGATCGCGGGTGTACGTCGGCGACGACTACATTGTCTCCTTCGTTGATGCTCCGAACGTCAAACAAGTCTCTGAGGCAATTGCACCGCTCAGCGAATCAGAATTCCGAACTCGCTACAACGCCATCGACCAACAAGACTATGGCGTGCCGTTGTCCGACGAGGATTTCAAATATACTTGGTCGTACTTTACTGCACTTCGCGATCTCTTCAGTCGGGCGGCGACTGCCAATCGCTCGGTGCTGTTTAGCGTCGACCAGTGACCGCAACAGAACAAGGATGATCGGGATAGGGGCCCGGATTGCTCCGGGGCCCCTCCCACATCACCTAGCATGCGGGTCCGCACTAGGCGATTCGCCGCGAGGATGCAAGCTGTTGCCAACGCTCTAGTAGACTCAGTAAGCCCTCACTTTTGAGATACTCGTTCGATAACGCACGCTGGACTCCCGACGTCTTGGAAAGACGCCATGGGCCTTTGCCGCTAAACGCGAACGGACGAGCTTCCCGGTACGACAAGCCCAAGGACATCAGGTTGCGAAGCCGAGTTTTCGACTTCTTCCACTGCTTCCAGTAACAAGCTCGAACCCGTCGCCGAAGCCACTTGTCGAGCGTACTGAATGTTGTCTTGACTTGATCTAACTGGAAATACCCAAGCCAACCAATTGCGTAAGAACGGAACTCCGCGAAACGCTTCTTCATCGACACACCTCGGTTTCTACGAAAGATCTCCGAGACGCGCCGTTTGAATGCGTCGAGCTTCTTTCGACTCACGCGAAACTGTCCGCCAAAGCCACGGAATTCGTAGCCCACGTACTCAAGCTCTTGCGTCTTACAGACGCTGCTCTTGTCGTGATTGACTTGCAGTTTCAACGTCAGCGTCAGAAATCGCTCAACGCTCGCGTAAACACGATGCGCAGCAACATCCGACTTGGTGAAGATCACGAAGTCGTCCGCATACCGCACGAAAGGCAATCCACGCCGCTCCAGTTCCTTGTCCAGATCATCCAAATAGATGTTGGAAAGGAGTGGTGACAACGGACCTCCTTGCATCGTTCCTGCTTCGCTAGGTTGACATAACCCATCGATCATCACTCCGGCTCGCAGGTAGCGTCCGATCAGTTTGAGCAGTCGCTTGTCGTGAACCTTGCGGCTCACGCGTGCCATTAACACGTCATGCTGGACTCGATCAAAGAACTTTGACAGATCCATATCGACGCATCGACGTCGACCGCTGCGAATGATCTTCTGTACCTGCTTGGCTGCATCTTGCGCCGAGCGATAAGGTCGATAACCGAAACTTGATTCAGAGAATCCCGGATCGAAGATCGGCGTGAGGACTAACACAATGGCGGTTTGGATGACGCGTTCGAGCAAGTTTGGAATTCCGAGCTCTCTCGTGCCGCCATCGGGCTTGAGGATGGCCACCCGCCGGACAGGTTCCGGACGATAGGTTCCATCGAGTAGTTGTCGACGAATGTTTTGCCAACGCGGTGCAAACCACTCGGGAAAGTCGTCGACCGTAAGTCCGTCGGGCCCAGGGGCTCCACGGTTGGCCTTCACTCTTGCCCAAGCCATTTCCATGTTGACTTCATCGACAATCGCTTCCATCAGATTGTGAGCATCATCGCCCAAGGCTGACTTCTCGATGACCGCCAGATCCGAATCATCCGTCTGGATGTTTGGCGCAGCGTGATCCGGTTCGACAAAGTCGAAGACGAGTTGCTCTGCGTTCGGATTCTCTGAGGTCATCGGTGGTTCGTTCCTTGACTGTTGACGTTCGGTTCTTCCCGCCGCCATTGGATTTTGGCGGATCGGTACTACAACTTCTGCTGCATTCTCCAGGCACGTCATGCGTTACCGCATTCCGCCCCGCCTTTCGGGCAAGCCCTACTCACGGGTACGCCTGGAGTTCTCCCCAGATAAGGGATCGTGATCTGTCCCCGCCCAAGCTCCCGATCTACCTACGCTAGTTCTTCCGGTTCGGTTTCGCAGTCAGCAGCCTGCTCACCTATAGACGTCGGCCTCCTATCGGGTTTCTGTTCGTAGCCTGGCGGGTCTTGGCGTGAATGTGTCTGACGACGGTTTTAGCTTTGAAGCTCGTCCGATTCGGTTATTGCCCGATCGAAGCTGTTCTCGGCGGCTAGCCAGATTTACGGTCACATTCGCAGGCTGCCTTCCCACGGATCGTCACCTCCCCGCGGTTGCCCTCGCCTCGTACTGTTCTTTCGTTAGAATTTCATTTGGTATACTGACTCCATAAAAGAAACCGGAACTAAGTACAGGGGACTTGCACCCCACAAGATCACGCCCATGCTGGGCGTACTGCACCGGAGCACTCAATCACGCGGCAACTTAAATCAATGTCTTCCGTTCGTGCCCGGTTACGGCAGGCGTTCTGTTGTTCGGATACAGGATCCGAAATTTGCCAATGCGACACTTCATTCTGGTCTCCTTAGCTCTATACTCAGTGCAGCTTGCCGGTTGCCCGGCATCAAGCACCATCGAGCATGGAAACGTTTCCTTCGACGTATCTCCGAATGGTGAGACGATCGTGTTTTCCGATGCCAACGGTGACCTGTGGTTGTACGCTCTTGGCATTCCGAAACTCACAAGGTTAACCGACGCCACGGATACGGAGATGTCGGAAGATTCCGACAAGGAACTGGCCATTTTGCTAATGATTACTCACGCGGAAGCTGACGACCTGGTTCGTCTCAAGCGGTTGTTGAGTTCTGAGTATCAGGTTTTGGCTGCGAAATCGTTGCTCTCACTAGCGAAGAAAGCAGATCTGAAACACTAGTTCAATCAATGGTGCACGGAATTGCAACAGACTCTGATTCGAGCCAGGACACCAGTGCAGTTCCGGCGACCAAATGCGTGCATGTGCGGACTGACAAGGTATTGAAGACTAGCGGGTGAATCCCGTCTGAGTAACTGCTAGCCACAGGCTCAGTATCGAGTTTTGCAGTCAATCTATAGGCATCATGAGCTGAAATGGTTGATTGAAGCGTAAATAGAAAGGTAGTGAGGGTGAAATGTATCGGCTGGCTGCCGAGCCCTGAACGAGATTGAGCTCTTAAATTATGGTTTCCTGTTGGATACTGCCCTAGGTCTGTTCACGCTGGAAGGCGAAACTCGCGGTCGAGTCTTGGCGAGCGACAACGAGAGTCCCGGCGTTGAAGATTCACTCGCGCTACACATCGCACCTTCAAAGCAACTAGTGACGCCCAAAAGTTCTTGATTCGATTTTGTGTAGGTTCGGTGGTGCATCGAACCTACGGTTGGAACAGGCTGTTGCCGGCCTTGTTTCCCAGTTGGCAGTCTCTCAACGAATTTCTGAGTTCGTTAGAACTGAGTACTCTCGCTCGGTGTGACAGACGCCGTTGTTTTGCCGTGCTCGTAGACCCAGGTATGAGCGAGGTCAGCGACTTTGGCAACGAGCGGGAGGTCGTCACGGCCGAAGCTAGACGAGTCTTTCCACGTATCCCCGTCTTTGTAGATCCGAGTTAGAGAGACATTGTGGCGAATGCCTTCGCGAGTCTCGTTTTCCCAGATTGTCGCCTTGATGCGTCCCAAGCGGACTTCATGAACGGGACCTTTGACGGGCGATTTGGCAGTTTGTTGTGCCATGATTGCATTTTCTCCGAATGAGATAGAAACGGGATGTTATGTGCGAACGGCCGCACATACGTGAAGTACGATGCTGCGGTTAATCAAATACACCGCCTTGGTTCTGTCGTTTTCGACATGACCGAATTGCGGCAAAGCCGTGGGAGAAAATCCGCCACGGTCCAGCCACTCCATTAGGCAGCTTGCTAAGTCGGCTGCCGCTTCAAGATCGTTGTCCACAATGGCAGCGATCATCGATTCCCAGGTTGCTTGCGGATCCATGGTTAATCACGAAGCAAGCGAGAGAATTGTGCCGATTTTCGAGTCGTAGGCTGCACGCTCTCCGGCGTTTGCGATTTGCCGAGAGATGCGAGTGAGCGCATCGACTGCTCCAAATACGGTGAAACCCCCACTTTGCGTGGACATCGTTTCAATGGCGGTCTTGATATGACCGACGCCGATTCCGAAACCCGTAAGTGCTTTGGCCGCGTCCTCGGGTGTCGATCCCAGTGACGTGTTCATCGATTGCTTAATCGCGTGGGCGAAGGCATCTTTGCGTTGATCTCGCTTGTCAACGAGCTGACGCAAGATCAATCTCATTTCGCCGAGCGCGTCGGCGACGTTCGCCGTATGCTTCCGCTTATAGGAGACGACCTCCGTTGCTTCCCACACGATGTGGTTTCCACAGATTCGTTGGAACCAAAACGTTTCAATTCCAACGGTTCGTCGGCCCACTTCACTATTCCAAATGAAGAATCCGGGAGCGAACTGTTCACCGTCGATGTCAACCCACGACCCATTGTCGACCATAAAGGCGAACATGTCTTGTTCACCCGCATACAGGCCCGTAGCACCGTTGAAGCCGACCGGTGGAGGCGTGAAATCGGAAGCCTCGTCCATCACGATGTCCAAGACATCGCAATCATAAAGTCGAGTGTACGAAGCGCCGTGAATCGAACGTACTTTTCCATCCTTCGTCAGGACTTGCATGGGCTTTTCCCCTGCTGGCATCGTTTCAAGCAACACTTGGACAGCGGTTTCGGTGCTGAGCCGGTTGACCGTTTCTTTGTTAATGGAAGCGATGGAACAGGCTTGACCGAACGACCAATCATTGAGCGTGTAACCGTAGTCGCCTGTAAGCTTTAACCCAAGGTTGCCCTGCATTTCAACCGGAATCACCTGCGCAGGTGATTTCCAGTGGACCTGCGAATCCTTTTGGGCGGACGCGCAATGATCGTATAGGGACTCAAAGTTTGGAAATCGCTCATCCTCGGGTCGCGAGAACAGTTGATAGGATGCTCTCTTTAAATTCGTCATTTTTTCATTCTCTTTCGAAAGTGTTAAAACATAAGAAAACCTTTTAAGGATGCACCACCAATCCTCGTTGCCTTGCGTGTGAGCTGGGCAAGCAACGCATGCCAACGAGAATCGGAAGTTAGACGTCTACACAAAAGAAAGAGAGAAAGAGCAGTCGAGGTTCACGTTGAGTCCTAACGTCAGCGATTCACCGCATGTGAGTCCCAGTTTAAAAGCGTTATGTCTGCTTGATTGCAAGATGTTGCAAATAAGAATTGATTCACCTGCCTTCGTCGGCTGTCATCCATCGGGGCTCGCCCCGCGGAGGCCGGCAGGCCCTTGGCCACGATGGATGACAGCCGACGAAGGCGAATGAAACCGCCGCGTTACGATGCTCTCCCCTCACCTGCACGATCACCTGCCGCCGAGGCAAGATTCCCTGACGGGCTCAGAGTGATCTTGCACATGGGACGATCGTCAAAGTCTGCATTGGCTTGCTAAAAGAGACCTGAACCGATCCTTTCCGGAATGCTCAGAGGGACCCATCCATTGTTAGAACTACCGGCAATTCCACAATGTATGTTGTTCGCGCGGGCGTAACACACCTCCGCGCCGAAATCGAAAGTCTCGGGGATAACGGATTGTTCATCGTCAGCGGATTTTACTTCATCGTTAGCTGCTCCGGTCGATGAAACCGGAGCGTGTTGGCCGAACCGGTAATTGGGTGACGTCGATGACAACGGAGCGTTTCAGTCCCCCAATATTGGAAACCGAAAACTGTCCGCGTACTTTTTCTTCTCCCAATCAAAGCACGTAGCAAGCGTCTGGCTTGCTGGATACTGAAACGCATCAGATGATGGTCAACCCGACGCATCTACTTCATATTTTTCCTTGATGAATCCCACAAGACATCATCACCAGAACTGCCACCAACCGTTATTGGCTACAAATGATCTCAATTTTCGCCCCTACGGTCTCCAGCAGGAAACTATCGGCGGCTGCAAGCACGGCTGACTGCTCAGTTGAGCAATTTGCTTGCGAGAGCCCTGGCTGAGCGATCACGAACTCAACCGTCAAATCCTTGAAACGGCTGAGCTGAAGGAAGCGATTTAATTCCTTTGTGTCTCCTTTGATAAACCGCGTTGGGCGATACGGTTTCTTCAGTCGTTTCTCACGCGATAGTAAATGACGACAGAGTTCGCGGAATCGCCACTTCCACTTAGCTGAACGGACCGCCTGCGAGCAGACTTCGACAATGTCGCTTAATCGCTTACCGGCTTCATCGCTGGATGTGAACTTGCAGTGAACGAGAGATAGCCGAATGTGATCGGTTTCATCTTTCAGGCAAACGAGATCAGCGGCCTCGCCCTTGCAGTCGTCATCGAAGATGACTGAGAAACCAGCTTGTTCGTATTGTATGGCTACGTGACTTTGTATCGAGTTGGTGCGTTTGTGCTTTCCTTTCCAGATCGATTCGGCGGTGATGTCGACTCCGGTCCAGTCCCAGGGCTCGAACCGCTCTGGCGGGATCACCAAGTCGCGAATGTCTTGTGGATGGACGAGCAAGTTTCCGTCTAGCTCAGACATGTCGGCAAATTTGATCAACGGCGGACAGTCGGACAAGTAGATTGCAAGGCTCGTTTCAATTCGACCCGCTTTGATGGTGAATTGCGGACCAGCGATCTGCTTGACTTCAAAGCCTCTGGTCCCGCCCAACGATAGCTCCAATTCGCAAGTCTGGTCCTCGCTCGTGACTTGGAACGGCAATTTGTTGCCGCTGGCGGTTTGGCAATTTACTTTCAGTTCAAACAAGGTAATGGGAGCTTCGTCCTTGTCCCAATTAAGCATCACTTTGTCTTCGGATTGCTTGAGCAATTCGAGTGGCCAATCGATGGATAGCACGATAGCATTTGGAAACTTGTCAACCTCGTCTGGGATCAAGACGTTTTCGATGATCTTTGTGGTGTCTATCGTCTCGTCCGAGATTTTCGCGCCGATGATTTCGCACCAATCGAGCAGTCCGCGTACACTGCCCTTTGCCATTGACCATACTCGGCCTTTGATCGAGCATCCGATGGTGACGGGGCAACCGTTTTCGAATCCTGTTCCTGACAAGTCAGACTTCAGGGAACCAGACGTCTGTGCCAACGTCAATGCTTCTTTGACATCGCCGCCGTTGTACTTGGCGTATCGTAGGTTGCGGCGACCGAATTTTCGGACACCAACATTCTGGAATCGCAAACGGCTGACGTTTCCAAGCGTCCTAAATACGGCGTCTCCTTTGATCAACTGTGTAGAATCGCCGCCAATGGCTTCGGCAATGGTGACGTGAACTGAACTCTTGTCAGTCGAATTGACGAATAGCAGTTTGCGGCTAGGGTCGTAGTGAATGACAAACAAGTCCCACTGTCGATCGAAGATTTCTTTGGACCGTGTCCAACCGACCGGTGGCTCGCGCCGGGTGACGAAGTAGAGTGTGTTTGTGTCGTTGTTAAGCCAAACGGAGTGAACCGCCGTGTCCTTAATTAACGCTTCGTGAAATTTCATAGGCCTAAAGGAAGCGCATTTGTAGACAACAGCACTGAACTTTGGTCGCAACAGCTGGTGAGATATTTGAATGCTATCGTTGTCACGATCGTCCAATCGCACCGACTTGCTCAAAAAGTCGATTAATAGCGAATGTTCCTTGACCGCCTGAGAGCTGAACTCGCTGAGCAGTTGGTTCCAATCGGCGTCTTCGATATAGAGCCGCTCCAATGCGTCAGAGACTCGATTATCCGCAACATTCGCGACGACAGTTGCATCACCAATGTATCCACCATTGGAGCGTGTGAATCGTCCGGTGAATTGAAGCAAGACGGCAAGGCTCTTGTGGGTGTCGTGAACGGCTGCAATTTTCAGTTCGGGCAGGTCGAATCCCTCGCCTAACATGTCGACGCAAACTACGATACGACTTTCGCCGGACCGCAATCTCGCGAGGTTGGTATTGGATTCATGTTCCTTGGAGTGAACCAGAACCGGATTGTATTCGGGTGCAAGCTTGCAGTAGAGATTGTGAATCTCGATCGCGCGTTCGATTTCCTTGCACCGCGCCATCAACAAGTGGTTCCAGCCTGCAGTCAGGTCATCCTTGAGTTGCGAGATCGCCTGCTTCGCAACGGCTTCATCCGCCTCTTCAGGATCGATCTCGTGGACGGCATTGAATGTGATTGGCTTGAAGTAACCATCGGTTTGTGCCCGTCGCAAGGGATAGGAGTAGATGACTTCCCCGTCTACCAGTTCACCGTCACGTCTAAATGGAGTTGCTGTGAACTGCAGAATCTTCTTGTCGCGAAATGACTCGCGAAATGCGGACCATGAGCCAGCCGCAATGTGATGAGCTTCGTCGACGACGAGTGTGTCGGTGATCGTAGCAAGCGCATCGATCACGGCAGTCGCTGTGCCTTGAGCCACCGCAGACATGGTTGTCACGATGACATGGCAACCTTTGTAGGGCTCCAGATCGGCAACCGTACGAGGTCGTTTGTTGATGACGCCAACGATGGGATTGGGGGCATCCGCAGGCAAAACCCCCAGTTCACGCAGCAACCCGAAGGTCGTGAATTTCCGAATCGTTTGGGCTTTGAGCGGACCATTGGGAACGACCACCAGCATGGTTCCGTCTACGAATGCCGCTAATGCAGCGAGCATCGTTTCAGTCTTGCCGGTTCCAGTTGGCATGACAATGGTGGCAGCATGATGGTGCAGGCTCCAATGAGAGCCGATGGCATGTAGGGCACCAATTTGGGGCGGACGGAGACCTGACGCAGACAGATTTCCAGTCGAGTCTGTGCACTCAGCGCGGAAACGCACCGAATCTCGCCAATGCCGGGTGAACTGTCGCTTCAGGCCGCCGAGTCCACTCGTTTTTAATGCGTCATTGTGATCATCTATCGCGGTATGATAGAGCCATTTTTCGGAACCATTAGGCTTTCGCAGCAGAACGGCCTCGGCATTCAATGGAATCGGGCAGTTTGGCCGGTCAGTGATAACTACTCGTTCGCCTGTGGACAGGACACTTAGGTGTTCCGCCTTCTTGGGCGAGACCTGAACCTCATCGATTTCAGTCACTTCCGCTGATAATGCGGGACGCAATAGATGTAGGATGACTCCAATAGATGTGCTTACTGTTTTTGCCCAGACAGCGGGTAAATGTAAATCTTTTTCGGTCTGTTTTGCGGTCATATCCGTGACTTATCTGCTTCCGTGTATCGAAAAAATACGTCTGTTCCCCTCCATTCTAAGGACACGCTATCATTTGTCATCTAAATACTAATTTTGGGGCTTTCAAGGCCAGGAACTGAGCAATTGAGCTTTCGAGAAGTCAAATGCATCCGATTCAAGCGGATTCACATTCGTCCTGGAACCGATGACAAGGCGGGGCACTGGTGGTTTGAAATTGGAGATCCCACAACTCCGATGTCGGAAAGTTTCGGCTGGTGGCCCGCCGAAGTTCTGTCTTACCCTAAAGTCTTTCTTGGTGTTGAAGGTTGTTTGAATGGTGGACGTTCGAAAAACAATCCCTACCGGGACCCGCACCACGCTGAGTCTGCGGACGAGGAGTTCTTTCCGTTGGTGAAGGTTGACGATGTCCGGACAGACAAGCAAATTGCAGACTGCCTGCGGTACTTCGCCCTGAACTACCATGGTTCGTGGCAGTGGTTTATTGGCTGGGGACAAAATTGCCACAACTTTCAACGTGCTGCACTGCAGCACTGCGAACTAATTGTCTCCAAGAGTGTTCAGCGAGTAAAACTATGATTGATCAAGAGCACTCACGAACCAAGTATTTCCGCAGCTTCGCTGGCTACAAGCACCCAGTCGTACCACAGGATGAGGTTTCGCTTCGCGACGCAAAGAGACTCGCAACCTACTACGAAGCCGTTTTCAATACGGCTGGACGACTTGTTAAGTTTATTAAGCACCTTCGTCAGACGGACACGACGGGCGAGTACTGGATCAAGGCGTTTTCAGAGGTCTACGTTTACTGGGACAACGGATCCGTCAAGCGACGCACATTTCAGGTTGATGGTCACACTGATCAAGTCTGGGAGTTCGACAAAAAGCGCACTAGGTGGACTGATTACATTGACGGCTTTTGCCATCGCTGGTTTGGCTCTGTGAAGAAAGATGCAGAACCATCACTTGCCGAAAAATCGCTCTTGTTTCACGAGCAGGTCACAGAACTGGAACAGACACTGCTTGCTGCATGCAATACGTCAAAGCGGGATGCCCATTGGGCACGTCAAACGACCACGGAGTTGGTGCAGAGTTTCCGTGAAGTCATCCTGCAAATGGATCCCTACGAGGCGCCGCTAATTTGCGCTGCTGGCCTTGGAATGGAGGAGGTGCAATTCTTCCAGGGGTTTGATGATCCGCCACCAAATTTGTTTGGGATTCTGTTGGAGCAGTTGGGCGATTTCAAGAAGTTGATCGTGTTTCCAAGAATCGACTTCGATGATCAAGCAAAAGCGTGGGCACAACAATCTGAGTTGGGGGCCGTCTTGGCTACACCTGTCATGGGTTCAGACGGAAATAACTTAATTGAAGTGTTTACCGTTTTTCTCTTGCTTCAGTCGGAACCTAACTCCGAGCAAGTCGCTGTGATGAACTCCCTCGTTCGTAGGTTTGCGATCTTGATGCAGCTTATCGTAAACCAGGCCGGAATCGCTGAACTCTATGAAAGCCGCCGGGATTTGTGATGAACGCGATCTAGGCGGCCCTTTTGGGTGGGAGCTTTGGTTCTGCTTCACTTGAAGGTTTGGATGGTGCGGATTGCTCACCGTTGTGATTCCACCAACGGGCCAGTTTCTCTGTCAGCAAACGCTGCTTCCGCTCTAGCTCGGTTTGTGGGGGGGGTGGCGGGGATTCCTTCCTAGCTTTGCTCATTTACCTCTCCTGCAGGGGACTCCAATACAAGCAGAGCATACATCGTAGGTGATTTCCGCGTCAATCTTGAATGTGACATGGGTAAAATAACCGGATAACTACATCTGTTGCTCCACCGCTAATGCCAGCGAACTTGATAAATCTAAGGTCCGGTTTGCGTTGAGACCACAGCCTGTGCCGCTACGTCGGACGCACCGTTTCCTTTGGATCAAAAAATTTCGCTCGACCGTGCATACGACGCCAAAATGTGCTGTAGCCGCGTCGATGGTTGAAGACGCTCAGGTGACTGCTATGGGAGTTTCTTGAGCCTTGAGGCTACGCGGTAGAAACAGTCTCGTCCGGATTGATTTTGAAGGCGGGATTCTTGATTGCATCGCTCAGCATCGATTTGGCACCGACTCGTGAAAGTCCGCGGGCGAGAAGTTCCGATTTGGCATGGCCCAGCAGTTGATCGAAGGGCAAGGAATCATGCTTGCCGAGGACGATTGTGGCGATCTCTTGAATAACGATTGGCGTCGCCGTTCGCTTCTTTGTGGCGTCCACACCGCGGGAGGACTTCACCTTTGTCTTCCCATCTCGCAGGGCGGACAGGGCTGACTGGATCTGATCCAACTGTTTCCCCACTCGCTTCGATTGAGCAGACAGATTGTCAAGCTCCATAGTGAGGGACACTTCGTGAGCGGTCAGCTTTTCGATGATGTCGCTGAGTTCTGCTTGTGCAGCCATTTTTTGCTTTTGGGGTTTTCAGGTTTGGATAGGACACTTAGGTGTGTGGTTGTGGTGATCAGCTAAGCTATAGGTAATGCCAACAGCACATTCGCAATTTGAAATATTGTCGAACCAACATGAACAGCGAGAGTCGGTCAGTGGTGATCAAGCGACTAAAGCTCTGGACGTCATCGTCCTCTTCTGCCAATCGATGTCTTTTGCTGAGCCTCGTTACGTTCGTCCAGAGGGGACATTGGATTGAAGCAATGAGCGACACAATTGAGCGATCCCCTCTCGGGTCGCAGTGGGTAGCATTGGCCACGCCTCCATCACCGCGTTTAGATCACTGTCATTCGCAGCGAATTGTGGACAATTCCTGTCGCTGCATCCCTGCCAATACCCTGCCAATGAATTTGGCGTTTCCGTAAGTTCCTTACCGCAAAGGCAGTTAGGAATCGCGGGACGCGGGTTCAATTCCCGCCGCCTCCACTAAAGCCGAGTTGTGAGAAATCGCAACTCGGCTTTTTCATTGGAAATGCAGCGTTTTTGACCGTCGATCATAACAATGTCAATCAAGACGGTATTAGCCCATCACTGGCGGATCGCCGACGAATCCTCAAGAATCGTCTCGGAAAACCAGCGGGTCAGGACATCGGAAACCTGCATAAGCTAAACGCGGTCACCCGCCGGCCCTTCCTCCTGTCATTGGACATTGGCTACGGATAAATTTTGGCCAAGCAATCGCGAAATCATAAGAATGCAACTTCGAATCACACTCATCCTGCTCGTTTTGTTCACTCGATCGCTCGGCATCTCCAGTGCAGACGACGTCGCGATGCCGATGGCAATTCGCGATGATCAAGGCCGCCAAATTGTTGCGACGGGCTTTGTCACGATTACCGAAGACTTGCAGGGGACGGTTCGTTACACCGCGGACGATTATCGGCGGATGGTGCAAATGGGGGCCAACTTTCAAGTCATCCGCACGGCGCTTGGGCGTTTGGGCGGCTGGCCAGGTAAGGACGAGGATCCTGCCTACTTGCAGCAACTCGACGAGATGGTCCGGTTGGCTCGCGCCGCAGGAATGCAGTCCATCTTCAAGTTGGTGGTCTATGATATCCGGCCTTTTGGGCATCCGCAGTGGGATGCCATCTACGAAAACACGAACGGCGCTCAGGACCAACTGATTCATGCTTGGAGCAAAATTTGGACTCGCTACAAAGACGACCCGTCGGTGTTCGGTTACGACATTCTGAATGAACCTCAACACGGCTTGGATCCCAATTTGCAACGTTGCTTTCGCGAACAGTTGCTCCCGACTCAGCGGCGAATGGTTGACGCGATGCAGGCGATCAGCCCCAATAAATGGGCTCTCTATCAACCGTTGTATCGAGAGACGGGAGCAGGTGAGGGGCCTTTTCTGCCGATGAACGTTCCGTTCGGACGGAGCCGCGTCATCTATGCACCCCATCTGTATCAAATGAATTTGGAACGGATGCGTAAGACACTGCGGCGTTATGAACGCGAAGCCGCAATTTCTCAGGCACCGCTGCTGCTAGGCGAATGGGGGCCGGCGACGGACATCGCAGCGGATACCGACGAAACGCTGCAGTCTCGGTACAGGGACGTCTATCAGGTGACGGCTAGGGAACTGGACCGCCGCGGTATCGGGGCGATCAAGGCTTGGTTCTGTGGCTCTCGAGTGGAACTGAGGTCCAAGCTGCGGCGCGAGCTGTTCACATGGGCTATCTTCTCGGACAAGACCCCGGTTGGGATCGTCGAACGAAAATTCATCACAGACGTTCTCGCACGCCCTCGCCCGTTGGCGATTGCGGGCGATTTAAAAGACTGTCGATATGATTTTGCCAATCGCGTTTTGGAAATAAGACTCAAGCCGGACGCGACGTTGGGCAGCAGTGTGATTTTTGTTCCTCGGGACCGTTTCTATGAGGATGGATTCCGCGTCGAAATCGGTTCGGAGGTGGTGTTGGAGATGCGTCCAGGCGAATCGCATTTATTGACGCCAAGCGTCTCCGATGCGACGCTTCGTGAACAAGCCAGTGCACTACGATGGGACGCTGATTCGCAGCGTCTCATCATCAAAGATTGGGTAATGGATGATCCCATGCTGACCGTACGCCTTTCGCCGTTGGCAGCAAAGAAATCGCGGTAGCAAGCCGTGAGTGAGAGCGTGCAAGAAATATAGGTGACACGCGGCAAGTGCCAAAAAAGTCGATTCGGGATTTCAGAGGAACGTTCAAGATCGCGGTCTGTTAAGATGGCTCTAGCTGTACCGCGTCGTCCCAAAACAATTGAACGGGCCAAAACAATTGAACGGGACTGATACGAGTGAAACGAACAAGACTTGCGTTTTAAGTCGTTTCATTTCATCCCAAAAACTTGGACGCGTGGACTACCGCAAATGGCAACTCTGTCTTTCAAAGGCGTTAGCACTCGTTGCGTGGGCGAGCGTGGCGGCTTTTAGACCCGGCGTTAGCGGTCAAGATTCGCTTTCCGCCAGTCCAACCGATATTCATCTTCTTTACGACACGAGCAACGAATCATGACGAAGCCTGATCGATTCTCACGCATTAACATTTGGATTCTTGGCAGGCTTGCCGCATTGATCGTCGGCGCAAGCCTGGTTGTGTCAACGTTGCAGGCTGAAGAGATCACCGGTGATTGGTCTCTTGACCTCGAGTCGGGCATGCCGGCCTGGATGCGTGTGGTTCCGCAGGACGGTCAGCCGCAAGTCTATATGCGTTTGTATATTGGTCCCACCGGCCCCTATGCTGCCGAGCAGGTAGAGGGGCGATTGAAGTTTGAGATTCGTAGAAATCCAAAAAAGAAGAATGGGCAAGCTTCGGTCATCAAGGTGGACGTTGGTTTGAAGCAGGGCAAGCTTGACGGTTTCCTTGAGCGTCAACTCGCTGATGGGACTTCTCAGCGAGAAGCGTTTACAGGAACCAGAGTCCCGCCGATGCCCGCATCGGCACCCGACTTATCGAAGGTCCGGTTTGGGTATCCGCACATGATCTTCAATGGAAAAGACATGAGCGGTTGGCGAACTCACGAATCTGACAAGACGAATGGTTGGAGCGTGATCGATGGTATGCTGGTGAACACCACCACCAAGACCGACTTCAGTCCCACCGGTTCGTACGCAAATTTACGAACCGAAGCTGAATTTGAAGACTTTTGGTTGCACATCGAATTCCTGGTGGAAGAAGCACGCAACAGCGGTATTTATCTGCGAGGAATGTATGAGGCTCAGGTGGTCGATCGGGACAGTCGGATGCAAGGCATTCAGGGGGTGGGCGCCATCTTCGGTGCGATCGCGCCTTCGAGCAACGCCGGAAAACCGGGAGGCCAATGGCAAACGTACGATCTGACCCTCGTCGATCGGCACGTTACCGTCGTACTGAATGGCGTCAAAGTTATCGACAACCAACCCATCGACGCCCCGACCGCGGGAGCCATCTACACGAACGCCGCCGCACCGGGGCCAATCTATTTGCAGGGTGACCATACCTCCGTCAAATACAAAAACATCTATTTAGCACCGGTACTGAAAGATTGATCGTCCAAGCACGAAGCGTTCAGTCGCTTTAACGTTTGCTGGGCTGTTGAAAATAGCATCATCGGTGATGACGAGAGCAGCATTTACAACATTCGCATTTACAAGCGAATCGGAGAAGATCACGGTTGCTCAGGCTGCTTTGAAGAGCACTTGTTTGCGTGGCACACGGCCAATCGTTTGATGGCCGTAGGTGGAAAGCGTTGCATCGGCGACTTCGAAGCCGTGGCGAAATAGCAAACTGAACTCGTGATCGGTCAGCCGTCGCAGCGTGGTTTCTAGCTGCGAGACCAAACGAACTTCGCTATCGGTTAATGCGGGTTTGCCGCCAACGGGGCTTCGCGAATACACCTTCTGTGTCCTCAGTCCGAGTCGCAGATAGGCTCCGGTTCCAGGATTCTGCTTAAAGTATTCCATCAGCATCCGCGCCCGTAGACTACGCACTTGGTCGGTCGCAACATCCACCAACCGCATCGATGCCTTTAAATATCCGGGCCGCCAACGGGATTGCCTTGTTTCGGTTGAAAGTGGGCGTGATGCATCGCAAACGATTAAGAAATCGGTCCCTTCGCGTAGCCCGTCGCCGGGCTTGAACAGTGATTCGACCCCTAAATTGTCATACACTCCACCGTCCCAAAGATGCAGACGTTTGTATTTAGGAGCGATCGTGTGCCAATCGTCTTCGCGAAATTCACTCCATTGATGTTGTCGTGATCGGATCATTAGCGGACCGATCAAACCGGGGACTGCCGCGGATGCTGCCAGTGCATGTGACAATCGGAAATCGGGATCGGTGATGTATTTGGTTTGGTAATCGCCCATCAAGTCACGTTGAAATCGCCAGTTCTTTCCGGTCTGGTAGCAGGTCGCGTTGATGATCCAGTTCGGCGCGATTGGCAAATCGGCCAGCGATCCGGTAATGCCCCACTTGTTCTCCAGAGCATCGCCTAGCACCGAGGCTCGGCCCGAGGCGAGTCGCCAAGGCCGAAGCAGCGATTTCAGTACGTACGTCTGCTGAACGTTTCGCGTTGTCAGCACTGACAAGCATTTTGGCACGATGTCGTGCAAATATTCTTCGCTATTGGGCCAGCGGTATCCGGCCGAGGCAAAGACAAGTCCTGCCGCCAGCGAGCCGCCTGAAACACTGGAGATGATCTTTACGTTGCAGAGCAGATCGTGCCGCGCCAGCCGAGCGAGTACACCTAGGTGAAACACCGTCGCTCGGACGCCACCTCCTGAAAATGCGAGTGCGATCTTCATCAATCTATGGGGGATCTGGGGCGGGACAAACGTGAGAGGGGCGGGCGAGAAACTTGCGATACGGTCACGCGATTGGCGAGGAAATGCCTCGCTTTTTGTAGAGTCTGCCAGCGAGCCGAAGCATAGCAATGCTCCGTTTGCCAGATCCATATCAATCGCGAGAGAGTGAGCAGTGGGGAGGCGGCAGCGGAGAAGATTGCTGCGAGGTTGTGGTGGCGACCTCCGGCCTGTTATGTCATAAGTCCGGCGAAGGAAGTTTTGCCGTTCGAAGCGTTGTTGTACTTTTTCAAATTTGGACCCCCTGATCGACGCCCCGCAATGCGGCTGCGTCAGTGAAACACGGGATAAATGAGTCAGCTGAAAAAATCGTTAAATTTGACTTAAGTCCCCTAACCATCAAAGTCGATGATTCGACTAGGAGACAAACGGCGACGGCGGCTTGCCCCGTGGTTGACGCTGTCGCCGCCCCCAAAATGTTGAGCCTCTGGTGATGCGCCGCTGTGCGTGAAACGGAGGTTGTCCACGAGAGGAAAACTGGTCCTTTCGATCCACGTTCCGAGATGTAGCTGATGCCTGAATCGAAATTTCGCGTTGTTTCTGAGAATGGTTCTTCCATGGCAAGACCCGCAAAACGAAAGTTGACACTTCACCATTCCGAAGAACGCAAAGAACGCGAATTAGACCGCATCAGCGGCGTTGCCGCCCCCAAAACGGTGGACGTTTCGCTCAAGCAGATTGTGCCACTTTTGATTGACGCCGAGAAATCGAACCGAACTTGGCTTTCTGACTTTGCGGACGACACAGTTCGTATCGACGCGGACCTTTACGATGTGTTATTGGCATACCAACAGTACCGTCAGAGCGAAGCCGCCTAGCCTGGCAAACGAAGGGCTGTCCCGCTGAATTGGCCGTTTGAGGTCGTAAAGAGGCGGTCGGTTTTGAGGCGGAAATGGGAAACATCCGATCGCGTTGTCGCAGGACGTGGTCGAGCGTGATCGAGAATCAGCCTGCGAATTACCTGTAACCGCTACCTACAAACGCTAACTCGCCCCATCAAGGATGATGAACCATGCGATCTATCGCTGTGATTAACCAAAAAGGTGGTGTTGGCAAAACGACCAGCTCCGTCAATCTTTCGTCAGCACTCGCGGCTCAAGGTCGTCGAGTTTGCTTGCTCGACCTCGACCCCCAAGCTCACGCTTCGCTGCACCTTGGTATTACCGCCGTTGATGGCGAAGCCAGTATGTACGAGGTGCTGTGCGGCGAAGCGACGATCGCGCAAGCACGTTGCTGGGTCAATGAAAATCTGTGCGTGATTCCATCGAACTTGGATCTTGCCGCTGCCGAACTGGAACTTGCCAGCGAGGTGGGCCGCGAAATGATTCTTCGCGATAAGCTCGATGCCGATGACGAGCCGTTTGATTATTTTATCCTCGATTGTCCTCCAAGCCTCGGCGTTTTGACCGTGAATGCATTGGTCGCGGTGAATGAGGTCTTTTTGCCTCTGCAACCACACTTTTTGGCGCTGCACGGGTTGAGCAAACTACTTCGCACGATCGAGGTGGTTTCGCGGCGACTGAACAGCGACCTGCGTCTCTCGGGCGTGATGCTTTGCATGTATGACTCCAATACTCGACTGGCTGCCGAAGTCAGCACCGATATTGACGAGTTCTTTGAAGCAAGCAAGGGAGCTCGCGAGTTTTACCGCAGTGCCAAGTTCTTTGATACTCGGATTCGCCGCAACATTCGTTTGGCCGAGGCTCCTAGTTTTGGTAAGTCGATTTTTGAGTATTCCGCCGAAAGCAATGGTGCGGTTGACTACCGGGCTCTTGCCGACGAAGTGATCGCTCAAGAAAACACGTTTGTGCGGATGCCAGAGCAAGCTGCGGCGTAACTCGTGGCTGCAACGCAGGCGTTAGGTGTTAGAAGGCGAACTTGTAGCCCGGAGCTTGGCATGCTAGTTTCAAGCCAAATTGGCTTGCTGCTCGGGGTAGCAAACTTAATTGCAGAGGGCCGCGTCCGAGGCGGATCACGGTACCGATCGGTTTCATTCCCACATGGGCGAATGCTCGGGAAGATTTCTCGTTGGTCCAATCCATTGTGGTGACGAGTGTGTCCGTATCCACCAATTGATTCTCGATAATGTAGGACATCATGCAGCCGATAAATCGCTTTCCGCGCTGATCGGGATGCGTCCACGCGTTGAACAGAAATCCGGCACGTGGCGGCAGATGAACCGAGGTGCCCAGGTGGCGGGCACGTGAGAAATTCTCGTTGGCGTCGACTGATTCGATCGCGATCCACAGATACGAGACGACATCATTTTCAGGTGTTGTGACCACGACCACCCTACGCTGGCTCGAAACGTTTCGCGGGCTGCCGATCTCTGCAGGAGCCTTGCCGGCTTGGATCAGTTCGAAGAGTTCTCCCGCGCCAGGCGAACGCAATGTGTAGCCGTCGGGTAAAGTCGGAGCGAGGAAATCGGCTGCTTCAAGATGTAGCAATCTTGTTGCATCGGCGATTTTGAACCGACGAGCAAGGGTGTAGGCGACACGAAGAATGAAGAGGGGCAATTTCATTCGGGATAAAGCTCGTGGGGATGAAGAGCAGTGCAGGAGAGCCATCTCGGCGCGGAGTCCACCGTCCTCTGAAACCTAGTTCTTAAACGCGGCAACTCGCTCGATGTGTTAACGCAGAATTTGCATTTGCCGTGGTCACGCGAGCGAATTTTGACGATCTTGCGGAATTTTCGCAGCGAATCGGTGCGACGTGTCGCGCCGGTGACACTTTCAAACTGTGGAAGACGCGTGGCGTCAGGGCGCCAGGGCACTTGCGGCGCAAAAAAAGAGCCTCCGGACTTTGGAAGAAGGCCGGAGGCAGGAGTGCATTTGATTTTTTGGGGATGTGGAAAACCCGGTGTTATTTCTTTTCAACCACTTCGATGCTTTTGATAACAATCGGGGTAGTCGGAACATCTTGCATCAGCACGCCGGGAACCTTTGGGTGGGGCTTCGACTGCGTTGGTGCTTTTCCGATGCGGTCAACCACCTCTTTTCCTTCGACGACACGCCCGAAGACGGCATATCCAAAGCCGTCCTGCGAGTTTTCGCGGTTTAAGAAGTCATTGTTTGCGGTGTTTACAAAGAATTGGCTCGACGCGCTATGGGGGGCGCTCGTGCGTGCCATGGCGACAGTGTAGGTCAGGTTTTTCAGACCGTTTCCGCCTTCGTTTCGCACCAGACGCGGTGCATCTTTTTCTTGCATATCCGCGGTGAATCCACCCCCTTGGATCATGAAGCCATCGATGACCCGGTGAAAGATTGTGTTGGTGTAGTGGTCTTCTTTGACATACTTTAAGAAGTTATCCACGGTTTTGGGGGCTTTGGCCGCATCCAATTCAATGACAAAGGCGCCTTCGGTCGTATCGACCTTCACGTAGGTCGCTTTGGCGGGAGCTTGGGCACGAACTGCCGTGCAGGTGCCAAGAACCAAAGCGGGCAACGCCATCATCAAAGCCAGTCGAGAAACCATTCGTTTCCAATCCTTATTCGCGTAATTTGAGTCGATATTGAAGGTACAGCTACGATTTAAGCGACCCAGGACGTCCGCGTAAAGTCCGGAGCTCACAAACGGTCGAATTCTGTCCGCGATTGCAAGCATTCCTCAATTG
This sequence comes from Novipirellula rosea, assembly GCF_039541335.1. Taxonomy (NCBI): domain Bacteria; kingdom Pseudomonadati; phylum Planctomycetota; class Planctomycetia; order Pirellulales; family Pirellulaceae; genus Novipirellula; species Novipirellula rosea. The sequence goes on along the minus strand of NZ_BAABGA010000107.1, from coordinate 92,379 downwards.
GGGCCACCCACTTTTTTCTCGCTACGACCCGGCAGACACGATAGAATCGGGGTAGTTTCGTTCCTACCCCGAGGAGGACTGGCGATGTCCCGCTTAGCTCGCAGTAAGGTGATCGATCCGGCTGAAATACAGGTCCTCCATACAGTCCAGCGTTGTGTACGCCGGGCATACTTATGTGGCGAGGACGTCTTCACGGGGAAATCGTTCGAGCACCGGCGCGAGTGGATTCGTAATCGCCTGGAGTTTCTTGCGTCTGTGCTAGCAATTGATTGTCTCACGTATACCGTCTTGAGCAATCATGTACACATGGTTTTGAGAAGTCGCCCGGACATTGTCAAAACCTGGTCGGACGATGAGGTTGCAAGGCGTTGGCTGCGTCTATTCCCCAAGCGAAAGAATCAAGATGGTACCGCCGCAGAGCCGACCAGACCTGAAATCGACATGATCGTCAATCAGCCCGAAGTATTGGCGGAGCGGAGAAAACGCTTGAGTGATGTTAGTTGGTGGATGCGATGCGTTTCAGAGAACATCGCTCGCCGATCCAATCGCGAAGATGACTGCACGGGGCGATTCTGGGAAGGGCGTTTCAAATGCCAATTGTTGTTGGATGAAGCGTCGCTGTTGGCGTGTTCTGCTTATGTTGACCTCAACCCGGTGCGTGCTGCGATCGCAGAAACTCCGGAAGAAAGTGATTTCACTGGCGTAAAGGATCGCATTGATGACTTAAGTTGTCGTGGAGATCGCAGTCGTCCATCGACGCATGATTGGGAACGAAGTCGCAGCCGCAGAAAGAGTGGTTGGATGAGCCCGATCGAAATTGATGAGCGTCACGACGCGGTCGGACCCGATCCTGAAACCAACGGCCGTCGAGCGAGTCGTAAGGGGTATTTGAGTATTTCAATGCTCGATTACTTACAGCTACTCGATTGGACCGGACGTGAAATTCGAGCTGGCAAAGCAGGTTCGATTCCAACTCATCTCGCTTCGATTCTCAGTCGCATTGGCTTGGATCCACCCGCATGGTGTGATCTCGTCAAGCGTTTCGGACGCCTTTACCATCGGGCTGCTGGCACGCCAGAGCATTTGGCTGAAGAGGCCACCCGTCGCGGCAACAAGTGGATGTGTGCTCCGGGCAACCCTCTTGCAAGCGGCTGATGCCGATCGCGAGAACTTTGATTTTTAGAACGAGACATCACTTGCGTTAACTGCTGCGCTGATAGTGGGAATCGCGACTTAAATGGTGTGGATTCACGCCGTTATTGCTCGCCGCTTGCGTCAATGCCGTGCTCGCTTCGTATGGCAAACTGTTGTGAACTGATAAATGTCTTAGTCCTTGGCGAAAAATTCGGGGACCTCTGATTTAATAGTTGGGTGGCCCCAATTAAGAGGGTGTCAGCTGGGGCGACGTTTTCGCCGCCCGTGCTTCAGTGCTCGCTCGATGTACGCTGCGGCATCCGGCGTCTTGCAACTCGTATCGCCGTGATCCACGCTAACTTTGCCAATTGCTTTTGCGACACCAAACGCTCGGTCACGATACGATGGCAAATAAATCCCGATCGAAATTAAAGCTTGGTTCATCGCGTGTCTCGCTTGATTCGGTGCGTCGTGAATCGTCGACTCAATTCGGTCCAACGCCGCCTCGGCAATTTCGTCCGGCACATTCGCGGTGTCGTGAACCAGCCAGCTCGCAAGCAGTGTGTATGCGGCGGATAAACTCCGCTCCTGACGACTCTTGGACCATTTCTTCCACTTCGCTGCTGCGTAATACGTACGTGAGGCTAAATCCGCAACCATGCCAACAAGCAACGAATACGTCATCCGCTTCAGCCAATCGTCGATCTGCCGTGAGCTAACTTGCGTCGGATCCGCGATTAGCAACGCCAGTGTCATGGCGTCGCTATTGCCCGTGTCCATCAACAATTCGGCTAGCTCTTGATCTCCACGATGCCGCTTCTGCAGTGGACGTAAATCGCCGAACTTAACCCCATACAGCGGTTCGGAAGCTCCGTGGCGTAAATAAGTTTTTCGCGTTTGAGCAGAACCGAGGGACTCGAGTTCTGCCATGACTTCTTTTACTGTGGGATTCATGCCGAGCGACCATTTCCGAAAACGTTATCAAGATCGTGACTATGACTTCGCCGATGGTGTCACCGCTTCGGTCGGTTTGCTCCCGGATGGCTTCTGAGTCGACTTCTTAAATGCGTCGACTCCGCCCACCACAGGTAAACTCAACTGCGTCGCATCGAGATCGACCGTCAATTCGGTACCGGGGGTTGGCCATAGTGTCACATTGCGATCACTCGAAAAAATCATCAGCCCTATCTGCTGGCCCTTCGCAATGATTTGATCGTCTGGCTGAAGGTCAAATTTCACATCGTAAAACTTGCCTGGTTCAAGCGGCTCACTCTCGCGAATCGAATGCTGATTTTGAGGATCCGCCCAGCCACGGGTGATGATGTTGTCAGTGATCTTTGCCTTCTTGTCATTGTTCCATGGCAGCGAGACAAGCCAAACTGACAGATTCGCAAACGGCTTGCTGCTGGCCAATTTCAATTCGATCTTTGGTGTCCCTGAGATATGCAGTGGCTCAGTAAGCGTTTCGGAGACATAGATCAGTCGATGCTCGGTCCACTCGGCTTGGGCAAGTGATTCGCCGCTGAATGAAAAGTTATCCACCAGCGTCTCGGTTCCTTGACCCGATTTTGAATCAAGGGCGAGCGTACCGCGCTCGGGGGCTCCCGCGGTCAGCCGCAACGTTACCGGTGACGCTGCGGGATTGGGATAGTCCTCGTACGAAGTTGGATTATCTTGTTTGGCATCCTCTCGCACGATCCAAGCTCGCGGATCCTTTTCGACATCGTTCTCGACTCCGTGGAGATACCGAGTGAACCATCGATTCATCAATTTCATTGGCGGAGGCCCACCGTGTCCGTCTTGGTGATAGTAGGTCTGAACCGGAACCCCTTTCGCTTTGACAGCTTGGTAGATTCGATTGCTGTGTTCCGGCACGACGTTCCAGTCATTGAATCCGTGCGACATCAACAGCGCCGCTTTCATCGGACCGAGGTCATGGATGTAGTCACGTTTTGCCCAGAAGTCGTTGTAATCACCGCTGACGCGATCCATGCCTTCTGCCATTTCTTTGTCACGAATCTCACAGTCGCAGTACTCGCGTCGTGCCGCATTCCCACTGTGAATAAAGTCGTACAAATAGTCGACGTCCTCGCCGAGGTAACCGCCCGGATGACGCACCAAGCCATTGGATCGGTAGTAGTGATAGTACGAGGTGTTGGGGGCAACCGGAATGATCGCTTCGAGTCCTTCAACGCCGGTGGTCGCCGCTGCTAACGGGATTGTGCCGTTGTACGATGTTCCCGTCATTCCCACTTTGCCTGTGCTCCAATACGCCGTTACGGGTTCGTCGCCATCAATCGACGTGTACCCCTTCCCGCGACCACACAACCAATCGATCACTGCCTTGGGCGCGAGCGACTCGTTGTCACCTCCGATCGTCGGACACCCTTCGGAGAGTCCCGTTCCCGGCGACGAAGAATGGACAACGATGTAGCCACGAGGTACCCAATCTTCAACATGTCGCTTTGAGATGATCGGTCTCTGGATCTTTAGTTCGATCTCGGGCATATGTTTCCGTGGCGGCGGCACCTCACCCAGTTCATGCCGCGTGTTCCAGAAATATTTTTCGTCAGAATCCCCGACGCCACAGTAGTAAGGACTTGATCCATAGACCACCGGCAATTTTAAGCCTTCTGTATCGGTTTGTCGAGGCCGCGTGACATCCACATGCATGCGATCGAGTTTACCATCGCCATCGGAATCAAATTCGGTTTCCACCCACAGATCGTGTCGAATCCAAAAATCGGAATCCTTAAACTCCTCGACAATTTGGGCTTCACCGTCCTTAAATACCGGGACGGCATGCTTTGTCTCTTTTGCATAGATCGTCACGGCGGTGACTACATTAAAAACGGCAACGATCGCTAGCGATCTCGATAAACGCGTTGTCATGGTGCTCTTTGTCTTGCGAATTCAGTAGGAAGAGTAAGGGGCAGTGAACAATGAAATGCGGATTAAATCTCGTGATCTAAGATCAGTTCGCATTTTGACGAGTTAGCTTGTCATAGATCGGAAGCGCGAAATCGGGCTCGATGGATCGTATATCCAGATAGGTAGCTTCGAGTCGCTTGACGATCTCGGGATGATCCGCAGCGACGTCATTTTGTTCGTCGCGATCGGTGTCCAAGTTGTAGAGTTCCCAGTCGCCAGGATTCTTTTTCAGCAGATCTCGTCGAACCGCTTTCCATTTGCCATCGCGAATAGCCACGATGCCGCCGTAATTATGGAAATCCCAGATCATCGGACTGTCGCGTGTTGGCGTTGACGAGGATGTTAATTCCGGCAGTAGACTGATCCCGTCCAGCGATGTGCTTTTCATCGATTCTGTATTTTGCAAATCAATCTTAGCGACCTCGCTAAGTGTTACGAACCAATCGGGGAAATAGGACGGCAATTCCGAGACGCTGTTTTCTTTGACGTGTCCTGGCCATTTCACGATACAGGGAACGCGGATTCCGCCTTCGTAGCAACTGCCTTTGAAACCCCGCAGCCCGCCAGTCGAATTGAAGAAAGTGCAAGCGGCACCGCCAATATGAAAGCGAGGATCGCGGCCTCCGTGCGTCGGTCCGTTGTCCGAGGTGAAAACGATCAGGGTGTTTTCACTCAGGCCATGATTCTCTAAACGCTCAAGGATCGTGCCAACGTGTTCATCGAGATCCGAAATCATCGATGCATAAGCCGCGCGTGGCCGAGGGTGTGGCAAGTATCCGTTTTCGCCTCGATAGGGCCCGTTCTCTTCGTCCCAAGATTCCGGGTACTGGTCCAGCCATTGCTGCGGAGGCTGCATCGAAACGTGAGGTTCCACAAACGGCAAGTACAGAAAGAACGGTTTGTTTTTGTTCTTGTCGATAAACTTGGTCGCCTCGGCAAGAATTAAATCCGGAGCATAATTCTTTGCCCGGTAGTCGTCCGCAATGACCTCGCCCTCGGGTTTGCGGTCGTGTCCAGGAATCGGGTAGAGATTGATTTGGACTTCGCGTTCGTCGCTGTCAAGAAACGGAGGGTAATAGCTATGAGCGTTGCGTTGGCAATTGTATCCAAAGTAACGATCAAACCCTTGCTTGATCGGCGAGCCGGAGGTGTTCGAAGGCCCGAGCCCCCACTTTCCAAATGCTCCGGTGACATAGCCTGCGTCTTTTAGGACTTCGGCAATGGTGACGGCGTCATCCGTGATCGGCCATTGGCCTGGGTAGATGCGTCCGTTACCGGAATCGCGATTTCCACGGATTTGGGCATGTGACAAATTCTGTCCCGTCATCAGCACGCAACGTGCCGGCGCACATACGGGGGCACCCGTGTAGTGCTGAGTAAAACGCATCCCTTGACTGGCAAGCCGGTCGATGTTGGGAGTTTTAATTTTTTCCTGGCCGTAACAGCCAAGTTCCCCATACCCCAAGTCATCCGCCAGGATGAAGACGATGTTTGGTTGATCGGTCGAGTCCGCCCACACGACGCCGGACGCCGCAAGCGGCAGCGCGATGGAAAAGACGATCCGAAGCAACGAGCTGGCAAATCGGGGTGAGGGGGATCGCCCCGCCGCAGCGGTGTGGATGGATTGATGTTGCGACGACCGAAACGAAGAACACAGACGAAATGATCGATTCATAAGATTTTTTTTGCGATGGCGTGGACGCAATGGCAACGAGGCCGGCGAGAAATTTTTATAACAATCGCAGTATAAGTAACGAACTCGCTCGATGCGCAATGCATCGCTGATGAACCGAAAAGTCGTAGCAAAATTTTGTTGATCGAGGCTCGATTAATTGGGGATCCGTTAATTGTGTAGAGCGGATTTGCCAGCCGAGTGGATGAGGATCCTTTCGTCTGCCGTTCCGGCAAGCTCCTGAACAGAGGCAATGCCCGAATCGTGGGCGAGGTCGATCCGCAATGTCGGCATGCGCTCATCAAGGCAAGCGAATCCTCATTGACGGATTCCCTGCGATGCCAGGAGCGAAGAGAAGACCATGCTGCCGCAAGCCATGGTTATCGCTGGAGACTACTTGGGTTCGACGCCGTCAAGCCTTGGGATAGCATTCCCATTGGGGTACGCATTCCTGGTTCTCGCTCTTGTGAAGCGGGGTTGAAGAAAGCGTTCAGTTCGCAATGCAGCTTCGCACAATCGAGATACCGTTGTCGACATTCGGCATCGTTTTGCAGTAGCAGCTCAAGCCGGCGAAGATCGGCTTCGGAGATGTTATTGTCGAGCATCTTCCAGCTGAGTTCTTCGACGTCGTCCATCTGAGACGAGGATTCATTCCCTGGGGTTGCATTCATGACCATGTTGGTCTTCCTTGTCTAAATTCGCTTATCAACCGACGAGGTGCATCGACACTCGTTCGAGGTCGTTGGCGTCGACGGATCGTGTTTGCAGGTGTCGATGATGATGTCGGCAATCGAATGTTGTTATCGAAAACGAAAACGGATAACACTCGAGCGACCGTGCAAGACTTGTAGCAACTGATACACCAACCTGAATGTTGTTTTCGTTTGGGTGTCAGAAGTCGCCTTCGCGGCAAGTTAAGGTTGCACGCGTCAAAAGCACTCGAAAAGAGACGTCATTGTTGCCGACAAAAACGGCAGCACCGCTGGCGTTTTATGCAGCACCGGGCGTCAAAAATGGCAGCGAAGCAAGAGCCGGTGCAGTGCTTTGGCGCTGTTTCGCGTCCCTCGCATAGGGTGGCGATTCTGTGCCGATGGTTGGCAGGCGGCGCTAGAATGCAGCGGAGTTGGAGGGCTTTGCCAGATGCTTTCCGCACCTGCAAAAAAAGACTGCTGATTTCGTAGCTTTGATCACAGGCCGGAGGCCGACACACCCTCTGTCGGTGGCGTGAGCTACCGGCTAGTGGAGGTGAGAAAACAAAGCCCAGCGGGCGGCACACTCTGCCGTCAGTGTGTCGGGCCGTCAGTGTGTCGGCTTCCGGCCTTACGGCGACAGGTCGCCCCTAAACTGTGGGCTCACGCCAACGGCAGGTCATGTTTCGGCCTCTGGCCTATTTGCTTGCTACTAAATCAGCCGCCGACGAAGTTGGTGCAGAGGTGGCAGGAAACGAGTGCAACCAAATAACACGGCAACATCAAAGTCTCAGCAGTTCAGGCTAGACCCAGGCATGATGGCGGCGGACACGGTAGCCGCCGCAAGTGCTTGACTAGAACTGATGACCGCGACGGGGGCCATTTTCGGTCAACGTCAGGATCTCGGGACCTTCTTCGGTCATCAGCAGCGTGTGTTCAAACTGGGCGGACGGCAGTCCGTCTTTGGTTCGCACGGTCCAGCCGTCTTGTTTGTCGCAGCGGGTGTAGCGAGTTCCGGCGTTGATCATCGGCTCGACGGTAAAGCACATTCCCGGAAACAGGCGGTCGCTACGGCTTTCGCGATTTGGGTAATGAGGGATCGAGGGATCGAGGTGGAATTGGCGACCGAGTCCGTGCCCCACATATTCTCGCACGACAGTGAATCCACGCTGATGTGCCTCGGGCACAATCGTCTCGCCAATCTCGCTAACACGGCAACCTGGGGTCAGCGCTTCGATCGCTAGGTACAGGCAATCAAACGCACACTGGGTCACGGCGCGACGTTCTTCACTGACTTCATCAATCAAGAACGTTTCGCTTTGGTCGCCGTGCCATCCGTCGACGATCGTGGTGATATCGACATTCACGATATCGCCGGGTTGCAATTCGTAGGGGCCCGGGATGCCGTGGCAGATCACCTCGTTGACACTGACACAGCAACTCTTGGGATAGTTTTGATACCCGAGCGTCGCGGGAACATGCCCATGATCTCGCGTCCACTGGGCAACAAGATCATCGATGCTTTGCGTTGTTACCCCTGCGACGACGTGAGGACGGATGAAGTCCATCAGGCGGGCGTTAACTCGACCGGCGCGTCGCATTGATTCTCGCTGGGCCTCGTCCAGGATCAATTTTTTTTGCTGTTTAAGCATTACACTATTCTCGAATATTGGACTTGTCGCTGCACAAGTTGAAAAAGAGGGCTGAGGGGGGACTGCGTGATCCTGCCTTTGGTTACGACGCCCTTAAACGATCATACCAAACTGCAATGGCGTTCCCAAGCGCCAAAAACGGGTTGCGACAAAAGGAGCAAACCAAAAAAAACTCCTCGATTCATGGGGAACCGAGGAGCCTTGGTGTTCGCGAAAGGGCTTTCAAAGGCAGGAAAGGCCTCGTTGCGTCCCTGTTTTCTTGAGCAACGACTAGAAGCCCTTGAAAGGATGGGCTGCGGAGTCTTTTTTCGCAAGCATTTCATCGACGGTCGGTTTTCCACCCATCGCGGCGACGAGCGATTGCTTGGTCGCTTCGTAGTTGTAGTTGTAGATCTTTTCGTCGTCTTCGGCGTGCGGGTGAATGAATACGCCACAAACGCAAACGAGGTCTTCGGCTTGATCCTTCGGAATAATGCCTTCGCTAACCGAGTCGGCAACCGCTTTGGCGACTGCGGCTTGAGCCGGACCGAACATTTGTACTGCTTGTTTCATCCCCTTGATCGTTACTTTGGTGATCATCACGGTCGAGGGTTTGACGGCGACGTTGGGCTCGAGAACGGCAAGCAGGTTCGTGTGACCTTCGCTCTGGTTGGACAATGCGTTGGCAAACGCGGCTCCCACAGGACCGTTTTTGCTGCCGATCATCAAGTCGATGTGTGCGATTTCGTTGCCATCGCCGACTAAAGCTTCACCAATGTTAAACTGCATGGATGGGGACTCCGCTGGGAAGTTGTAGGGTTGAGGAAGGACACAATGTGTTGTATTTGATGGTTTCGGGGACCAGCGTCAATTCGGCACGGGCATCCGAAGCAACGGGAACGGTACCAGATTCCTTCATTTCGGGCCACTCCCCCATTCATTCGCGTGGAACGACACCCTTGAAAAATTGCAGCTCGCGACCGACCGTAACGCTTGTCGGGGCAAGCGTGCGAGCGGCTGCACAATCGGCAAAGCGTGCCAATTTGAAAGTCGTCGGGTTTGATTTGTTCGGGGATAGCGATTGCCGAGCCGCCTGTGATCAATTTGTGCTGATTACGCCGCAGGAACAGCCCGGCTTTTGTGACCCGCTGCCTCGTCATGATGCGGTGCTCTCCGTCGCGAATTCGTTGCTGCTATTCGTTGGTGGTTTTTCCAGAGACGTTTGTTCACTGTCCTCAACCCTCTCCCCTGTCTTTCAATCGACTGTCCTTCATTCGACTGTCCCTCAATCGGCAGCAGGATCGAAGCAACAGGATCCCCACTTCTTGGAACGTTTGGCCTCGGCGGTGGGTATGAAATTTCCTCGCACGCTGCCATCGGACGACGCGTCTCGACGGCATGTTAGCGAGCGAATCACGTCCACCGGCGAACGCTGGCTGTGCAAAGACGTTTCGAGCAGCGGTGGCATCCACGTCCGCTGGGTCTCTGATCAACAGTCCACACCGCTGCGACAACATTCCAACTCGATTTGTTATCAGCAATGGATCGCGGGCAAGCGGTTCGGTGCGTCTTACCTGAGTGACGGAAACGAATCAGTGATGCTCGGAGTTTGCCGTTCACTGCATACTAGAAAGCATCCGTTTCCGTTCGTGTACGGCGGGTCCTTGGGGCCTGTATCGCTGACGAGGCAGCAAACCGAAACGCTCGGCCGACTTGGTGACACGCTTGTTGCGATGACAGCACTGACGGGATTGTTCGGCATCGACGTGATCGTCGACGCCCAAGAAAATCTTTGGTTACTCGAAATTAACCCGCGCTGGACCGCGTCGAGCGAACTGATCGAACGAGACTTGATCCGCCGCAGCATACTTCAGCAGCATGAATCGCTGATTGGATCGGCATGCAAATGCCAAGTCCCTAAGATCTGTGGCGAATGGAGATCACCTTCGCTTGCCGAGCTCAAAAGGCGGCTTTCGCATAACAACCAGGTCATAAACCCATTTGTAAAGAAAGTTGTCTTCGCACGGGAAACTGGAACGTTGGATCGGGATGCACTCTCGCAAGCGGAAACGAACGGCATTACCTGTTATGATCTTCCTGACCACGGCGCGCCGATCACCAAGGGGCATCCGCTGTGCAGTTTGATTGGTTCAACTCAATCGCTTTGCCAAGGAACCTCGAATATGAGACTGCGGAATAGCGTTCGCCTTGCACAGGCGGCCATTCGCTGAATTGCCGAAACGCAGTTCGGCAGGAGTCTTTCAGTAAATTGGCCGTTTCGACGCTAGCCCCGGTTCCGTCGCTGAACTGGGGCTAGCGCCCAAACGGTTAACGGGGGGTCACCCAATGATTCCTGCCTACCAAGTCAGGTCGATGCAGCGATTGTTTTACCGCGCAAGTTCCGATCAACCATGGTAAAACCGACGTCATCAAACTGGCCCCACTTGTGCTGCGAGGAACTTTTTTATGTTTTCGTTTGGAATGCCCGGTGTTGCAGAAATCGTCATCATTATGCTGATCTTTGGCGTGCTGGTGCTGCCGCTCGTGCTTGTCATTGGGATCGTGTTCTACATCAAAAAGATTAACGAAAATGCGCTACCGACGTATTCACAACCGTCGCTGAATTGTCCGAGTTGCGATCTCGCCATCCAAGCTCCAGGTGCGTTTTGTCCTCACTGCGGAGCGGCACTGGAGCCAACCGATCATCCATGAAGGACTTGAGCCGAAAGTGAATCATTGCAACAAAATTCGGTTCACTTATTTCTGTTTCGCAGGTTTGGCTCTTGGCGTTTTTCGCTTGTTTCGCGATTGATTTGTCAGCTTGTCTTCCTTCGCCATAAAAGCATCGCGGATCGAAACGTCGGCATGAGATTGCAACACCACCGCAACCGGATCATCCATCTGCTGGAGCGCCGAAGTCAATTGGTTTCGCAATGACTGCACGGTTTCTTGCATTGCGGGACTGTCGATCAAATTGACCAAGCAATCAGGATCATTTTGCACGTCGTAAAGCTCTTCGAGCACTCGATGGTCAAACAAGTCCAGGCGGGCAGAGATGACAGATTCCTTTTCAGCTCGTTTGGCCATTTGGCGATAGGTCGCCGTGCCCGTGGTCGCAGTGGCAAATTTTCGCTTGCCGTCGCTCCAAGGATTGAACAAGTACAGGTGCTCGCGAGTCTGGATTCCTCGCATCGGGTGACGGTTGCCGCCCGCGTTTTCGTTGTACTGCAAAATGACAAAGTCGCGATCCTTTTGTGTCTCGCCACGCAGCAGCGGCGCAAACGAACGGCCATGCAAAATGTCAGGCGTGGGATGTTCGTGCTGCATCACCTCCAAAAGCGTCGGCAGGAAATCGATCGCCGAAACCATGTGATTCGCATCGATCGAATTGGCAGAAGTGACATTGGGCCAGCGAACCATCAGCGGCGTGTGCGTGCTGTGGTGATAGAGCTGCGTTTTTGCAAACGGCAGCGGCATGCCGTGGTCCGACAAGAACATCACTACCGTTGTCTCGGCTTTGCCTGAGTCGTCTAGCGCCGACATGATCTCGCGAAAACAATCATCGGCACGACGGACGGACGCGTAATAGCTGGCGAGTTCTTCTCGCACCGCCGGATCCTCAAACAGAAATCCAGGGATCGGAACCTCGTCCGCAGAGAACGTTCGCGAGGGTTGATGTGAATCACGTGGACCCGAGTAAAAAGGTTTGTGCGGATCCGAAATGTTGACCATCAAGCAAAACGGTTTATTCGCTTGTTCTGCCATGCGGATTCCATCGGCAGTCGATTGGCCGTAGCTTGCCACATCTTTGATGTGATATTTTTGACCGTTGGAGTCGGTGTCCAGCACCGCGTCCCAGGCGTAAGGGGTGTACGGAGTCGAGTGATTAACTTTGCCCCGAATGCCGGCAAAGTAACCGGCTGCCTTGGCCAAATCGCACAATACTGGATAACTCGGCGACTTGTTTTGCCGGAATCCTTCGACGCCATTGACGTGTGAATACAGACCCGACCACATGATGTTTCGGCCGGGCATGCAATTGCCTACCAACACATGAGCATGTTCGAACCGCAGCGCCGTTTTGGCGAACGCATCAATGCTGGGCGACGTGTCAGGAAGTTTGCAGCCGAACACGCCGAGCGAATCGGCGCTCATATCATCCACCGTCACGATCAGAATGTTTGGCCACGCGGCATCTGCAGCAACAAGTGCAGACATGGACAAGCACCAGGCTACTGTGACGAACACACTCAGTCGGAGAAGAGCAAGCATAACCGTCGTCCTAGAGAAATGTAGATGAGATTGCAGTGCTGAAATAAAGAACCATTGGACACTTGTCGCCAATCGCCAGCAAAAAAAATGTTCCCAGGCTAAACCAGTCTCATGTTCACTCGTTTGACGCCGCGTTGGGGTCGATCATTGTTGGAGCGGGCAGTCGACACACCGCCCGTTTGACCGCGATCAGTTTGGGTTCGCGATCACGTGTTTCCAGCACCAACACATCTTCGACGGCGCCGTAAAAGTGCGCTGGTTTGAAGCGGCTGTTGTCGGGAAAACAAACGATCTGCTTTTTCTGTAGTGGCGTCTCTTCGTCGATCAAATCGCCCGTCAAACTGATATCAAACGAACTGTACGAGGTCGCATATTTCGCCGCGATCGTCGCCGCCTTTTCCAACGTGGGGTCGAGGTTCGTGATGACGCTGACCGTGTGGTATGGCAAGCGTTCTCGCTCAAAGAACTGGTCGTACAACACACGGGCCATCTCGGGATCGTCTGCAACCTTCTCGCCATACAATTTGCTGACCATCAGATCAAAGACCTCTTTCTTCGCCGTTTTTAGTGTTGCGATCACGCGGTCTCGTTCGGTGACGTCGGGCACCGTCTTCTGCATCGCGGCGTGTTCCGCGAGTCGTTTCTGCTGTTCCAACGCCGCTTTCTCTTTCGCTTCCTTGTACGCGGTGATTTCGTCTTCGGGCAATCGTTGCAACTCGAGCGAACAGGGCACAGTAATCTCGTGGTTGGGTTCCTTCCAAACAATCCGAAGTGAAAACTTGGCCTCGTCGACCGATCCACGCTCACGCGCGAACACAACTTCGCGGTCTCCCGTGACTTGGATTTCAGGACTCAGCCCACTGCCGTCGATCGAATAAGATTCTCGGAACCTCGGTAGCAGAGCGTCCTTGTCGACCCATTGCCGTTTCATTTGGGCGAGTGCAACCTTCTCGGGCGATTCCTCCCGTTGCGGTCGATTACGATTGCTTCGAAATGGATCCTTAATCTCCGGAGACACCGCTATCAACTGAAGATGGTTGTAGATGTGGGCGCTTTGGACCAGCGAGACAGGTTCGGTCACCTCCCACGCTTCGTTTTCGCTTAGTTGCGGAAATGCAATTCGTCCGAGATCAATCGGCAACCCGAGGATCCATGCAGGCCGCGAGACTTTGATCGGCTTTCCCCGGTTGTCGATTTCGCAGGCGGCAATTCGGCCGGCAGGCAACACCGATGAGAGTCGGAAGACGCGTTCACTGTGTGACCCACGGTAGGCGGAATTGCGTTTCCATTGGCATTCGCAGCTGATGGACACCGCCCCGCCATCGCCCTCTTTAAGTTCGTAGACCAATAATCCTTCCAAGTTTGTCTTCGCCGACTGGGCACCATAATCTGCTTTGATATGGATTTTGTAGAACAGCGGCGATTCCGATGCGGTGTATTCAAGCGGCGTCTCCTTTTCCTGAGAATCCGACGAGACTTCTGTCGCCGCTTTCCCAGGGCTGTCTTGGGCGAATCCAGACAGCGAGAAGGAAACTGCGGCGATGACGGCGAATGCGATTCGAAGACGAGGTAGTGGATGTTTCATAGCCAATGATCACACCATTTCTGAGAGCAGAGAATTGAGGTCTTACCTCCAAATCGTACCCGAATGAGGACCGCCAATCTACAAACCGAGGGGGGCAGCGGTTATCGACGGTAGAACAAGCGGAATCGGGCCCGATTCCAAGCAGATGAATCTGCCAGTGGGGCGTTCGGTTCTAGTCACCGAAGCACACGTGCAGAAGTGATTTGGGGCTTGCTGCTGCTAAGATGCGATCGTCCGCCCTCGCTCGTCAGCGGAAAGCAAGTTTCACTCCCTTAACCTTTCTCGAAAGGGGACGGCATCGGTAAGTCTATTGACTTGTTGACTGTCGGATCATCGAGATCGGGGGTGTGTGGAGAAGACGTGCTGAATCGAATTGGCACTTTCCGACGAATTTCCCTTCTTTTGTGAACCAACATTGCGATCGAGATTGGCGATACAATAGTGTGGAATTGGAGATCCGCATCAAGTATCTTGCTTGAATGTCCAGCTTCATCATCCCACCATTTCAGCCCACCACCACTTAGGATTTTTTGAAATGAAGAAACCGGCTAACCCCCCTGCGCCTCGAAAATCGTCGCCTACCGCATCCGCAAACCGGCGTCGCTTTCTGCAGACGACCAGTGCTGGCATCCTGGCAGCGGGCGTCTTCAGCGAATTGCCTGCTGCGGAATCAACCTCGGCCAACAGCAAACTGAAACTGTTGTGCGTTGGAACCGCGAACCGCGCTGCTGCGGACATTGATGGCGTTAAAAGTCAAGACATTGTCGGTTTGTGTGATGTCGACAAGAACTATCTGGACCGTGCCGCATCGAGTTTTAAAGATGCCAAACTGTATGCCGATTATCGCGAGATGATCGCAAACGAAGCGGACAAGGCAGACGGGATCGTGATCGGAACGACCGACCATCATCACGCACCAGCGTCACTACGTGCAATCAACGCTGGGCTTCATTGCTATTGCGAAAAACCTTTGACGCACACCATTCACGAAGCTCGTGTGATCGCCGAAGCGGCCAAGGCTAAAGGCGTGGCCACTCAGATGGGAACTCAAATCCATGCGGAACCCAACTACCGCCGCGTCGTAGAAATCGTTCAAGCCGGCGTGCTGGGCGACATCAAAGAAGTCCACGTTTGGGTTGGAAAAGGATGGGGCGGCGGTGAACGTCCCGAAGCCGGACAGACGCCTCCTGAAAATCTAGACTGGGATCTTTGGCTTGGGGGAGCTCCCGAGCGTCCTTACGCAGCCGGTCGTTACCACCCCGCCCAGTGGCGTCGTTGGTGGGATTTTGGGCAAGGCACTCTCGGTGACATGGGATGTCACTACATGGATTTGCCATTCTGGGCACTCAATCTGCGTCACCCAACTTCGTGTGAAGCCGAAGGGCCTGAGGTTCATCCGGAAACCTGCCCACTCGGTTTGAAGGTCAAGTACAAGTTCCCTGCCCGAGGCAATATGCCCGGCGTCGACTTGACTTGGTACGACGGCAACCTGACTCCGAAGGAAGTTGCGGGCGAACGCGTTCCTGGCAGTGGCGTGATGTTCGTGGGCAGTAATGGCCACATGTACGCTAACTACTCGAACTACAAGTTGTTCCCACAAGACAAGTTCTCGGACTTCACTCCGCCACCGAAAACGATTCCTGACTCGATCGGCCACCATGCCGAGTGGATCAAGGCCTGTAAAGACGGTTCGCCAACGCTCTGTAACTTTGACTACTCAGGCGCGCTGACCGAATCGGTTCTGCTGGGCAACGTTGCCTATCGCACTGGCAAGCAACTCGATTGGGACGCCAAAGCACTCAAGGCCACCAATTGCCCCGAAGCGGACCAGTACATCAAGAAAGAGTATCGCAAGGGCTGGGAAGTCGCGTAGTTTCCCTGCGACTCCGACCTCAACCAAATTGTCGAATCAGCCCGTATGGAGCTGATTCCATGAACGTCACCCCCCGGGTGACGTTTTTTTTTGGGACATCGTTTAAAAACGAAGGTGAAGAAGCTGGCGATTTGCACTCTTTGGCACCGCTGGCGTTAAGGGCGTTCGGAACAATAAATGGCGGGCGGTAGTGGGCGAAGCTACGAGGTCCTGCCGCTTCACTGAGCCAAAAAACACTCGTTGCCTCGTCCACCACGGAAGACGCCGCCAGTTATTCTGCCGATGCTCCTAAAAGCACTTTGCAGTCACGCGACCATTGAAGCTACAATAAGGGACGCTACACGTCCGCTCCCCCATCCCTAATGCTACTCATCGTGGACCTAATCAGGGATTTTAGGGCGGTGCGGCAACGAGCATTCCCTACCCCGACATCCCCTCCCCACATCCCGGCCTCATGTTAAACCTAACCTCGCGTGGTATCGCTCATACCTGTGACGGCACTTCGCGCCGCGATTTTCTGCAAGTCGGCACGCTTGGGGCGATCGGATTAGGTTTGCCCCAACTATTGGCTGCCGAAGAAATGGGGGCGGTAGACCCCGGCAAAGACAAACGCAGCTGCATCATGATTTTCAATCTTGGTGCTCCTAGCCAACTTGACACCTTCGACATGAAACCGGAGGCCCCCGCCGAAGTGCGAGGTCCGTTCAAACCGATTTCCACCAGGGGTGACTTTCAACTTTCCGAGATTCTGCCCATGCACGCCGAGGTCGCGGACAAGTTCTCGATCGTACGGTCGTGTTACCACACCTCCGCTGCGGTGCATGACGCAGGTTGGCAGATGATGCAAACCGGGCGTCAATTCAGCGGCGGAGTGAACTATCCGCACGCCGGGGCGGTGGTCCAGTACATGCAAGGCCGCCGTACGGATTTGCCCGCACATGTCGTGCTGCCCGAAACGATGGGGCGGGGCGGCGGCAATTTGCCCAACGGACAAGCCGGTGGATTTCTGGGGAAGTCGTTTGATCCGTTTGCACTGATGGCCGACCCCAGTCAAGCGAATTTCAAAGTCCCCGATTTGTTGCCCCCTTCGACTCTGGGTGATGTGCGAATTGATCGACGCCGCAGAATGCGAGATGCCATCGAAGGACGCATGAAGCAGCTCGAAGCGTCCGAGTCGGCCAAGATGATGGACAAGAACTTTGAGTCGGCTTATCGGCTGATGAGCAGCCCGCAAGCTCGTGAGGCATTCGATTTGACTCAAGAAACGACGGCCGTCCGTGAACGCTATGGAATGAATCGCTTTGGACAATGCTGCTTGCTGTCGCGACGGTTGATCGAAGCCGGAGTTCGTTTCGTGACGATCAACACCTTCTTAACCGTTTTTAACGAAGTCACTTGGGACATTCACGGCAGTAAGCCGTTCACGACGATCGAGGGAATGAAGAACATCGTCGCTCCGATGTACGACCAAGCCTACTCGGCATTGATCGCTGATTTGGCCCAGCGTGGAATGCTCGAGGACACGATGGTATGCGGGTTGGCTGAGTTCGGCCGGACCCCAAAAGTGAATCCCGCGGGCGGACGTGATCATTGGCCCCAGTGTTTTTCATGCACGTTCGCCGGCGGTGGCGTAAAGGGAGGCCGCGCGATCGGGGCGAGCGACCCGATGGGAGCGGTGCCGGCGGATCGTCCAGCGAACCCGGGCGAAATCATCGCAACGATCTTCAAAAGCTTGGGACTCGAACTGCATGCCGAGCTACCGGGGCCCGCCGGACGTCCATTCCCGCTGGTCGATTTTGGCGTTCGCGAAATCAAAGAACTGTTTGCATAAACGCAACGATTTAGCCGCAGATAATCCCCACACTCCGGTTCCAAGCAGGCCCGACGGGCAACCAGCCAAGTTCACGAAAAGACCTATCACAACCATGATCATCCCGAATCGCTTGCACCTCTTGTTGCTCGCTGCCGTGATCTCGCAGAGTGCGGTCGCGGCCAATGACATCGCAGTGCTCCCGAAATCGTTCTCGCTCTCTGGACGCGAAGGACGCCAACAATTGATGGTCGTCCATGTGTCAAATGTTGAAAACGTGCCAGCGGCGATCATCGACGACAATGTTCGATGGACATCTAGCGATCCCGCTGTCGTTACGATTGACGACAGCGTGGCGATCGCGACTGGTAACGGTACGACAACGATCACCGCACGCGTTGGC
The DNA here is from genome assembly GCF_039541335.1 of Novipirellula rosea. Taxonomy (NCBI): domain Bacteria; kingdom Pseudomonadati; phylum Planctomycetota; class Planctomycetia; order Pirellulales; family Pirellulaceae; genus Novipirellula; species Novipirellula rosea. Next base: position 74,379 of record NZ_BAABGA010000107.1, on the reverse strand, counting down.
AATGCGGTATCGACAACCGAAGTCACGGTCAACGGGGTCGATGAACCTCACCAATGGAGTTTTCGCAACGACGTGCAATCGGTCCTATCGCGTCTGGGCTGCAATACCGGTGCTTGCCACGGCGCGTTAGCAGGCAAGGGCGGATTCCGGCTTTCGCTTCGAGGTTATGACAGCCAATCCGACTTCCTCAGCATCACACGAGAAGCCAAGGGAAGACGCGTTGAGTTGTCCGATCCGGGACGCAGTTTGTTGGTCGCCAAACCAAGTGGGGCGTTGCCACACAAAGGGGGGCTAAGGCTCGACACCGAGTCGCGTGATTATCGAGTGCTGTCGACTTGGATTGCTGCGGGGGCTCGCGGGCCCAGCGACGACGATGTACGGCTTGAACGGATCACGGTGACGCCCGCTGCGAGCATGCTTCGGCCTGGTGATCGAACGCGGGTGCTCGTCAATGCACATTACAACGATGGTCGTGTGGTCGACGTGACTCATTGGGCGGTCTTCTCGGCGACCGATGAAGCGATCGTCATGGTCGACGAAGACGGCATCGTCGATGTCGTCGGCAGTGGTGAAGGAGCCGTGTTGGTTTGGTTTGGCAGCAAAGTCGCACTGGCGAGGATGACCGTTCCCTATCCGCATGAAATCGCTAGCGAAGTTTATGTCGCTGCGCCACGTCGCAATTTCATTGACGAACTGACCCTTGCCCAGCTGAAAACGTTGAACCTTCGGCCTTCACCTCGATGTGATGACGAGACGTTTCTTCGTCGCGCTACACTCGACACGATCGGACGTTTGCCGAGTCTAAACGAACGGCAAATCTATCTAGCAGACTCTGCCATCGATCGTCGTGATCGCTTGATCGAACGTTTGCTTTCCAGCGACGACTATGTTGACTATTGGACCTATCGCTGGTGCGACATTTTGCTCGTCAACGGAACGCGGTTGCGTCCGGTCGCGGTGAAGACCTATTACCAGTGGATCCGTAACCAAGTCCAACAAAACAAGCCGTGGGATCAAATCGTACGCGAGATACTGACGGCATCCGGATTGAGCAACGAAAATGGTGCGACTAACTTTTACGCGTTGCATCAAACGCCCGAGGAGATGACGGAAAACGCCTGCCAAGCCTTTTTGGGGTTATCAATCGGATGTGCGAAGTGTCATAACCATCCGCTTGAAAAATGGAGTAACGACCAGTACTACGGCATGGCGAATCTGTTCGCTCGTGTGCGTGCCAAGGGCTGGGGCGGTGACAGTCGCAATGGGGATGGTATCCGCACGTTGTACGTTGCGACGTCCGGGGATCTGATCCAGCCCAATCGCGGCAAACCTCAACCGCCCGCACCGCTGGATGCTCCGCCGCTTGATTTTGACGACCCATCGGATCGCCGTGCCGTGCTCGCCGATTGGTTGACCGATCCGTCGAATCCCTACTTCGCTCGCTCGATCACCAACCGCGTGTGGGCAAACTTTTTCGGTCGCGGGTTGGTCGAACAAGTGGATGATCTGCGATTGAGCAATCCCGCCAGCAACGAACCACTATTAGCCGCGACGGCCCAACACGTGGTGGACGCCGAATTTGATTTAAAGAAGTTGATGCGGGTGATTTTGCAAAGTGAAAGCTATCAACGCAGCAGCGTCCCATTGGCCGAAAATGAACTGGAACAGAAATATCTGAGTCGCTATTACCCCCGTCGCCTGATGGCCGAAGTGATGCTGGACGCGATTGATCAAACTTTGGAAACCTCGTCTAAGTTTGACCAAGTCGCGTTTCCTGGTGCGGACAAGCAAAAGACCGACTTTTATCCCGCGGGGACCAAGGCGATTGAGCTCTATGACTCTGCAGTCGCGTCGTATTTCCTCGACACGTTTGGTCGCAATCCCCGCGAGATCACTTGCGAATGCGAACGCAGTTCCGAACAGAGCATGGTTCAAGTCCTGCATCTATCCAACGGTGAAACGCTGAACCCAAAATTGCAACAAGCGAACAATCGGATTGCAAAGCTGATCGCCGAGGGCAAAACTCCGTCCGAAATGATTGAAACACTGTTCCTCGCTGCACTTTCGCGGCCTCCATCACTCGAGGAAAGCGAACGGTTGCTGAAGGTCGTTGGCGAATACGGCGACGATCTCAGCACGGCAATGCAGGACGTCGCCTGGAGCATGTTGACGAGCACCGAATTCACCTTCAATCATTGATCGCTGCTAGACGCCGCATCCCCACCTGAAAAACTTCTCGCATCTTAAATATTCATTATGCGTTTCCTGTTAATCCCATTGTTGCTAGTCGCCACCAACATCGCGGTCAATGCCGCCGATGCGGTGGACTTTGTGACCGATGTGTCACCCATTCTGAACAAATACTGCGTCGGTTGTCACAACGCGGACGACAACGAAGGCGGTTTGCGACTTGATGATCACGCGTCGCTGTTGGCAGGGGGCGATACCGGTTTGGCGGTCACCGCCGGTGCGGCGGGTAGCAGCCGAATGTTATTGATGACGATGGGCAAAATCGAACCCAAAATGCCGCCCAATGACGAGCCGGGGCCGAGTGTCGATGAAATCGAGACGATTGCAGCTTGGATTGATCAGGGGGCTGTCGGTCCCGATGGCGACATGCCGATCAAAACGTCGCTGCGAACGCCAAGGGTTGAACCCGATAAAGACTCACCACGTCCCGTCACCTCGATCGCGGTTTCTGCGGACGGCAGTGTGCGTGCGATCGCTCGCTTTTCAGCGGTGCAGATCATGCGTGCGGACGGCACGACAATCTCCGAGGTTCAAGGGTTGCCAGGCAAAGTCAATTCGCTCGCGTTTAGTCACGATGCAAAACACATTCTGGTTGCATCGGGGTTAACCGGAGCCTATGGCCGCGCCGCCATCTATCGTGTCGACGATGCGGGCGTGGAATCCGAGATGCTCGGTCATCGCGACGTGTTGTATTCGGCTGTCTTCTCTGCCGATGGAAAGTGGGTGGCAACTGCAGGCTACGACCGCGTGATCAAGTTGTGGGACCGTGATACAGCGAAGGTCGTGCATGAATTGACCGGGCACAACGGCGCGGTATATGACTTGGCGTTCTCGCACGATTCAAAGGTCTTGGCCAGTGCTAGTGCTGATGCCACGATCAAGGTTTGGAATGTCGAAACGGGTAAACGCCTCGATACACTCAGCCAGGGCGAGGGCGAGATGTTGGCAATCGACTTTACCGCCGACGGCAAATTCATCGTGGGCTGCGGTGCGGATAATCGATTGCGTGTTTGGCGACTCAAGAGTGTCAACGCGCCCGCAATCAATCCGCTCGCCGTCACGCGATTTGTCGACGAGTCGCCGTTGGTCGGTTTCGCGTTCGCAGCCGATTCGAATCATTTGGCAGTGCTTAGCCAATCGGGAAACGTAAAACTGCTTGACACCGTGTCATGGAAACAAGTCGCGTCACTCGAGTCGGTGCCAGATACCGGGACCGATATCGCGTTCGATGCAGCATCCGATTCCGTGTTGATCTCGCTGATGAACGGACAAGTGGTCAGCCGGACGTTGCCCCGGTCGTCCGACAAACAAGTCCTTGCGGCGAAACCGGTCACGCCGATCTACATGGACCTTGATGCACTTTCGGTACGCAGTGAATCCGATGGCAATACGCTTCCACGTGGTGCCCAAGTTAGCGGTGTTATCTCTGCGGCGGGCGAAGTTGACGTTTACGCTTGGCATGCCAATGCAGGCGAAGTCTGGGCGATTGACGCGGACAAGATTGGAAACAGTCCGATTGATCCGATTGTCTCGATCTTGGATTCCGACGACCATCCAGTCTTGCGAACGCGGTTACAAGCCGTCCGCGATTCGTATTTCACCTTTCGCGGTAAAGACAGTATGCAGTCGAACGATTTTCGTGTCTTCAATTGGCAGGATATGAATTTGGGCGATTACTTCTATTCCTCCGGCGAAGTCTCGCGGTTATGGAAACATCCTCGTGGTCCCGACTCTGGCTTTGACACGTATCCGGGCGAAGGCCAGCGTTGGACTTATTTTGGAACGAGCGGAACCACGCACGCATTAGGAGAACCGGGCTACGTCGTCCGTCCGCTTGCCGGAGACGAATCTCCAATTGCGAATGGGTTGCCGGTTTTCGATGTGTATTATGAAAACGACGACGACCCAATGCGAATCGCGGGCAACGCCAGTCGATTGTTGTTCACCGCGCCTCGTGATGGGACGTTCAAGGTTCGCATCACCGACACTCGAGGCGAGGGGGGCGAAGCATTTCAATATCGGCTTGGTGTGCGTGCCGCGACGCCGAGTTTCCGCCCCTCGATCACTCAACTGAAAGGCCCCATTTTTAAAGGCACGGGGCGCGAATTTATCGTTCGCGTCGACCGCATCGACGGCTTTGATGGCCCTGTTACGTTTACCCTCGATGGTTTACCAAAATCCGTGGTTTCGAACTCACCCATCGTGATTGAATCCGGGCAACGATCAGCAGTGGGAACCTTGTGGGTTCCCGAAACGATGTCTGACGAAGATTTGGCCCCGTGGCAAGGCGAGATTAACGTCAATGTGGTCGCGACCGCAGAAGTATTGGGGCGACATGTCGAACGCTCGGCGGGACAATTGAGCAAAATCAAGCTTTCCGACGGCCCCAGTGTGATTCCCAGTTTGCATCCTCTGGATCATGATGTGGCGGAAGATGAAACTTGGGTTTTGCAGGTTCGCCGTGGCGAAACCGTTTCAGCTCGCGTGCGACTGAGACGCAAAGCCGGTTTTGATAACGAAGTCTCTTTTGGCAAAGAAGACTCGGGACGAAACGCGACTCAGGGCGTTTACGTTGACAACATCGGGCTGAATGGTTTGCTGATTTTGGCGGGCAGTAACGAACGAGAGTTCTTTCTGACCGCCGATCCCACCTCGGTGCCCGGACGCCGCACGTTCTTCTTGAACGCCAATGCCAATGGCGGCGTGACCACCCACCCGATCATCGTCGAAGTTTTACCGTAAAATACCGGCCACGTCTGGCCTTATCCTCTCCCCCCTCTCCCACTTTCCACTCTCCAATAACTAGGATCGTTCATGCTCTCTCGTTTTGCATCTTTGCTTTTCTTCTCGCTCGTATGCACGCTGTCATTTGCCCAGCAGACTCGGCCTAATGTCGTGATGATTCTGTCGGACGACCAAGCATGGGGCGACTATTCGTTTATGGGGCACGACGCTATTGAGACGCCTCATCTGGATCAACTCGCTCGCGAAAGTTTGACGTTCACTCGTGGCTATGTGCCCAACAGTCTGTGTCGTCCGTCGCTTTCGACGATCATCACGGGGTTGTATCCGCATCAACATGGCGTCGTTGGCAATGACCCACCGTGGGAAGGAATGAAAGAGGGCAAAAAACGTCCTAACCATACGCAACCTGAATACGTTAAGAACCGCGAAGCCTATCTGTCGCATATCGACAACATGAAAACGCTTCCCGATTACTTGGCACCGCTGGGGTATCGATCGCTGCAGACCGGCAAATGGTGGGAAGGCAACTACAAGCGTGGTGGATTCAGCGAAGGGATGACGCAGGGCGATTTCAACAAAGATGGACGACATGGCGACAAGGGATTGCAAATCGGACGCACCGGCATGGAACCAATCGATTCGTTTCTTGACAGCTGCAAAGAAAACGACGACCCGTTCTTTGTTTGGTACGCTCCGTTCTTGCCGCATACACCCCACAACCCACCGCAGCGGATTTTGGACAAGTACACCTCCAAAACCGACTCGTTGCCGATGGCCAAGTATTGGGCGATGTGTGAATGGTTCGACGAAACATGTGGTCAATTGCTGACATCGCTCGACGAGCGAGGACTCGCTGAAAATACCATCGTGATCTACGTGACCGACAACGGATGGATCAACGAACTGAGTGCGAGCCGCTATGCACCTCGCAGCAAACGAAGTCCTAACGAAGGCGGCACGCGAACTCCGATCATGATCAAATGGCCAGGCCACGTCACGTCACAAATGGACAAAGAAACATTGGCGTCGTCGATCGACCTCGTGCCCACCGTGTTAGCGGCAGTCGGCGTTGAAACCGACCGGAATTTGCCGGGCATCAACTTGTTGGACAAGAGCAAACGCGAGTCACGCGATGCACTCTTTGGTGAAATCTTTGAGCACGACATTCAATCGATGGACGATCCGGCCGCAAGTTTGCGTTACCGCTGGATGATCCAAGGTGATTGGAAGCTGATTTTGCCTTCGAGTCGAATGCAGGGCGAAAAGCCAGAGCTGTATAATCTGAAACAAGATCCGCACGAGAACAACGATCTTGCCGCCGAGCATCCCCAAAAGGTCAAATCGATGACCGATGCGATCAACGCATGGTGGGACGCCGAGTAGGTCAGCAAACGCAGTGCCTTTTATTTCTAGGTTTGCAGAGGCTTTTCTGGCACCTGTCCCAAACGAAGTTTGGGAGAGGTCGAGCAAGCCGTTAGCGATGCTCGGGTGAGGGCGACCGAGCAATTCGTTTGCGGCGCGGCCTCGGTATCCATTTGAATGGCGGCGCCGTCCCAACCGGTACCCATCGCATCTGTATCCGCGGTTTTTTATCGCTTGAACTTGAAATCGCGGCGAAACCCTGCAGGTCGGCTGAGGTTTAAAACCCTAGCCACCAGGGTCACGCAGTGCCGTTCTACACCTAATCAAGTTCAGTTATGAAACGAAAACTTCTCGCGTCTCTTGTTCTTCTTGCCTGCAGTTCGACGTTATCGGCTGATGATTGGCTTCGTTTTCGCGGCCCCGACGGCTCGGGCGTCAGCCGGGACACCGAGCCGCTGCCGACCCAGTGGTCCCCCAAAGCCAATGTGGCGTGGAAGGCCGAGCTTCCCGGCGCGGGGGTTTCGAGCCCAATCATCGTTGGCGACCGAGTTTTTGTGACATGCTACTCGGGGTACGGATTGAGCCGCGAGAATCCAGGGGAAATCAAAGACTTGGTGCGGCATCTGGTTTGCTATGACTTAAAAACCGGTGCCCAGCGTTGGAAAAAAGATGTCGCCGCCACACTGCCCGAGGACCCTTACACCGGCGTCGGCGTGCCCGCGCATGGTTATGCCTCGCACACTCCCGTGTCGGATGGCAAAAGTGTGTTTGCCTACTTTGGTAAGAGCGGGGTGCACGCCTACGACCTTGATGGCAACGAGCTGTGGAATGTGAACGTCGGCAAAGAGTCCGATCCGTGGGCTTGGGGTTCGGCGTCGAGTCCGATCGTTTACGAAGAAACTTTGATCGTGACCGCGTCGGCGGAAAGCCAAGCGATTGTGGGGCTGGACAAGTCGACGGGCAAAGAAGTGTGGCGCCAAGAAGCATCGGGGCTCGATGGCATGTGGGGAACCCCCGCGTTGGTGAAGCTAGACGATTCACGAACGGACCTTGTCATGAGCGTGGCAAAAGAGGTTTGGGGCCTCGATCCAAACAACGGGAAATTACGTTGGTACAGTGCCGCGACGGGAGCCGATCAGGCTCAATCCAGTATCATCACCGATGGTCAAGTGGCGTTCGCATTCACCGGCCGCGGAGGCGGCAGCGTGGCAGTGAAAGTCGGCGGATCAGGCGAGACAACCGATGATGCGATTCTATGGAGCGGTAGTGAGTCATCGCGATTTGCGTCACCCATTCAATACAAGTCGCGGTTGTATTTGATTTCCAACGGAGTCGTCACGATCATGGACGCGAAGTCGGGTGACAAGATTGATCAAGTGCGACTCGAAGGGGCGGTTCGTGGCGGGGGCGGGTTTGGCTCGCTCGACTATCCTTCGCCCGTAATCTCAGGCGACACGATGTATTACCTCAACGGTTCGGGGCAAATGTTTGTGTTCGAGCTCGGTGAGGAACCGAAGCAAATTGGTGTCAATCGCGTTACAGCGGATGCGGAATCGTTTGGCGGTACTCCAGCGATTAGCGGCGGACGCATGATTTTGCGCAGTGACAAACATCTGTACTGTGTGATAGACGAAGGGGAGAGCGTTAATCCTGCAGACAATATGGTTGCCAAGTCGGAAGCGGATGACGATGCCGGTGGACGCGGCCGATTTGGTGGCGGACGTCCTGGTGGCGGCGAAGGTGGTCGGCCTGGCGGATTCCGTGGCGGAGGTGGTGATCGACCTGGCGGTTTCGGAGGCGGCGACCGACGTCCCGGCGGTGGTGGTGGTTTCGGTCGCGGCCAACGCGAAGACAATCGCCCCAAACGACCCCAACGCCCCGAAATGGATAGTTAAGTTTGGGACGAAGGTAGTTCGGAACGCAGCGATAGCGGAGTTTCGGCACCAAGGAATTCACCCTCCCGGCGAAGCGGGGAGGGTCGGAAAACAAGCTTTCAGAGCGTTTTCCGGGGAGGGCTTTGTTGCAGCTATATTGCACGTCCTACCTCTAACACCCCGAGGCCCCCCCGAGAGCTTGCTCCGCTCGCTCTGACCTCCCCAAAACAAGTTTCGGGGAGGTGAAGAATCAACATGGCGACTGGAGTGAATTCACCATCACTCTCGCATCCTGCCGGGTCTGCGTCGCTACCGCGACTTGACCGGGCCTACATCAATCTCTTGTCCACGTTTAAACGTGATACCCGCCAACGGCTTGGAAAGCCGTGCGACAATAGGTGGCCGAAGCGAAGCGTTGACGGTGGCAGCCAAAAATCGTCCGTTTGAACTTGGCTGCCTATCATTTCACCTTGCGTTGGCCAATTGCTTTATAATGAGGTGCGATACAGCGTTCATGCTGAACGATTCCCCACCTTAGCTCCCCCGCCGAGAAACTCGTATGATCGACCTCAAAAGTCGATGTGATTTCGCCTGTTTGTTGCTCGCCGTTGTCTGCATGTTGACCTGCCCGTCGACATGGGCCGCTGACGTGACGCCCGAAGCAGTCGATTTCAATCGAGATGTCAGACCGATCCTGGCGGAGAACTGCTACGCTTGCCATGGTTTTGATGAGGCCGCGCGTGAGGCGGACTTGCGACTCGATACGTTTGCGGGTGCGATCGGAGACGATGGTGGCATCTCGGCAATCGTGCCAGGACAACCGGATGAAAGCGAGCTCGTTCCTCGCGTTCTCTCTGACGATGCAGCCGACATCATGCCGCCCGAGGATTCGGGGAAGCAACTCACGTCTGCTCAAAAAGAAACACTACGGCGGTGGGTCGAGCAAGGTGCAAAGTATGATGCCCACTGGGCGTTTGTACCGCCGCAGCGCACGAGTCCCCCTGATGTGACCGGGGCTGATGTGACCGGGGCTGATGTGAACGGGGCGACTCATCCCATCGATCGGTTTATCCAAGCACGGTTGGCACGCGATGGGTTGCTGCCTTCGCCACGTGCCGACAACGCCACCCTGATCCGGCGACTTAGTTTGGATCTGATTGGTTTGCCTCCTATGCCCGAGGAAATCGATGCATTCCAGTCCGCCGCAGCGGCGGATGCAGCGGCAGCGTATCGTGATTTGGTCGAGCGACTGCTGGCCAGTCCGCACTATGGCGAACGATGGGGACTGTGGTGGCTCGACCAAGCCCGTTACGCCGACAGCAACGGTTACTCGATCGATGGACCAAGGTCGATTTGGAAGTATCGTGATTGGGTCGTCGATGCGATGAACGACGATATGCCCTTTGACACTTTCACGATCGAACAATTGGCGGGCGACCTTTTACCCGAGGCAACCGAAAGTCAGAAAGTAGCAACGGGTTTTCACCGCAATACTCAAATCAACCAGGAAGGCGGAATCGACAAAGAGCAATTCCGCATCGACAGCGTGTTCGACCGCGTGGCAACCACGGGCACAGTGTGGTTAGGGCTGACGATTGGCTGTGCGCAGTGCCACGATCATAAGTTCGACCCGATCACCCAAGTCGAATACTATCGCATGTTCGCGTTCCTGAATGATCAGGACGAACCGTCGATGAAGGTCTACGGCAGCGACGCTGCAAACCTCACCGCCCAGTGGGATGCCGCGAAAAAAGACTTGTCCGACTACGTGGCCGATCATGCTGAGGAAATCGACCGCTGGACGGCCAGTGTTTCCGAAGCGTCGAAAAAGGACCTCGCCGCTGAAGTTCGAAAGGCATTGGATACGAAACCGGGCAAGCGAAATCTCGACCAAAATCGGATCTTGTTGGCTGCGGCACGAAAGGCACGGGGTACCGAAACTAGCGACGATCGTTTTGAACAATTGACAGCGAAATACACATCGGCCGACGAAGCGATGAAGCGAGTCCCCACGACGTTGGTGATGCAGGAACGGCGGACTCCACGCACGACTCACGTTTTTGTGAAAGGGGATTTTACGCGGCCTGCCGCCGAGGTGACGCCGGGAACTCCCGCGATCCTGCATCCGCTCGAAAGTGCATCGGAACGACCGAATCGGCTTGATTTGGCACGTTGGATCACGAGTCCTCAAAATCCGCTGACAGCTCGCGTGATCATCAACCGCGTTTGGCAACACTACTTTGGTCGAGGTTTATGTGAGATCGAAAATGACTTTGGACTGCAAGGATCGCTGCCTTCGCATCCTGAGTTGTTGGATTGGTTGGCGGTTGAATTTGTCGAGCAAGGATGGAGTTTGAAAGAAATGCATCGCCAAATCGTCAACTCCCATGCCTATCAACAGACGTCGCGAATAAATCCGGATTTGCAAGCGAAAGACCCTGAGAACTACCTGTTAGGGCGGCAACGACGTTTAAGATTGGATGCCGAGATCATCCGCGATGTATCGCTGAGGGCCAGCGGACTGTTGTCACCAAAGCTCGGCGGTCCGCCCGTGCATCCTCCGATCCCCGACGGCGTGATGAACCAAGGCCAAGTGCGGCGATCGTGGAACACCAGCAGCGGCGGAGATCGTTATCGAAGAGGAATCTACACGTTTCGTTTTCGCGCCACTCCGCCGCCATCGCTAAACGTGTTTGATGCACCCGAAGGTTTGAGCAGCTGTACTCGTCGGCTTCGCAGCAATACACCGCTGCAAGCGTTGACGTTGTTGAATGACCCGGCACATGTTGAGTTTGCAGTGGCGTTAGAAAAAATCATTGTTCGTGACGGACTCGAAACCGCCTTTCGCCTCTGCACCTCGCGGATGCCAACGGAGGACGAAATGGCGATCCTAGACAAACTCGATTCATTCACTGCGGCGCGAGCGCTGTTGAACCTCGACGAATCAATCACCCGTGAATAGAGGCAAGACGATGGATCCCCGAGGCATGAACGCCGCGGCCCTCAACGAGACAACTCGCCGCCATTTCTTTAGCCGCTGCACAATGGGCGTCGGCTCGATGGCATTGGCGTCGTTGATGGCCGAACGAGCGTCAGCGGTGCCGGCCCCTGCATCCAATCCGATGCAGCCCAAGCCGCCCCATTTTCCAGCCAAAGCGAAGAACGTCATCTTTTTGTTTATGGCAGGAGGTCCTTCGCAATTAGAGACGTTTGAATACAAACCCAAACTGACCGAGTGGAATGGAAAACCGATCCCTCAAAGCTTTGTCGAAGGGAAACGATTCGCGTTTATGGACAGCAGCCACCGCAGCAATCTGCTGGGCACGACTCGGACGTTTAAACGTTATGGAAAAAGCGGGGCTTGGGTGAGCGATCTGCTTCCGCATACGGCAAAGATTGTCGATGAGCTGAGCATCGTAAAAACTTGCAAAACAGATCTGTTTAACCATGCTCCGGCCAAGTTTTTCATGAACACGGGAAGTGGCCAATTCGGTCGACCGAGTATGGGATCCTGGGTGACGTACGGGCTGGGCAGCGAATGTGATGATCTGCCCGGATTCATGGTCTTGCAAAGTGGCCCGCGAGGACCACGTGGTGGCGCCGTGCTGTGGGGCAGCGGCGTGTTGCCGACCACCTATCAAGGAGTGCCGCTGCGCAGCCAAGGTGATCCGATTTTGAATCTGTCCACACCGCCATCGGTGCGTCAAGCGAAGCAGCGAGAGTTGGTGGATGCGGTGCGAGAGCTAAATCTAAAGCGGTTAGTCGAGACCGGCGACCAAGAGATTGCCACTCGGATCAATGCGTATGAGCTGGCATATCGGATGCAAAGTTCTGCCCCCGAATTGATGGATACCGCGGGCGAAAGCGCCGAGACGCTCGCGATGTACGGAATCAAGGATCCCAATGAATCGAGCTATGCGAGAAACTGTCTATTGGCTCGTCGTTTGGTCGAACGTGGAGTGCGGTTCATCCAGCTGTACCATACAAACTGGGACCACCATGGCGGCCCCACCGAGAATTTGCAAAAGCACTTGCCGGAAATTTGCCAGGAAGTCGATCAAGCCTCTGCCGCTCTGGTGATGGATTTGAAGCGTCGTGGTTTGCTGGAAGATACGATCGTGATTTGGGGCGGCGAGTTTGGCCGTACTCCGATGGGCGAAGTTCGCGAGAACACCGGCCGCAATCATCATATCGATGCGTTCACGATGTGGTTTGCCGGTGGCGGATTCAAGCCCGGGCAAGTATATGGGCAAACCGATGAATTTGGTTTTGGCCCGATTGAAAATCCGGTGCATGTTCATGATTTGCACGCCACGCTGCTTCACCAACTCGGTCTGGACCACCAGCGGCTTTCGGTGCGATTCCAAGGCCTCGATTTCCGGCTCACCGGCGTCGACCCCGCCCACGTCGTCAAAGACCTGCTGGCGTAAAGCGAGTGTTTTGTAGGCACGTAGGCCGGTCCGCAGCGAAGCGAAGTTCCGGCACCCAAGGGATTTGCCCTCCCGGCGCCGCCGGGAGGGTCGGAAAGCGAGCCTTCAGCGAGCTTTCCGGGGAGGGCGTCGTCGCAGCTAGATTTCGCCATCTACCTCTAGCACCCCGAGGCTCCACCGGTGAGCCTGCTCTGCTCGCTCTGAACTTTCCGAAACAAGTTTCGGGGAGGTGATGTTCTGGCATGGCGGCTGGCATGAACTCACCATCACGCTCACAACTGCCGAAAGTCTTCGCGACTTTCGCTACGGCCGCGCGGTCGGGCGGCCACGCGGCCGCGCGGATCTGTGTCACTACAGCGCGGCTTGATCCGGCCGGCCAAAAAAGTCTGAAAAAATTGCTTGACTCACGACAGCTTCGGCCTTACTATCACGCTAGTACACTACAACGCTAGTTATGTGGCAGTCGCTATGTTTTTCACGGTTGATCCGTCCAGCGGCGTGGCGATCTATCTGCAGATCGTTCGTCAAATCAAATTCGCCATCGCCGAGCAGACGCTGCGGCCGGGCCAGTTGTTGCCAAGCGTCCGCGTCTTGAGCCAGCAATTGACGGTGAATCCCAATACCGTTTCGCGCGCCTTTGGCGAGCTTCAATCCGAAGGCATCATCGAGCCGCTGAGAGGGCGTGGCGTGATCGTTTGTAACGGCGCCGTCGATCAGTGCCGGAAACAACGCAAAACGATCATTGCCGATCGTATCGTCGGCGTGTTGACCGAAGCGCTGCACGGCGGCTTGTCGGCCGACGAGATTCGGGCGATTGTCGACAAGAAACTGGTCACGCTCGAGCGTACCGTGAACACTGTTTCAAATGAGGCACCCGATTAACCAGCGTGATCTCTGCTGAAAGATATCTTTGCCGAACTGCCTATCCTTGGAAACGCCCTCCATTATGAATGACATCATCACTACCAAACAACTGACGATGCACTTTCGATCTTGCGATGCACTCCGCGGCGTTGACTTGACGATCAAACCGGGGACGGTATTTGCGCTGCTCGGGGAAAACGGCGCGGGCAAGACAACGTTGATTCGCATCTTGACTGGATTTCAGAAGCCGACCTCGGGTTCATGCCGCGTTTGTGACATCGATCCCACGTCGCAGCCACTGGAAGTACGCTGCAAAATTGGCTATGTCTCCGATGCTCCCGCCCTGTACGACTGGATGAGCGTTGCGGAGATTGGTTGGTTCGCCGCGTCGATTTACGGAGGCGACTTTCATTCAACGTATTTGGATTCGATTCGCCGATACGAGCTGCCTGCGGACCGCAAGATTCGTCATCTCAGTAAAGGCCAGCGTGCGAAAGTCTCGCTTTCACTTGCGATCGCGCATGATCCTGAATTGCTGATTTTGGACGAGCCCACCTCGGGATTGGATCCGATGGTTCGTCGTGATTTCTTAGAGAGCATGATTGATCGAGCTGCATCAGGGCGAACGGTTTTCTTGTCGAGTCATCAGATCAGCGAAGTCGAACGTGTCGCTGATACAATCGCGATTTTGCATGAGGGCCGGCTACGGATTTGTTGCCCGCTGAGCGAACTGAAGGACTCGGTTGTCGAATTGACAATCAGCCTGGACGATCCATTGGTTACGGTGCCAACATTACCCGATCCCGCCGAAGTTTTACGCGAAGAAACGTACGGGCGTCAGCGTCGTGTTGTGGTGCGAAATTATCAATCCGACATGCACACCGTGCTCACATCAGCCCCAGGGGTAGCGGGCGTCTCTGCACGAGATTTATCGCTCGAAGAAATTTTCATTGCCTACACCGACGGCTCGAGCCCGAGTCGCAATCAAGAGCATCCGGCGAAGTCGATGGTCTAGTTCTTAATCAATCAATGCTTCTGCGGTATGCACCCCTTATCTCTACCAGCCATGATGAATGCGAACTTGATGAACTTGAACCGCGACATGATCCGAGGATTGTACTGGAAGGAAACGCGGCAGCTGTTGCCGCTTGTATTTATCTTGGTAGCAGTGGGCGTGTTTTTGATGATGGTTTGGGGAACGACGCAAGACGCTCGAAATCCGATGGCCGACTATGCGCGATCGCTACCGCTAGTTCTACCCGCCTTGTTCGCTGCAGGAGCGGGGGCATTGTTGGTGGGACAAGAGAAAGAGCAACGCACGTTGTGGTGGTTGGTCTCGATGCCCGTCGTGCCGAAACAACTGATTGGGATCAAATTCACGGTAGGATTGATCGGGTTGGCGGTGATGTGGGTGATTTGCTGGATCTTGTTTTGGATCGTGCAATCTATCGACGGTGGCCCAAGTCGCTCGCTGATTCCGTATCTGACCTTTCCCACAGTCGCAGATTACGTTTTCTTGCATCTGCATTCGTTGTTCTTGTTGGCATGCGGCTTTTATACCGCATGGCGTATGAAAAGCACGTTTGCAAGTTTGCTTGCGATCGTGCCGCTGGCTAGTGTCCCTTTTGTGTTGCAATCGCTCGGTTATGGCTTTCGAAGCAAATGGGTTGGCCAACGGATGATCGATCCGCAAAGTGCCAATGCGGTAACGATTGGGACAACCTCGGTTGCGATCTTGATCATAACCTGGATGGCGTATCGAGCCGCTCAGCGGGCACTGTCACCGCGAGAACCGATCTTAGTTGAATCGTTTCCGAAGACCATCTCGCGTGTGACGTCATCTCCCAAAGCGAAGACCAACGCGGTTCGGACTCCGTATCGACTTGTGTTCAGTTCGCTGGTGTGGCAATCGGTGTATCACAACCGGATCGCGCTGCTTGCGATTGTTTTGCTGATGATGGCAGGAACGGTTGCGGGAGTGTTTGCCATCGTCGCTTGGTCGGATATTTCTTGGATACAACCGTTTCTAGGACTTGTTGCCTTCGCCGGGCTTGTCGGCGTTTCTTGGCTTGGGGTATTTGCATTCACGGGTGACGGCAGTGCTGCGCGGATGCGATTTCTATCGGACCGCGGGGTGTCGCCGACCGTGGCATGGTTGGGCCGACACTCGATCGGTGTGTGGATAGTGTCGCTCATCCTGCTGTTTTATACGGTTTTATCTTATAGCGTTATCAATCGTTGGCACCAGCACGTAGGGCCGTTGCCCTCGACCGCGATGATCTTCCTTTTGACGTTTGTTATTTACGGCGTCTCGCAGTGGATCAGCCAGTTGACTCGGCTGTTAGCGGTGTCCGCCGTTCTGTCTCCGGTCGTATCGATCGCCGCTGCTTATTGGTTGATCTACTGTGCCATTTTGTACGACGCGCCGTTGTGGATGATTCTGTTGT
This sequence comes from Novipirellula rosea, assembly GCF_039541335.1. NCBI lineage: Bacteria > Pseudomonadati > Planctomycetota > Planctomycetia > Pirellulales > Pirellulaceae > Novipirellula > Novipirellula rosea. Next base: position 58,407 of record NZ_BAABGA010000107.1, on the reverse strand, counting down.
GCGGATCGTTTCCGTATTTTGCGAGTTGGCTACAGATGCGACGTTTCATGGACGAGATTCGCGGCCCATTGATGTGGACCACTGTCGTGTTGGCGGTCGTGTTGTTTGTGTGGCTACCGATGGTTCCCATGCAAATCGAAATTGCTCGTTTTCCGAAAATGTCGGCGGAACGTCGAGCGAATTTGCTGGCTCAAGCCAAAGCGGTTGGTCGTGTGTATGGTTACTCGGATCCCATCGTGTTGCATCCGTTCCCAGGCGAATCGTTCCAGAGTGACTTTTCGCAGAAAGAGACAGATCGGCTTCGGATTTTCGAACAACGATCGTTCTCACCAAGCGACGTTTTTAGGATCCCAGAAGTGCTGCCGGGGCACGACGGTGCAGCGAGCATTGACCAACACACGCTGTATAAGACGCTGGCTTTGGCAACCTACGCCAAACTAGAGTTCGATTCGAGCGAAAAATCCACTGAGGCGATTGAACAAATTGGTGACTGGTTTCGCGTATTAACAACGATCGTCGAGCGTTTGCGAAACAGCGAACGATTGCAGGACCAAGACTTTGCCGACCGAATCGAGATCTGGCTACGGGATGCGATTCATTCGGATTCGATCCAGCAAATCGGCGAGCGAGATTTTATCGAAACAACACGCAGTCTGTTGTCGGATCGCAAAGCTCGCTACGAGTCGCGTCGCAGGGCGGTGTTGCGATCATGGGCGACAAGGGAATCGGCGTCGGCGTTCAATGGACTAGGCGGCTACTCGGTCTCGTTTTGGGCCGAAGATATGCCGCCGGTAAAACGAGCGGCGGTCTATAAACATTTCGTTGATGCAGTCGCCGATGTCACGCTGCGAATGCTCGAGGCGGGAGAGGGCGGTGAGTCCACCGAACCGATGAGGCGAGAATTACACGGATTGCTGATTGGTAAAAACGTGCGATTCGAAGATGGACCGTATTCGGATCGAATTCGCAACCATCCCATCAACCAGCAGATTTATCCAGCCAGCCAATGGTACGCGGCGTGGGAAGTGGAGTGAGATGTTGGCTTGCTACTCGATGGCAACCGTTTATTGGTGATGAATGATGTTAATTGAGAATCGAATGATGAATATCAAACCTTCCCGCGAGTGGAGTTTGTACTTGTTGCTTGCGGCTCCCTTAGTCGCACTCTTGTGTGTGTTTGCACTGGGTGTAAAACGGGAGCGGGATGCTGCTGAGGCAGTCAACGCATCGCTGACAACTTTGACAAAGGATGGTCACCCGGTTGGCAATCACTCGCTTACGGAGTGGTTTGACAGCCACACCACGCAGCAAACATCCTCGCCGTGGGACGATATTTTGGTTGCTACCGATGGACTCCATATTCGGTTCAGTGACGTGCTGCCACTCGGCGAGGAACCGAGGCTCGAGCCAAACCAAGCATGGGCGGACGCGGAGATAATGCAGCGTTATGCCGAGCAGGCACGTCCCATTATCGAAGCCATCGAACGTGTGCCGACACACCCTAAGCCGGTTTGGCAACCGGTCGTATTTGAAGGTTTCCAGACAACGTACCCCGGTCTGGATGGGATGAGATCGATTAACCGGCTCCTGATGCGGGAATTCCGGGTGGCGGTCGATCAACAGGATCCTGCTCGTGCAATCCGTGCGTTGCAGTTAATGCTCAAAGTAGCGGACGCGTACGATTGGCAAATCGGGATTTTATCGGACCTCATCTATTTTGCCGTGGTCGAGGAACATCGAGCTCAAATTCGTGATTCGCTCGCGGTTGGATTTTGGAAGACAGAGGAATCGTTGTCGCAACTGCGTGACCAGGTCAATCGCGAGCAGGATCTGCATGAACGCTGGGACACCGCTGCGGCTGCAGAACGAGCGTTCCTGCTAGCTGAGTTTGGTATTACGTCGGATGGACCGAACTATTTCCTGCAAGAATCGGAAATCGACTTTTTCCCATTTGGATTGACCGACATGGCGGGTGAGTTGCTGATGGAACGCTATCAGCGGTGGGAAGATGCAGAGACGATCAAGGCATTTGAACCTTGGCCGCCGCAGGCAGGGGCGTTCCGCCATGAAGACGGCGAGGACATTTGGATGTTTAACATTCTTGCAATTCCGGTCTCCAACGCCGGGATATTCCTTGACAAATTTTTCGGCAATCCAAGCTCGGCGGCAGCGGGATTTTATCGCTTCGAATTGAACCGTCGCTGGACGCTGACGGCGATCGCGATTAAGCAATTTCAGAAGCGGTACGAGCGTTTTCCGAATGAACTTAGCGAACTAAGCGACGTCGGGCTAACGGAATCGGACTGGATGGTCAACTCGCAAGAGTCGTTTGGATACGAAGTGGGTAAGGGTGGTAAAGTCGCGTACCTGTGGAGTGTCGATTATGAGCGGGCTACGGGGCCTAACGGAGAACCAGTGGTGGCAATGGAGCGGCCGGTTGCATCAGACCATCGCAACGAAAAGATCGAAAAGTGGATGACCGAGATCCGCTAATCGTCCGGCTGCAGCGGAGTGACACTCCGGAACAGCGGAATTCACCCTCCCACTGGGAGGTTCGGCCGCGATAGCGGCCGTGGAGGGATGGTGACTTGGAACTTGCACCGTCAAGCTCTGACACTTCGAGGCCGCACCGGTGAACTTGCTTCGCTCGTTCTGACCTTCCCCCAATACAAGTTTCGGGGAGGTGAAGAATCAGCACGGCAGGTGGTGATGAATTGGCCATCAATCTCGCATCACGGTTCAAACGTGCTGCCCGCCAACGGCTTGGAAAGCCGAGCGACAATGGTAGGCCGAACTGGATTGGCCATCACACTCGCAACTGCCGAAAGTTTTCGCGACTTTCGCTACGGGTTAGGGCACTACATCGCTTATTTGGCGATTTGCTTTTCGAATCGCTCGAATAGATAGTGGCTGTCGTGAGGTCCCGAAGCAGCTTCGGGGTGATACTGCACTCCGAAGGCGGCATGTTCGCGGTGTCGCACGCCAGCGACGGTGTCGTCGTTCAAATTGCGATGGGTGACTTCCAAGCAATCGGGCAGCGATTTTTCGTCGACCGCAAAACCGTGATTCTGAGTCGTGATCTCGACTTTGTTGGTTTGGATGTCAAACACTGGCTGATTGACACCACGGTGTCCAAATTTCAATTTGAACGTCTTCGCGCCGCAGGCCAACGACAGAAGTTGATGGCCGAGACAGATGCCGAACACGGGAACTTGACCCAACAATTCTCGAATCGTGTGATGTGCGTACTCAAGCGGTTCCGGGTCGCCGGGGCCGTTGGAGAGGAACACGCCGTCGGGATTTTTTTTCATGATCTCGTCGGCCGACGTGTCACCAGGGACAATCGTGACTTGGTTTCCACGCGATGCGAAGTGACGTGGGATGTTCCACTTCATGCCGAAGTCCATGCAAACGACATGCGCCCCGCTGTTGGTTCGTTCGTGTTTGCCGACTTCCGTTTCGGTCCAATCGTCCAGTTTTTGATCCCACGCGACTGCTTTGGTGGGCATCACTTCGCGAACGATATCGCGGCCGACCAATCCCTGCGACGCTTTGGCCTTGTTGACCAAGCTTTCGTCATTCAGATCGCTGGTCGACAAAATGCCTCGCATCGCCCCGGTGGTTCGAATGCGGCGAACGAGTGCTCGCGTATCGATACCGGTCAACCCAAGGATGTTGTTCTTTTGCAGATACGACTGTAGATCGCCTTCGGCCCGATAGTTACTGAAGATTCGACTGTCCGAGCGAACGATGAAACCCGACAGCGATGGCGATTCGTGCTCGATGTCGATCGAGTTGACACCGTAATTTCCGATCTCAGGATACGTCATCGTGACGATTTGACCGCGATAACTTGGATCGGTCAAAATTTCTTGGTAGCCCGTCATCGCCGTATTGAAGACGACTTCCCCAGTCACCTCCCCTTCGGCACCAAACGCGTGTCCTTCGTAAACGGTACCATCTTCGAGCGCAAGTTTCGCTGGTTTGGGCATATCAGAAGCTGAGTGTTTTTGGTTAAGGGAACAAAATTCCGATAGCCATAGAATAGACACTTCTTGCAAATTTGACGAGGCGGGGTGCACCGTTGTGTTGGCAAGTTGACCGCAGAGCACCGCCCAGTGTCATCTGTTTCGGCACGACACGAGTGGCTGTTGTAGCGGTGCGGCGCAAGCCGCCCGGTCAAAATCGAACGTTTTACTCGCTGCAACCGGGCGGCTTGCGCCGCAGTCGCTACCAAAACGGAAATTATGGGGGGACGCCGCAGATCAAAGCGTCCTTACCGAATCGCACTCGGTATGGCCGGCCCTCCAACGAAAAAAGCCGCAATTTAAAGATTGCGGCTCGTGATCATAAGAAGGAGCTGGCGGCCTTTTGATGACTTCGACCGCCAACCGAGCATCGACTCGGGCGATCGAGGCTCAAGTATCGATCAAATCTTCGGGCGACAAGATCGGCACTTTGTTTTCCTCGACTTCTTGCTTTTCACGCCAAGGCTTGTTGTTGCGATAGCTTTCGAGTTCTTCTTTGAGCTGTTGGATCTGAACACTCTCTGCTTCTTCACCGAGTTCAACATCCTTTTCACCGAGTTCGACAGCCTTGCTGCTCCACTCGATTGCTTTTTCGAATTCACCCTTTTCGGCGTACCCGGCAGCAAGCGTACTGAGGATATGGGCCTCTTTGAACTCGGTCAGTTCGGCGGCGCGTTTTCCGTATTTGACAGCCCGCTCACCGTCTCGTAATTCGTCGTTGGGCGAGGTGGCGAGAACCCATGCTAGGTTATTGAGGATGCCAGGCAATTCCAGGCTGTCTTCGTCGGCCACTTTGGCTGCCCGCTCGTAGTCAGCCACGGCGTCGGCGTGTTCTCCGACACTGAGCAGTGCATCGGCGCGGGACCGCAGAACGGAAGCATTTTTGGGATCTCGGTCCAAGACGGCCGAAAGCGTTTCGATCGCTTGTCGAGGTCGGTCGTCTCGTAGGTACAGATTCGCCAATTGCAATTGACGCACGGTGCTGGTGGGATCGCGGTCGACCAACGTTTTCATATCGTTGATCGCATCGGCCATACGATCTTCTTCGACCGCAATCAAAACACGTACGACAATGGTTTGTTCGGCATCCGCGATTTGCGGGGCGATTCCCATGGCCGATTTCAGATCGCGTTTGGCGGCACGAATGTCGCCACGCGAAAGTGCAATTTCCGCTCGTTGCAACAGCGAAATCGGATCTTTCGGCTGCATCGCGAGTGCCTTGTTCAAATCAGCAAACGCCTCGTCTTCTTTGCCCTGCATGCGATACAAGATCGCTCGCATGCGATACATGCCTTCGCTTGGTTTGGCTTCGAGAGTTTTGGAGATCAGATCGACTGCATCGTCAACACGCTCGGCATCGAGCAATTGTTGCACTGCGGCTTGGGCGACCACCTGATTGCCTGGATCGATTGCCAAAATCTTCTCTAAATCGGCCATCGCACCATCGACATCATCGTTTTGCATCCGCAAACCGGCGCGTGCTTGCAACGCTTCGATATTGGTGGAATCGGCTTCGATGGCCGAATTTAAATCCGCCATCTTTTTGTCGTCATCTTCTTGAGCGACCGCACGCAAAACGTAGGCTCGACTCTGTTGGACCGGTTCATCCGTTAGCAGTTCGATGGCCTTGGACGTCGCTTCGGTCATTTCGTCGCGGTTGCCTTCGGGCAGCAAATTCAGTTGAGCGATCATTAAATACGCTTCGACGATCGATTCATCGCTCTTGGTTGCCTTGCGAAGAAACTCGAGTGCTTCGTCGCGAATCTGCAGCATACGGCGACCCCGTACTCGCTGCATCAGTGCCACCAAGTGTTGGCTTCGCTGAACCAGTACGCTGGCCAGCATTTTTTCGGCAAACGATTTGTTTTCTTCGTTCAGCCCTTTCGCTAGTGCGGATTCGAGCAATGTCGTTACCGCAGCGAGCTCTTCAGGCGTGTCGGCATCGATACGTTTGATCACTGCATCGTCGAATTCCGCTTGGCCCGCTCCGAAGGCTGATTCGGTTTTGGCCGCTTCGGATTTCCCGCCGCTGCCGCTTTTGCCCTGGGCGGCTGTAATATCATCCACCACCGCCACTTCTTGAGCCATCACCGGTTGGCTGGCATCCCCCAGTGTTAGCGTCAAGCTGACGAGAGCTACAAGGATCGCAATCCCAACTCGTTGCTGAAAAACCATCTATCGCAAATCCATTATCCGAGGCTGATCGATGGTGAAGAAAAGCTCTTCACCTGCGGCCATTATGACGTGATTTGCTCGTCCCGCGAAGACAGACTCCGCCTGCAGCTAAAGAAATCTTTAGAATTGCAGCTTCGACGCCTCGCCAGTTTGCGGCCGGTCGGAAGGTTCCGCACCGCTTTGTAATAGCAGCGGCGGCTCCCATGAGGCGGACTACGTGGGGCGGGGACCGATTCTGGCTTAGACCCCAACGCGTTCGTTGCGAAGTGCGTCGATTTCGTTTCTCAATTGCTCGTTCTCGTCTTTGAGCGAGTTCAGTTGCACCAAAACCAGGTTGAAATCGTCGGCCGCGGATAGCCAAAAATCGCCCGTGCGGAATTTGATGGCCTTGATCGACTCGCCACCCGCCAAGGCTGCCAAAGCGGTGCGTAGCCGATACATCGGTCCGGCGAATCGGTTGCTCATGACAAGTGTGTCACGCAAAAATACCGGCAAAAGCACAAACATCACGACCACAATCGGAGCTTGGGCGACCAGCGCAGATTGCAGCGCGTCCCAGAGCGGTTGGTGAATCACGGCGGCAAAAACGCGGACGCAGACGTTGATCGAGACCAAACACATCAGGAAAATCGCCCAGTGGCCAGCAACGCGGGCGGCAATAGACCATTGGACCTTGGGATCAACAAGGAATCGAGTTCGCTTGGACATAATGGTGTCGCTAATTGGGAACACGGATGGAATTTTGAGAGAATGGGTGTCGGAATCCTCCCCAGGTCCCTCAGCAGGACGAAACACTCCCCCCATCTGTTTTTTGGAACCTTTTCAATCTAGCACGCAATCATGGCTCATCCGGCGATTTACCTCCTTTCGCTCAGGCAAACCCCTTTTGGTGCCGGTTGGATCCCGCAAGGTCATCCTGATCGTTAAGACCCTCGCCAGAAGTGGGGAATCGCGATCACACCGATGGGCAATGCCAAACGCTGATGACGAATGAACCGATTACCCCAGTAGCAGCAATCGTCCGCAATCTTGCAATCAATCCGAACGTAGCTTTGGCTCTCCTACCCGTCCTGTCAAACTAAGCCCCTGTGTTTCGCAGATGGGACTCGACCTTTGGCGGGCAAGAGTACCGAATCTACACGTGAAGATTGATTGAGCCAGAAGCTTTGTGCCCGCTGAACTTTTTGCCGCCAAACACTCCGAACCGAGCGTCCATCCGATGAACAAACTTGATCCCGACTTTCGACCGGTGGGTTTCGTGTGGGGCAATGTCCCCAACAGCCATGTCCCCAACAGCCTGCGAAGAAAACCGAAATCGATTCTTGCAGCGATTTGGGTTTCCGCGATCCTGGTTGGCGGCGGCAGTGCACTGGCAGAGATGCCCAGCACACTGCAACAGCTTGGCCGCATCGTGGGTGCGGGTTGGGGCGACGGCTATCACGCTTGCAAATGTTCAGAGGGTGGTCTGTGTGCCGATTTTCCGCCTCGCCCCTATTGCCAGGGGAATTGCGACGGGCAGTGCGGACAAAACGGTTGCAATGGATGCGGTGACATCATTCCGTGCGATTCCGTGCCGTGCGACTCGCGGCGTGGATCGCTAAAGATGCCTGGACTCTTCGGACACGGCATCTTGGGTAATGTGAACGAGACCGGATTGGCGCTCAAAGCGGGATCTCAACCCGCCTGTCGTAACGTCCCGTGCAATGATTTGCATTGCAAGTCCCCTGGATGCAAGCTGAAACTGAAAGGCAATGTCAACGAAACTGGACTCGCTATTAAAGCGGCGGGAGGGCCTCGATGCAGTAACTCTTCCTGCGATCTGCCTCCGCGTCGCCACCTGTTTCATGCTCCGGTTGTCCGCCCACCTGTTTGCGATACCGCATGTGATGTGAATGATGGAACGACCCGCGAGTTTCCAGTGAACCACGACGGATCGGGCGGCTCGATTGAGCACACTCTGCCGCATCCTGTCACCGATTCTCCCTTCATCGAAATTCCCGCGGACTCGGCGATGAACCAGCCCCATCCGCACTTGGCTCCCAAATTGCTTGTCGAAGAGCTCGCCCCACCCGTGGTCAAATCCGAGAAACGAGTGGCTGTTTCGGTGCTGGCCGCTCCCCAGCCCAGCCCCGAGCCGGTGGTCGAAGTTCGTCGTCCCGTCCGGATCGCTCAAGGTAAGGTCAAGCCGAGATCGGCCCCATCGACCGCTTCGAGCCCAACATCGGTTGCGAGCCCAGCGACTGCTTCGAAACCAGCGCCTGCTTCGAGCCCAGCGACCACTTCAAGCCCAGCGCTTGCTTCGAAACTGCGAATTGCGATTTCTGATCCGTTGCCGAGCAACGTGCAAATCAATCGGTTTGCCGAAGCCGCAAGCGACGTGCCCGCAGAGACAAAACCAGAGGCTCGCAGCCCGCAGCGTTTGCCCATGGTCCGTTAGGATGAACACGGTGATGCAGCGGCTGCTAGTTTGAGTTTGCAGGTTGGCGGTCTGCGCGACGACGTCGATTAGCTTTCATCACAATCACACCGATCATCGCGATCGCGGTTGCAAGATATACGAACCAATCGCCATAGCGTGTGTAGATGGTTTGAGTGCGTAGCAGCGGAACCGAAGCGACGATCATACCGCTCTGCTGTGGCGTTAAACGATCGGTGATCGCTCCGTCGGGTTGGACCAAACACGAAACGCCGGTCGCCGCACAACGCACCAGCGACCTGCGGTTCTCGACCGCGCGTAGCTGGGCCAGCCACAAATGTTGTTGCAGCGTATCGACGTCGGTGAATCGAGATCCGTTGATCAAGGCGATCAAGCACTCGGCTCCCTCGCGAGTTGTCGCTGCAGAATTTTCGGCAACCATGTCTTCGTAACAGACCAGCACTCCCACCTTCTGGTTTCCAGCTAGTGTCAGCGGAGCATCGTCGGCGCCCCGCAACAAGGTGGAGTCCAGTGCGGCCCAGTCACGCAAAAAGGGAAACCAGGTCTCCCCTGGCACATACTCGCCAATCGGCAGCAAACTGCGTTTGACATACCGCGAGCGAATGGATTTGGTCGAGTCAATCAGGAACGCCGTGTTCTTATAAGGTCCTTGGTCGCGTCCGCCGTCATCGTAGGTTTTTCCGCCCGCTAACAATTCGCTTGGAACGCCTGGAAAAGGATCGATTGCCGGATTAGGGGCTTCGGAATTCATCGCGGTTTGGACTTCATCGCGAAAATTTTCAAGTGAAATATGGTAGTGCCCCAGCGATGATTCAGGCCAAATGTACAAATCAATTGGCGTTTGTGCCGAGCGAGACATCCGTTGCATTTCGCTGACGCTGCCCATCTTGCTGGGGTCCACTTGCACTGCGGCCACGCGAATCGAATCGGCTTGCCCTGCAAGGTCTTGCCACTGCGACGCGCGCCATTGCCCTGCGATGCAGGCGCTCGCAATCAGCGATGCGCCCATACCAAATTCGATCCAATCACGCCGACACTCATGGTGCAGTCCCAGGCGTGCGAGTGACACGGTCGCCAGCATCACTAAAAACGCGACTCCCGATGTTCCCGTCACCTCCGCGATCTGGATGAGGGGTAAGTACGCCAATACGGTGTGGGCGAGTGACCAACCGAAAATCTGAGGATGAAAAAACTCGATTGCAACCCAGATAGGGACCAACAACCACAACCAACTTCGCCCACGTGATGAATCGGCTTCCGCGGTCGTCGGTGGCTGCGACAGCGCGCTCGCCGAATACCCCAACATTGCAAAGGCCAACGATTCCCAGGCAACCAGTCCAAGGAACACGACATGTGACATCGTTTCGGATAGATTTGTCGTGCTCGAGATCGACTTGGGGGCCCAATGGAATGCGATCCCCAGCGAGATCATTCCGATCAAAAAGGAACCCGCTGTCGCCGTCAGTCTCCGGCGGCGTGCTGCGAACATAATCAGCGCGACCCAGCCCAGGCTGCCCAGTAAAAACCAGTTGGGATACAGCCAAGGCACTCCGATCACCACAGCGATCGCAGCGCATTTCAGTAGTACCGCTGGCAAATTCCAAGCCGTATTGGCAAGGGGATCACCGCTTGCGTTATCGTTGGCAGGGGCCGTTGGATTGTCGTCTGACACGATGTTGTTTCAAAAGAGGAACGATCGTTCCCGATTATAAACAACCTTCGAAGTGTGTGGGGTTTGACGATGCCCCGTTTGAAAGAGTGGTGGGGCGCCCGACCAGCGTGGATTTAATCCGAATTACATTGAAATCGCACTCGCGATTCCGCTTCCGGCCGGTTTGTGCAGCCGGTTTGTGCAAGCCGAGCGGGCGATTAACCCCGGTTCATCTGGCTTCGCACTCGCGAGAGATCAAGTGATCAGGAGATTTCCGCCCTGATCCCCTTCTTCGATTTCGCGGCGAACCTCGCGGAGCCCATAGGCGCACAGTTCAAACTGCTCGCTCAATCGATACAGCAAATCGCAGGACGGACGGTCTTCGCCCCCTTCGATTTCCGCGGCGATTGCGTAGGCACGTTTGCCTTGACGGCAGTAGTCGACAAAGCCATCAGGAGAGGTTTCGGGTTGTATTTTTCGCAGACTTTCCGGGTACATCCCCGACCAGAACAGCGTGAAATCCCCGATGTGGCGATGCACCTCGCGGCGAGCAATTCCGACGCGACGATCGGCTTCGACAACCATCTGAAAAACCTCGGTTGCCGGTTTTCCATTAGGACGTCGCACACGGTGCAACGATTCGACACGGACGAATCGCAACAGCAACTCGCTGAGATAGTCGACCAGTTGGACGTCGGCGACGCCTAACTTCGACAAAAAGATGCACTCACTTAGACCCGCAAAGAAACGCTCGATAGTCGAGTGTTCCGGGGACGGATTCTCGTTCGGACCTGGCTTCATCTTAGCCTCCGCGATATTTAGAGCATCGGAAGGGGACGCGAGGGTTTCGCGGCCTGTTTCAACATCTAGTATAGTTAGCTGGCCAGAGCAAGAGAAATTTATCTGCAACCGGGGCAAGGGCAGCGAATCCGCGACCGTGGGCAGTGTAATGGTGTCCCCCCTTTTGGGTTGACGCAAAAAAAACGACCGGCGGATTGCTCCGCCGGTCGCTCTATGATGAAGCGTTGATCTTGCGATCAGGTGACACTAGTACATGTCGTGATCGCCGCCGTGACCGCCTGCTTTTTTCGCAGTCGGCTTCTCGGCTACCAACGCGTCGCTTGTCAAAAGCAACGTTGCAACACTGGCGGCATTGCCAAGTGCAGTTCGCGTTACCTTGGTTGGGTCGATGACGCCCGCTTTAACGAGGTCTTCGTAGGTGTCGGTGAGGGCGTTGTAGCCTTCGTTGTTCTTCATGCCGACAACCTTCTCGCAAACGATCCCGCCGTCTTGGCCGGCGTTTTCCGAGATCATGGTGATCGGTGCACGACAAGCGCGAAGGACGATGTTGTAGCCCACGATTTGATCTTCGTTCAGATCGTCGCCAGGTTTGACCTTGCTCGATGCACGAAGCAGAGCCACGCCACCGCCAGGCAGAATGCCTTCTTCAACCGCAGCACGGGTAGCGTGAAGGGCGTCTTCGACGCGAGCCTTCTTCTCTTTCATTTCGCTTTCGGTTGCGGCACCGACGTTGACCTTTGCAACACCGCCAGCCAACTTCGCCAAACGCTCTTCGAGCTTTTCTTTGTCGTAGTCGCTGGTGCTCAATTCGATCTCGCGGCGGATCTGGTCGATACGAGCCTTGATGTCCGAGCTCTTACCAGCACCTTCGATGATCGTGGTGTTGTCTTTGTCGATGATGACCTTCTTGGCGCGACCAAGTTGTGGCAGGTCAACGCTTTCGAGCTTGACGCCCAACGCTTCGAAGATCGCTTGACCCCCGGTCAGGATCGCGATGTCTTCCATCATCGCTTTGCGACGATCGCCGTAGCCAGGAGCCTTCACGGCGGCCACTGCGAACGTGCCACGCAGACGGTTGATGACCAAAGTGGCCAATGCTTCGCCGTCGACGTCTTCAGCGATGATCAACAAAGGCTTGCCTTGTTGAACAACCTTTTCCAACATCGGAACCATGTCCTTGATGTTGCTGATTTTCTTTTCGAAAACCAAGATGTAAGCGTCTTCGAGTACGGCTTCCATTGTTGCCGAATCGGTGACGAAGTAAGGCGACAAGTAGCCGCGATCAAACTGCATCCCTTCGACCCACTCTTGCTCGGTGTGCAGGCTCTTGCCTTCGTCGACGGTGATCACACCGTCTTTGCCCACCTTGCTCATCGCGTCGGCAAGCAAGTTTCCGATTTCTCGGTCGTTGTTGCTGGCGATCGTGGCAACGTTTGCCATTGCTTCTTTGTCTTTGACCTTGGTCGCCATCGAGTGCAATTTTTCGGTCAAATCCGAAACCGCTCGCTCGATACCCGACTTCAACTGCACGGGGTTCACGCCCGCCACGACAGCTTTGAGGCCTTCGTTGAAGATCGCTTCGGCCATCACGGTTGCCGTGGTGGTACCGTCGCCAGCAACGTCGCTGGTGCGGCTTGCGACTTCGCGAACCATTTGAGCGCCCATGTTTTCATAGACGTCTTCGAGTTCGATTTCCTTCGCTACGGTGACACCGTCTTTGGTGACCGTCGGGCTGCCGAAGCTCTTTTGCAAGATAACGTTGCGGCCCTTAGGACCGAGAGTGACCTTGACGGTGCGAGCCAATTTGGAAACACCGCGGCGGATCGCTTCGCGAGCTTCCTGGTCGTAGGCAATAATCTTTGGCATGGGAGATGTTGTTCCAGTTTTTCGAGGGATTGTTTTGTTTTGCCGGTTTCGGTTTCGACCGGGAGATTACTCGATAACAGCCAAGACGTCGTCTTCACGCATCAGCAGATATTCGACGCCGTCGACTTCGATGTTCTCGCCAGCGTAGCTGCTGAACAGAACCTTTTCGTTGGGCTTCAGTTGGCAAGCGGCGCGGGTTCCATCGTCGAGCAATTTGCCGTTGCCGACAGCCACGACGGTGCCGCGAGCTGGTTTTTCTTGAGCGGAATCAGGCAGCACGATGCCGCCAGCCGTCATCTGCTCGCTCTCTTCACGTTGGATCACGATACGTTCGCCGAGGGGTTGCAAGCGAATCTTCGAGTTCTTCTTGGTGGCAGTCGCCATCTCCGTGACACCTTTCGTCTATCAGGACAGAAATTTGAGTTGTTATTTAGGCAGACCCTTGCCATGCGTCAAAACGAATCGATGCACAAATGGCAGGGAGCCACGACTTGGAACGCTTTGAGAGCAACCCGCGTGCCGATCGCGTTAATTTTGTCGCAAGTCGTTGGCGGCGAACAACTTAAACGCAAAGCGTCGGCGTTCAAAGAAGAGGCCAGTTCCAGAATGGCAGCCCCTGCATGCCCATGCTCCCACCCGGCTTTGCAAAATCACAACCCTGCGAGCCGATTTCGAGGGCGTCCAATTTGGAGGCATCAAATAAGCAGTGCCCGCATGCCGTGTTCAACGAAGCCGTCGCCCGACGCGTTCGTTTAGAAGTTGCGCTTTTAGACGTTCTTCGGGCCAAAGGCCCAGCAATTTACCTAGCCTGGCCCAACGGGCCAGGTTTTCGATGCAAAGAAACCTAAGGGCCAAAGGCCCGGCCATTTGCTAGCCGCCCTCATTAAGTCCCAGCCAACGGCCGTTCCGTTGGCCCTTCCATTCATTGGTTTTCTTAGTCCCAGCCCTTTGGGCTGGGTTAGGTAAACGTCCGGGGCTTTGCCCCTAAATACAAAAGCGCGACTTCAAAACTGACGCGTCGGGTTAGCATTTAAATGACTTGATCCTCATCATTGCGTGACGGGAATTGCGATTTTTTTTCGTCAGCCGTTTTTTGTCACTTCGATCGCGATGAATGATTTGGTTTTCCGCCAATTGCCAAATCAAATCGCACTGCCAGAAAGATCACCTAATCCGCATAAACCGCTTGTTTTGGGTTTTTGGAGCGAACCATCTTTAGGAAACACGATTCCCTTTAGTATCAGCCGTTGACGGTAAAGCGACGGGAAAGTAAATTCCCGTTCAACGACAGACGGTGGGTGTAGCTCAGTTGGTTAGAGCGTTGGATTGTGGTTCCAAATGTCGGGGGTTCGAATCCCCTCACTCACCCTGTTTTTTTTCTCCTGCGGCCGCTGCCGCAATGTGGCTCAGCTCTGCAAGCTGACAGTGTTAATTCGGCCTCCCCGCAGACCAAGATAGGCAACGATTTTTTCTTGGGCCGCTCGAAATGGCAAAGTCACGGTAACGGCAACACCACTCTGGCTGCCGATCGTTACCACGCAATGTGCTGTGTCCTGGTCTTCGTTCAAAGTCGCCGATCTGATTCGGATGTTCTGTGTTACGGCGATGCCTGCAAGGTTGGCAACAACAGGATGACGGCGGCGATCGCGGTGAGGAGCAATAGTGAGCGAATCCCAAATCGTGCACGCATGCATAGTAAGGCACCGATGGCTGCTGTACTGATCGCAGCGACCGCCCATATTGGTACAACGATCCACAATAAAGGGCCGGGTCGGGAGGCCGATGTCAAGGTGGAATCAACAAACACGTACCCGAACCCCATGAAGATGCCAGTACTGATCGTATCGTCGTTGCCCGCTTGGCCGAGCATCGCGAAGTACTCTCGCGCTCTAAACTTGGTACCGCCGGCAGCGGTCACCCATCTGTCGGTCGTCCATTCATCGATTCGATGCCGCGTGTAAGTCCGCCAGTCATTGTAAGCTTTGTGGCCTGGAGCAAGACGCGCTAACGGAATCATGATCGAGAAGAGTCCCTCGTCGGTAGACAATTCCACGTCACTGTAGGTCAAGTGATCGCTGTACGTGTAGCTGCGGACGATTAGAGATGCCGACGCGACGACACTCGCGAGGATCAGGGCAGCAACGAAACGGACGAGTTGGTTTGAATTTTTGATTTTTATCTCAAAATCGAACGTGACAAGCGGAAACACGCGAATGCGGCACCGCGAACGCCTGGAAATACCGCGAACGCCTGGAAATACCGCGAACGCCTGGAAATGTCGCTAGCGACACTACGGCAGACCTATTCGGAGGGCATGTTCACCATGGGCATGTCAGGCTGCAAATCGATTCCATGTTTGCTGAGGTAGCCGAGTTGCTTGGAGGTGTCATCGAAGTCCCAAACGGTTTCTCCATTGCGAGTCAGCTGTAGCGGTTCGGATGCGAACCGGGCAGCGGCGTATTGCCATTGCGGACCGTCGGGCGTTTGATGCACCGAAATGACCAGCAGCAACTCGGGGTCCGTTCCCATCACGTAGGCAAAGATCGCGCCATCATCCTCGATCGCTTCGCCCTCGAAGCGATAGACCGGTTGGGGGAGACCGCGAAGCGGTTGATAAACACCTTTGTTCATGCACGAAGCCTTGAAGGACCGCGATAGCATACGCATCTGAGTCAGCCGGACCACACGGTTATCCGCGGGCGCGGGGGCATCCTGAATCGGCGTAAATTTGAGTCCTGGACCTTCGATGCGAAAGTCGCTGCCGCCGGTGTGTTGGCACACAATCGTGTCCGTCGTCAACGATTGGAACTGATGGGCAACACGTCGTACGTTTTTGGCGTGATAATATGAGAACAGCGAGCCGACCAACACGCCACGGCCTTGGTGGGACCAAACAAACATGTCTCCGTGGGTTCCCGGTCGAAGTGGATTGCTCCACCGGAGCGTTGCGTCGGGCAACTCGAGTGGCTGGTCAGGATGATCGGCCAGGAAAAATTTGTATTGCGGTAACTGAGCCGCGTAGTACGCGCTCCAAGCATCTCGTTGACTCGCACTTGCGTTCTCGTTCGGAGATTCTGCCACCGAGATCGAGGTTGCCAGAGACAAGCACATCGAAGCGATGTAAAAACAGCGTGCGATTCTCACACTAAGTCACCGTGCAGGAGTATTGAATTGCCAAAGACATAATGTCTCAGTTGCATCTGCGTGTGTCAAGTAATTCACGCTGAGAAACACGGGACCGAGTACGATCAAATTCGAGTCCGTCTGGTGCATGGCAAAAATCGTCCATCGGTTCCTTCATCCGCCAACTGGGAAACGCGAATGTCGGCCGCTTGCAGTTTTTTGAACTCGTTCTCGTACGACGACAGCAGTTGTATGGCGATTACGTCGTTTTTGAACCTCAGTTGATGCCGATGTACACATGTTGGTGTTTCGTCTCGATCTTAACTCCCCAGCCAATGTCCTTGACTGCGATTCGCTGAGGCATCCACCAACGCAGATACATCAGATAGCCGTCTCGTAGCGGACCGCCGGGGAACGCCATGCAGCGGCCAACAGGCGAGTAAACTAACAGCAGTGCACGCTTCGCCTTAGGCGCTTCGTAAAGATCGGGGTCGTATGTGGTGTAAACCAGAGCGGCAGGTCCTAGCGACGCGATAAACAAGACAATTGCGGCGATCGCGAATGTCGCTCTTCGGCGAGACGTTCTTAGGTAATTGTGCTTGGGGCAAAGGAATGAGGCTGAGACAACCACGAGTAGAATGAGGATCGCTAACGCGAGCATGTATTCTCCGAAGCGTGTCCAGAACGCCATTACTAAGGCGGTCCCGGCGACAATTCCAAGTAATGTTCGGAGAGAGAGTTTCATGCGACTCTTCGTTTTCAAAGTGCAAGTCGTGCAGTGTGACTTTCGGTTGGATTCGGTTGGATCAGGAATTGCCATCGATCTGGCTTCTTGCAGGCGAAAGCTCACGCGGCCCAGCGTGCCCGCGTTGGGCCGCGAAGTTTCTAATCGCACGTCGATGGATTGTCGGAATCGATTCTAGCCGAGCCGAAGAGTCGGATGCAAGCGATTGAATCTGTTTGTCGCTGCCGTGGCGGTTGCACCGGGTCCGATGCGAAAACGCGTGGGGGTTGCATCGTTGGACGATCTTGTCGCCCCGCAATTTCATCTACTGCATTTTTCGAGGACGTGGGCCTGGACAATACGAAGTTCAGGGTGTCGCCGCGAACTTCGGGCCACTTCCTCTACACCCGATTCTCAGCTTGCGATTCAGGTTTCCAGCATTGCGTCATCGAGTGGTGGATTCAAGCAACGAAGTGCGAAAGCCGGGGACGCGTTCAAGTAAAAGGTCGACCCGACCCCGTCCGCCGTCTAGTAAAATCGCTTATCTACTCGCCGTCTGGAAAAGCTTTGGTGATATCGATACCTCGTTCGGCGAGAAACGCAGATACGCGTTGACGTTTGGTGTAGTCGTTGGTTGCGAGGTCGAAGATAGTCTCTTCGAGTGCAGTGGTGTAGTACGGATCAGCTCCGGCGTCGAGCAGTTCGGCCATCAGATCAGTCCGGCCATGCTGTAAACAGCAATGAAGCGGGCAATCGTTCGCGTCAGATGATAGGTTCGGGTCAGCACCACGGGCGAGCAATGCAACAACCATCGCGGAGTTACCAAGTTGGCAGGCAATCATGAGCGGCGTGTCACCATAGTCGTTGCAGCGGTTCACGTCGAAGCCATTTTCGATACAAAACACTGCGGCGTCGACGAAGCCCTCTGTGACGAGGAAGTGGAGTGCCGTTTCCGATCGGAAGTTCGCGCTCCGAAGTTCAGGGTGTCGCCGCAGCAGTCCGGAGGCGGCAGTTTGGTCACGAACCGCTGCGTCGATAAATTCGCCAAAAATCTTGTTATCGAGCACCATGTGAAAGCCCAGGATGAATAGCGGTAAAATTTTGGCGGGCGGAGGTTTGCCGATGATGTAAAAAGCAATGAACGCGTCAATTCCCACTGCGTACGCCAGTGCCGACAGCTGCATGAATGCGAATGGGGAGTGCAGCAATGCCATTGGACCATTGGCGGTTGATCGCAGATCGGAGCATCGAGTCGGTCACACGTCTTCTTCTGCGATTGTCAGGTCTTCTCGCACCATTCGGTAGGTAAAGCCGGTCCATTTATCCCAATTGCATGTGATTGTCCCATCGTCGTTGACCGCGACAACCGTAACGGATTCCCACCGCCCTGCGTAACAAGCTCCGAGCTTCATGCCGACCTTTACATCAGTAGCAGCATCAACGATGGCGTGACCGTCGGGAACGGGAATGGTAACTTTGTATCGTTTCAATGAATACTTTTGCGTGGACGAGGCGGCCTTGTCGTCAGCGGGTTTGGGGGTTGGCACTGGTCGAGAGTTGCTGCGACGCACGAGGCCGCTATCAGGCTTCGCTGGCGGTGCACTAACTGGCGGTGCACTAACTGGCGGTGCACTAACTGACGCTGTTGCCGCCTCGGCGACGATTGGCGTGTGCGACTGGAAATCGGCAAGCGACTGCTGGATTGTGGCTACCGCTTGCCTCTCGTTGTTACCTGCGTCTTGCTTGATGACACTGCCATTTTTTTGCGTGAAGACCAAGTACGTTTTCCGTTTCCCGACGACGTTGCGTTCGTTGCGTAATTCAACTGCTGACAAACCAGCAAAGGGGACCACCACTTCTTTGCCACCGGTTTGCGAATAGGTGGACGCCATCGCGACCCGGTCGGGGTAAACAGAGACATGCAGTTTGCTAGGGAAAACTAACGAAATGCAGGCAAGGATGAGTCCAACGAATCCCATCGCGGCGCCAAAAAGTGCTAACCCCGCGCGATGACTCGAGGAAAGTTTCTCGTTTGGCATGGCGACGCGATTTTTTGGCTTGCGGTCAGGCAATACGCTGCCCGCGAGAGCCACCGCTGCCAATCCCATCAATCCGAGACCGATGACGGTGCGGATCATTGAACCAACGGCCGAACTTTGAAAGACCTTGGCGTCGCCTTCGATTCGCATTTCGGTACAGCCCGAGAAAGCGAGTATCAAGCAAGCAAGTGAGCAGAAGCAAATGGCACGCATATTGAGAACCTGTGAAGGTATGAGGGAGCTAAGAGGTCGCGATTCGCTGTCGTTTCAGAGAGGGACGTTGAATTCCAAGTTGTATTGAGGGATTTCCTGATCGATCTCCGGTTGTGAGTAGCAGCAAACGTTTTTTGTCGGTCCCAATGGCGATGGTGAATCGCAGGGGGAGACGACGGCGGCGCGAGGAATTCGATAGCGACAACGATGACCATCGCTGATCCGCTTGCATCGTTCAGCTGTAGAAACGCGTGGGGAGATTGAAAAAGTTGAGTAGAGCATTGTGAAAGAAAGAACTGGGACTGGGACTCCGCTGAATCCCGCCGCAATTGGGTGCTCGGATTATTGAGGAACGGAATCAGGTTTGCAACTAAATTGTCTGGGGAAATTCTCCGCTGCGGCAAGGAGTGAATTGCGGATCTAGTGGCGACGTGGGGGTGAGATCGAGACAAAACGCACCCCGATATCGCTAAAGACTGCGTCCGAACTCTCCGTCCAGCAAAGCAGACTGCTGATTTAGTGCGAGATCACTGTTAGCCGCTTGGACGCTAGCCCCGGACCGTTAAAACATTGGGCTGGTTGTGCTTTTTTGGTTGCGCTGGCTTTCTGCCACCTCTCCACCAACTTCGTTGGGGGAGAGGTCGAACGGAGCCTTCAGCGACGTTCGGGTGAGGGGGCTGACCGAGCAATCCACTCGCCAGCGATAACGACGTCTGCACCGGAATTGCTCGCCGATAGCGCGGTCGCCCCCTCACCCGAGCAACGCCTAAAGGGCGTGCTCGACCTCTCCCCCGACTGCGTCGGTGGAGAGGTGACTGCGTTACATGCTGGAAGAAAAACTCACCCCAATATCCGACGTCAATACCAGAGTTTTAACAGTCCAACGCTAGCCCCGGTTCAGTGGTGACGAAACCGTGGCTGCCGCCAAAACGGATAACTAAATCAGCAGTCTCCAAAGCTTCTGGCTAGGGTGTCGCTCTGGCTAGGTCGGTGATGGGGACGGTGGCGACGGCGGCTTCGACGAGGATGCGTTTCACTGACGGGGTGGGACGGTATGATAGTAAGAGTGGCTTCCTCACGATCGGCATCTTCACTCGTCTGGCACTTCACTCGTCTGGCACTTCTCGTCTGGCACTTCTCGTCTGGCACTTCGCATGAACACTCTATCGCTGGCCGGATCTTCGACGCGTTGGTTTCTTCGCGGCACCGCCATCGGCATGCTCTTGATGGCCGCCGTCAACGCGTTGTCGTATTTCGTGCGTTCGAGCGACTGGAGCAGTCTGGTCGGTAAACCCCAATCGCAGAATGAATCGATCGGTTTTCCGTTGACGGTTTGGGAGGCCGGGAACACGTACGCGGGTCTGTTTGCGGACTATCCCAACATGGGCGTCAACATATTGGTGGCCGCGGCAGTCGGTTCGCTAATTGGAATGGTCGCTGCGCGTTATCGCGATTATCTAAATCAGTTGGTGGGCGATTTCGACGAGGGCGACAGTGCCACCGCCCCCACTCAGCCGATCCAGTTCAGTCTGTTTGGACTGATGATCGCGACCACCATTGCGGCCGTGTTTGCCACGGTGGCGAGCAAGTTGGCAGTGCGGCCAGAAACGTTAATCGCCATCTATACACTTGGTCCCATCACCCTGGTCGCTCTGGCGATGTTGCCGCGGCGTTTATCGTGGCAGCAACGTGTCGTCATTATCACACCCGCGGCATTCTCGTTAATCGCCGTCGCCATCGCCGTGGGGCGGGGACTGAGCATGGAATTTGACAAAGTTCTGATGGGCATCTTCCTCAGTTGGACCCCGCAAAGTGCTATCGCTGCGATCGCACTGACCAGCTATCTGTTGATTCAACAGTCAAGGGAAGTGCAGAGGAGTGAGGAGTGAGGAGTGAGGAGTGAGGAGTGAGGAGTGAGGAGCCTAGAGTTCCAGAACGAGTTCGTCGTTCATCGACTTTTGTAACGCTTGCAGTCGTGCAAATAGCTCCTTTACGGTTGGCTGCATTGTCGCATCGCCAGCGAGATCATGCATTTCCAGCGGGTCCTTTTCGATGTCGTACAATCGCACGGTCTTGGCTTTGGGATAGACGATCAACTTGTATTTGTCGGTGCGAATGCTCCGCTGCAGATTCAAGTAGCAACCGTAGATCTCATCGAGCGAACCCGTCTCGCCTGCGAGCATCGGCAATACCGAATGGAACTCGACATACTCAGGTTTCGAGGCGCCTGCCAATTCGAGTGTTGTTGGCATGACGTCTTGCAAGTAAATCGGCTGCTCGATTTTCGCGTTCGGTTTGACTCCAGGGCCGACGGCGATAAAGGGCACGCGGACGCTGTGGTCGTACATGTTTTGTTTGCCGAACAATCCGTGTTGGCCAACGGCGAGTCCGTGGTCGGCGGTAAAGAAGATCCAAGTATTGTCGGCTTTGCCGGACGCCTCGACCGCTTTCAGAATTCGTCCAATTTGGTCATCCATGTGAGTGATCAGCGCGAAGTATTCGCCGCGATGGACTTGCACCGCGTGCTCGGTGCGAGGGAACGGACCCAAACGCTCGTCACGCAATCCCTTGCCGCAACCGATGGATTCCGCGTACGGATAGATCGGTTGAAAGTTTTTAGGCACGGCCACGGAATCACTGGGGTAACGATCGACGTATTCTTGGGGCGATTGTCGAGGGTCGTGCGGCGCGTTGAAGGCGAGGTACATAAAGAACGGATCGTCTTGCGATGCTGCATCGCTGAGGAAATCTTCGGCATGGTTAGCGACCACTTCGCTCCAGTGGGTGCCGCCTTGCCAAAATCCGCCAAACTTCGGATCCGACGGGGACCATGGATCGCTGCCGTCGGCGGCGGGTCGGTTGTAGCCGGCCGGTGTATCTTTGGGCATGCCTGGGCGGATGTCTCGCGCAACGTCAAACGACTTTTCAGCGCTCGCGGTACAGTGCCATTTGCCGGTCATGTAGGTGCGATAGCCAGCGGACTTCATCAGCTCGCTCCACCATCGTCCCTCTTTGCGTTCGTTATCGCTCGTTTTATAGATCGCGTTTGCATTCCAAACGTAGCGTCCCGAGTTCAGCATCGTGCGGCTGGCGACACAAACCGCTCCACTCCACGACCCCATGTTGTAGGCGTGCGTGAATGTTGTCCCGCGTCGAGCCAAGGCGTCGAGATTAGGAGTTTGGATCTCGGAATTGCCTAATCCGGCGATCGTGTCAAAACACATGTCGTCCGCGAAGATAAAAACAATATTGGGTTTTTCTGCCGCCGAAGCCGTTGCTGTCAGGGCCGTTGCAGCAGCGAGGGCAAGCACGAAACCTGCGAGTGGACGGGGCAACATGGGGTGAGGTCTCATTTTGGGAATGTTATTCGAACCTAAAGAAATCAGGGCATGAGCCCTGTTAAAGTGGAAACAGACCCCCCAAAGCAGTCGGGTAGGGCGTTTCGAAAGCGAACTTGACGCGTCATTCTAGCCCAATGAATTCCAATTTTGCAGCTTTGCGGCTGGGAAAATGCGTCTTTACCATGATTCGGACGAGGTCGAAGCGTGAAAAACCGTTCTTTCGGAGGTTCAATCCTCGGCGGCTTGCGCTTAAACTACATGATGTCGACTGTCTCTCTATTAAGAACGTCCCTGTATGCGAGCGAGGAGCACATCATCTTATTGAATTAGCCACTAGGTCGTCGTGGTTCGCTTGTGATCTTACATCCTTGCTTGTGAACCCATTTCATGGTTGCCCGTCTATTCACCGTGCTGGCAACCACTCCAAAAAGCATCTACGCGACACGAAAGGTGACGAATGAACGGATATGGTGCGTTTAGCGACGACTTTTACTTGAACATGGTTCTAACGACCGAGATGGATTTGCCCAAAGGTCGTGAATCAATCCTCCATTTCTTTGAACAAATCCGCCGCCGTTACCCGAAGATGCAAAACTTCTACGGCCGCGAAAAACACGAGTTTGTCTTAGAGGAAGAGAAAGAGGCGGGAGCCTATCGCTGGGTTTCGACTGAGTTAAAACGAGTGAATTCGGGAGTCGTGAATCCCGAATCCGCCGAGGCGATCGACGATCTGCATCGCAGCGTGCTGGAGTTGATTCCCTACGAATTATCGGCCAGTCCGCTAGATTGCGAATCGCTGAGTGTGATGTTCGGTTTCGATTTCGCTTACCGCGGCAACCACAACGATATTTTATCGGAAGTCGTGGGTGTGGCGCCGGGATTGCAAGGGTTCATGAATCTGCCCTTCGGGAAAGTGTTATCGCATGAACCGGCAATCCAATTTGCGTTGGACGAAGAGTGTCGAACGCAGTGCCGGATCAGTTTTGAATCGCGGACCAACGCCTACCAAGTTCGCACGGGCGATTACAGCGAGGATCCGATCAGTGTTTATTTGACGGTTCGCCGTTACGATAGCTTGGGACCGGATGAAACGTATGTGCAAGAATACGATCGGCTGGTTGCACTGGGGCGAGATTTGATCGACGAATATTTAGTGGCAAGCGTGCTGAAGCCGCTGCAAGATGCTATTTCGCTTCGGTAACACGCCGCTAGCGATCGAGCTCAAAAAAACGGGGACATCGATGCCTCACTCTGGTTGCGACAAACTGCAGCAGGGTGAGGCTTTTTTTGTGCTGCGTGCTGGTTGGTTGCTCAAATTTGGCGAATTTCTAGGAAATCGCCGGTGGAAAGAAGAATTCGCTTCGTTGGGGATCGTAGTGGCAACAGCCCATCGGGTGGATTAAGATTAGCCCCGACAACATGCCTATCCAGCGTAGTCCACAGACTTGCGTTCCCCGATTTTTCTTGCTGCAACGAGGATGTGCCCCTATGAGCCGTCGAACCACGCGTAGAAACGTAAAACGCCGACGCCTTTTTCCCGAAATGCTCGAGGACCGTCGGTTACTCGCGGTCATTGACTTGTTGCCCGTGGTGGGAACCACGACCGAATCCAATGGAACCACGGTGGTGAGCGCCAGTGGCGGTTCGACGATCCGCTTCGAAGCGACGTTGACGGCGGCCGAGCAAGCGGTTCGCGGTTACCAGTTGAACTTTGCTAATAGTGATCTGTCGCTGGAAATTGACGAGTTTTTCGAGTCCGAAGATTTTCCTGTCTTCATCGACACAATTATCAATCGGGACGCTGGCGATTCGGTGGTCTCAAGCTCGGCATCGACCGCGATCAGCGTTCCCCCGACTCGCAGCCTGGGGACGTTTGATGTGACCGTTCCTGATGTAGCCGGCGATTATCGCTTGACTCTCAATGCCATCGGCGGCAACGCCGCGCGGCGCACTTTGGTCGTGGACGCGGAATCCAATTCGTTACCGATCACTGACTATGGCGACGTCATTTTGCGAGTCAGTGATGCGAGTGAAACGGTGGTAAGCACCACGCTCACCACGCAGTCGCAGCTCGAGGATGTTGGCACCGTCACGGTCAATGTCTCGCTCTCGCAAATTGCCAGCGAAGACGTGGTTGTTCCGTTTACGTTGTCAGGAACGGCAACCGAGGATGTTGACTTTACTGTGGACGCTTCGCCGTTGACCATTCCGGCAGGCAACATGTCTGCGGACATCACGTTCACGATCAATGATGATTTGTCGGCTGAATCCGCCGAGACGATCATCGTGACCCTGGGCAACCCGACGGGCGCAACGCTGGGATCTCAAAAGACGCACACGGTCAACATTGTCGACAACGATGACAGCACTCCGATCGCCACGCTTGAATTGGCCCAAACGACGATTCAAGAAAACGCGGGGTCAGCTGTGATGACCGTCACGCTTTCCGGAGCGACTGAATCTGATGTGATTATTCCTTATACCGTTTCAGGAAGTGCAACGCGTGATACCGATTTTGTGATCAGCGGCGACTCGATCCTGATCCCTTCGGGGGAAACAAGTGGGACGATTGTCATCGCGGTCACGGATGATTTTGCGTTAGAGAACAACGAAACGGTGATCGTTAAACTTGACCCGCCGACCAATGCAAAACTTGGTACTCCGAACCGTCAAGTGTTGACGATCATCGACAATGACGCAACGGCTCCTCCCACGGTCAATTTTCGCGCGTCCACATTAACGGTCGGTGAAAACGTGGGCACGATCTCACTGAACGTGATCTTGTCGAAGCCCAGCGATGCGCCGATTACCGTTCCGTTTACATTCGATGGTTCGGCCAGCCCGAACACGGATTTTTCAATTTCGTCAAGTCCGCTCGTCTTCGCCGCCGGGCAAACGTCCGCCTCGATCACGGTGAATGTGAATGACGACACGATTGTCGAAGGGGACGAGGTTCTGTTCGTTACTTTGGGAACGCCGATCGGTGCAATACTCGGCGACACGCCGACCGAGCGAATTACGATTAGCGACGATGATCAGTCGCCTCCGCCGACAATCAATATCGAACAATCCACACTTAGTGTGGTCGAAGGGGACACCGCAGTCTTTGTGACGGTCAGTTTGTCCGAAGTCACCGACACGTTTGTCGAAGTCCCCTACTTTCTGACCGGAACCGCCACCAATGGTCAAGATTACGCAAGTTTGACCAACGTCGTTGGATTTGCGGCGGGCGAGAGAACCCGGACCATCAAAATCAACGTTTTCGAAGACAGCTTGGTCGAAGGTGATGAAACGATGATCTTTACCCTTGGCGTGCCTAGTTTTGGTGAGTTGGGCAATGTCAGCTCAACGACGATCACCATCACGGATAATGACGTCGAGGGCAGCAATCCGCAAATTGACTTCACCACCGACCAAATCGTGGTGTCCGAGTCGTCGACGGCGGTGACCGCTACGGCACGACTGAGTATTTTGGCGACCGAAGTCGTCGTGGTGCCAGTCACAATTATTGGCACCGCAACCAATGGAAGCGATTATATGATTGGCCAGCAATCGCTGAGGTTCGAAGCGGGAACCAGCACGGCGAATCTGCCGATTGAAATCATCGACGATGATCTGGTCGAAGCAACCGAGACGATCTCATTAAGCTTGACGCCCCCTACGGGATTTGATCTTGGGGCAAACCCCACGCTGACGATTTCGATCACGGATAACGACGGGGCCTCACCGGTCGACCCCGTGGTTGATTTTTCGACGATTGCGCAAACGGTCAGCGAAGATGGCGGCTCCGTCTCGATCTCGGTCACGTTGTCATCGGTGTCGGATTCGGAAATTGTCATCCCGTTTTTGGTGAGCGGGACTGCAACGGCGGGAACTGATTACACCATTAGCAGCAGCCCACTGCGGATCCCAGCCGGGGCGACCTCGGGGACCATTGTGGTCAACGCGATTAGTGACACCGAGAGCGAGGCGGATGAATCCATCGCGGTCACCTTGCAGAGTCCGACCGGCGCCACGTTGGGGACGGCAACGACGCACACCATCACGCTGCAGAATTCCGACCCGTCAAGCCCCAGCTTACCGATCGTTACGCTCGCTAATGTGACCCAGACGGTGAGCGAAGGAGACTCGGCGATCAATGTCACCGTCCTGCTTTCGAAACCGAGCGATTCCACGATCACGATCCCCTTCACGGTCTCGGGTTCGGCGACCTCGGGAAGCGACTTTACCGTGGCGGTGAACCCGATCACGATCGCGGCAGGTCAAACCTCGGGCAACATCACGATTAATTTGGTCGATGATGCGATTGTCGAAAGCTTGGAAACAGTGGTTGTTTCGCTGAACCAACCAACCGGCGCGAATCTTGGCGAGAGCACCGTGTTTACCGGTTCGATCTTAGACAACGACCGCAGTGGCGGTGGCGGTTTGGTTATCCCCGGCAATCTGGCTCGTCCGCAAGTGATCCCCGCGAGTGGTCAATCGACGGCGATCTTGTTCGGAGCGGTCAAGGATACGACGTTGACTCTTGGTCACGTTGGTTCGACATCGGTCACTGCACAAGTGGTCCTGTATGACGAAGATCTGAACCCGCTGGCTGATGACGCCGGTGGCGTGTTGACGGCGTCTTTGACCGCCGGAAATCTGTACGCGTTGATCATCAACGCGTCTAACGAAGACCAAATCTTGATCGTGCGTTCATCGGCGGGCAATGATGCGTTGACCGGCGTCAGTCCCACCAATCTGATTCAGTCGACCGATGTTGACGGCAGCGGCGAAACCACCACCTTGGATGCCTTGTTAGTCGTCAACCAACTTGGCCGGCAAGGGAACGCCGAGGGAGAGAGAATTGTGGTTCCCGGTCGCTATTACGACGTCAATTCGGACGGACGAATCACGGCAATGGATGCGTTGCGAGTGATCAACGAGTTGTCACGAAATGCCGCAACCAGTGGTGCAGGTGAATCGTTGGCGACTGCGTTAACGTCCCAGCCTAACGACGCCGAACCATCAAACGAACCGGTTGCGGAGTCACCGCAATCGGCAGCGGATGTCGGATCGAGTAAGGTGACCACGTTCGCACAGTTGCCGACGACTAGCGACACGGCCGATCAGGACATGGTCCAAGCGACGGCATCGCAAGTTGATGCCGCGATGGCAGAGCTCGACGATACGCTGCAGTTACTCGGCTAGCGAATGCGGGTGTTTTAGAGCCGTTACCAATGATGCGCTGGATCATTGCCGTGCGGCAATGGACGTGCTAGCAAGGTTGTGTCGTCATTTTGTGGAAACATTCTTTCCACCCACTTTTGGGGTTTGGAAAGAATCTGGTCAACCGCAGCAATCAAAACTCCATTTTTTTGCTCATTCGTGAGGATGATGCGGTGCAATGGAGTGGGGTGATGAGACAAAGTATCCAAATAAGAAGTTTTTCTCAGTTTCACAGGGCGATTGGTCCGGCGCTTGCTTTGTTCGCCGTATCAAGTCGAAATCTGACTTCGAAAATCAACTTATTCAAGGATCGAATCATGCTAGTGCTCAGCCGCAAAGTGGGTGAAACAATTCAAATCGGATCGGACGTGTTGTTGACAATCAACCGCGTCGCTGGTGGCCGAGTTCAAATTGGGATCGTGGCGCCTCGAGAAGTCGCGATTCGTCGCGGTGAGCTGCCGCCCGCTGCGGCGGAATCGACTTCGCTACAGATCGTGGCATTGCCCGCCGAGTTGGCGGATGCCGAAACCCAGGTTTTGAATCTGTCGCCATGAGCCGCGTCCAACCCGATTTTCGCTCGCAGCTGCGAAGCGAATTGCTGGGGCAGAGTGGATCTTGCTCGAGATCCTGCGGTCGAGATCTTTCAGAAGATCCACTACAGAAAGGGAACGCGGCAAAACCATTGCCGGCTTCATCACACCTCGTGTGCCTTGCCGTCTTGTTCATAAACCACTTTGTAGAGACCGCGTTGACGGTCGTTCCAATTTTGCACTGAACCGGTTTCGCGGTGCCGACGAAGTTGTTCAAAATCGAGATCGTGAATGATCACCGTTTCCACATTCGGATTGCACTCCGCTGCAATTCCGTCGCGAGCAAACTCAACATCGGCTGGGGTGTATATCCCCGACTGGGCGTAATGGATGTCCGAGTTTTCGACGAACGGCAGGTTGCCGGTGCAACCCGAGATCGCGACGTACAGATGGTTTTCGATACAACGAGCCTGGGCACAATAACGCACGCGTAAATAGCCGTGGCGGGTGTCGGTGTTGAACGGCACAAAGATGATTTGAGCACCTTTCTGTGTCGCGATTCTCGTCAACTCGGGAAACTCGATGTCGTAACAGATTTGGATGGCGATCGGCCCACAATCGGTATCAAACACCTCAACCGATTTGCCTGGATTTACGCCCCACCATTTGCGTTCACTCGGAGTGATGTGAATCTTGTACTGTTTGCCGATCGAACCGTCACGGCGGAACAAGTAGGCGATGTTGTAGAGCGTGCCGTTTTCAATCACAAACTGCGAACCGCCAATCACATTGATGTCGTATTTGACCGATAACGCGGTGAACAAATCGAGATACTGCGGAGTAAAGTCAGCCAGTTGGCGGGCCGCTTGTCCAGGTCGACTCGACTCGACACACGAGAGCAACTGGGTCGTAAACAGCTCGGGGAACAAGATGAAGTCACACTTGTAATCCGACGCGGTATCGAGAAAGAACTCGCACTGCTGGGCAAATTCGTCGAAGCCGCTAATCGTTCGCAGCTGGTACTGCACGACACAGACTCGAATCGGTTCGACCACGTGGTGGAAACGTCGTTTCGCGCCAGGCACGTACTCGATGTTGCTCCAGATCGCATGCGTTGCGTAGCCGCACGATTCGGTATCCGACGGCAAGTAGTTTGGCGTCAGCCCACGAACGATAAATCCGTTGGACAGCTGGGCGGTCAACACCGGATCGTAGTTCTCTTTTTCGACAACCGAATCGATGTACTGGCGTGCCGTCATTTTATCGGCGTGTTTGTGGTAACCGGGAATCCGTCCTCCGATAATGATTTGAGACAGATTCTTTTGGCGACACAATTCTTTGCGGGCATCGTAAAGTCGCCGCGACAGTTTCATGCCGCGGAATTCAGGATCGACCATGATTTCGATCCCGTACAGCGTGTCGCCCTTAGGTTTGTGGTTGCGAATATAGCCGCCGTCGGCGATCGCTTTCCAATTATGCCATTCCAGCGACGAATCGTATTCAAGGATCAAACTGGAGGACGATGCGGCCAATTTGCCGTCGATTTCTACACAGATTTGTCCTTCGGGAAAGATTGCCAACTGGCTTTCGATCTGGTCGCGGCCCC
The DNA here is from genome assembly GCF_039541335.1 of Novipirellula rosea. Taxonomy (NCBI): domain Bacteria; kingdom Pseudomonadati; phylum Planctomycetota; class Planctomycetia; order Pirellulales; family Pirellulaceae; genus Novipirellula; species Novipirellula rosea. The sequence goes on along the minus strand of NZ_BAABGA010000107.1, from coordinate 28,665 downwards.
ACGGTTCCATCCCCGGAAAACAACGTTGGGCAATGGCGACCAACGCATCGTAGTCGTCGATTGTCAGCTGACGCACTACGATCTTCCATTCGAATTCAGCAAGATCAAGCGGTTCCATTTTTGACGTCCCTTGTATGTAGCAGTCGGCCGTAGATTTTTCAGCGTATCGCCGGCAGGGTGCCGAGGAATACGCTGCCGAGCAATGCAGTGTTTAGATCAGTTTAGAAAGCATCATCGTGGCGAGCCCGAGCACAAAGAAAAAGCCACACATGTCCGTGACCGTGGTCAGCAGCGGCCCGCTGGCGACGGCAGGATCAAAGCCAAATCGCTTCAGCAGCAATGGCACCACGCCGCCGATCGAAACTGCCACAATTGTATTCGCAAAAAGGGCGATCCCGACCACAATTCCTAAATAAGGATTCCCATTAAACATCACCGCCACGATTGCAACGAGCACCCCGAGTGCCGATCCATTGATCAGCCCCACCGAGACCTCTTGCCACCAAACACGCAACATTTCGGTAGGCCGGACCAACCCGAGTGAAAGCTCTCGCATGCTAACCGCAACGGCTTGGTTGCCACTACAACCACTCATATCACTGATGATCGGTAAAAACACTGCCAGTGCAATCACGGCTTGAAGGGTATCTTGGAAATAGGCAATGACCGCAGCAGCACCGATGTTCAAGAACACATTAATGCTCAACCAACTCAATCGTCGTCGGGCTCTCAGCCATAGCGGCATCGTGCGAAGTTCTTCGCCGCCAACGATCCCTTGACTCTTTAAATAATCGCTTTCAGCAGCACGCGTTTCTTCGTATTGCACCGCCTCGCGATGAACGATTCCTTGTAGTTTACCCTGTTCGTCGACCACGGGCACGGCAAGATAGTTGTGCGCGTCAAACAGTTCGATTAAATCGTCCAGCGATGCGGTGGCTTGCACAGAAAGTGGATCTCGGATCATCAGATCCGATAGCCGTTCGGCCCGTTTGACAAACAACAGATTTTGCATCGGCAAAACACCGACAAGCCGGTCTTGGGCATCACAGACGTAGGCGTAACGAACATCGATATCGCTGTAATCTTCGCCATGCTCGCTGAGATCTTGGATCACGTCGCGAACCGACATTGAATCGTTGAAGCGAAGCATCTCGCGAACCATCATCCCGCCCGCTTCATCATCTTCATACGATGATAATTCACGCGCGGCCGCCGCCTCTTCCTGGGGCAACTCCTCCAAAATGGCTTCAGCCTGCTCGTCGCTCAAATCACCGAGCAAGTCGGCTTGCTCGTCGCTCGGTAATTCTTGGACGATCGCCGCTGCGGTGGACGTGTCCAGCAGCGCCAACATCCGAGCGGCTTCGATCTCCGGCAAATGGCTGATCAATTCCGCCGCATCGGCGGCATTCATCGCCTCGAGCACCTGTGTCTCTTCGTCTTCGTCCAGACGGCTGAGGGCAAGTGCCTGGTCGGCCGACGAGAGGTGCGAGACGTATTCTTCGAGCTGAACGTGAGTCCCCTCTTGGGCCAAACGCAGCATTTCTTCCCATGGACGTTCGTCCAATTGGGTTGCACCGGATGAGGGATCCTGGGGGCTAGTCATCGACGACTCTTTCGTGGATGGAGAAACGTTTTGATAGCTTTGAAAGCGTTGTTTTCGAAGTTTCGGCGAAATGGGGCGTCGATTCTTCAACGGACAGGTTTTGATAGCGGCCGCGTCGCTGACATTCAAGCCACCACGCCGGGCCAGCGATTAGCTTGACGGAAAATGCCGAAAACCGATAGCACGGCTTGCCAATGAGGTGGCAAGAAGATTTCCAATGGAAAATTAATTGCCGCTAAGAGCAGCAGCTTTGCAGAGCGATCGATTGTTCAAAGCGTTTTAGCAGCGGCTGGTACACAATCGGCTCGCGATACTTTTGTTCCAGCGCCACCGCCTCGCCTAGCAGCCGTTGAGCTTCGCCGTTTTCGCCCGCCTGGGCCGCCCGTACCGCTTGTTCGGCCAATTCCCCGGCGAGGGCGGCATCGTGCTCGACCGCCGCCAACCAGATCGCGGCACCTCCCCAGCAACGAGATTCTTCGCCGCGAGTCGCCTTTTCCGCAATGCCGGCCTGGCGGCTCCGCAATCCCTCTAAATTTAATCGCGAACTTCCAAATTGCGTCGGCCACTGGCAACCGATCCAAATCGATTTTGCTTGGCGGAGTGCATCTTGGAAAGTTTGTGGTTCGTTCATAAATTTTGTTGAAAATCAATCACTCGCCTGCTGATGTAAAACCGTTGGCGAGCATAGACTCTTGCTGATTGCGCGGTGGTGTGGAGACGACTCATGCGGTGCACGAGACGTCAATCACGCCCTCAGACGCAAACCATGTGCCTATTGGCTGAGATAATTTTACTGTGAAGCTTGTTAAACCTCTCACTGTATCGCCAAAGTGACCGTCAATGCGTTGGTTGCGAAATAACGCGTTTGCGATTGCCGTAACGATTGCCATTTTGGCGATCGCGTCGTCGTGTTTGGTTACCTATCAGGCGCTCGATGGATTGCCACGCTCGCATCGACGAATTGTCAACACCGAAGAACAGCTGGGACGACTGACCAACCTTCGCTTTACCCTTGGTACCGCCGCGTCACGACTGAGAGCATTGACGCTGGGCGGCGATGAACAAGATCGCCGCGAATTGGTGGAGGCGATTGGCCGCTGCGAACAACTTGTCGAAGAGCTGCAAAAAGTTGCGTTATCGAGTGAGGCCGTCATGCTGCAAGGGGTTGATCCTTTGTTGCTCGATTCCCGGCGTTATCTAAATGAGATTCGGCCGCTCACCCCCATCGCCACTTCGTTGGATCTCCCACAGCGAACGCGATTGCGAAGCGATGCCACGAATTTGCGTGCCCGGCTGGAATCCAGTCTGGCGGAAAATCATCAGCATTTGACGAAGATGAAAAGAGCGGCCGAGCGAGAGCGACGCAGCGCTGCATGGGTATTGATCGGAGGTCATGCGATGATGCTGGGGTTGGTCGGGCTGCTGTACGTGGCGCGACGAAGCGAGCAACAGTTGCGACGACTTGCGGATCTGAGAACGCTCGAAGCGGACGAGCGGTTTGCGCTAATCGTACGTGGTTCGTCCGACGGCATTTTGCTGACCGATGAAAACGGTCGCATCCAGATGACCAATCCGGCGCTGGACGAAATGTTCCAATCGGACGAAGCGACGCTCAAGGGGATGACGGTGGGATCGTTGTTCGCCACCACCGTGATCGACGAATGGTTGGCCAATCGTTTGGTCGAAAACGATCGCGAGAGCACGTTGTCACGACGAGTCAAAGCGACTCGGCCTAACGGAACACGTCTGCATACCGAATTGACTGTCACGCCCCAAACGATTCGTGATCAAGAGTTCTTAGCGATCTCGGTGCGGGACGTTTCTGAACGCGAAGCATCCCGATTAAGGTTGAAGCAACACGAGGCATTGCTGAGCGAGATTCCCGAACCACTGCATATCTTGGACGCGGTCGGCCGCGTGGTTTATTGGAACCGGGGTGCCCAGCGATTGTTTGGTTTCGAAGCGGGCGAGGTGATTGGGCAAACCGCCAACGACCTGCTGAAAATTGTCCCGCCCAAAGGCAGTGACAATAACATTCACGCGATGAAATACGCTGAATCCGAGCGTTGGTCGGGCGAACTGATCGCGACCACCAAGACTTGTCGCTCGATTCGCATTGAACGTCGACGCACGCGGATCCGCGAAGCCAACGAGACGATTGGCGAAGTCGTTTTGGATTTGGACTTAGGCGAACGCAAACGACTGCAACAAGTCGAGCGGCGACGCCAACGCCTGGAAAGCCTGGGGACGTTGGCCAGTGGTATCGCTCATGACTTGAACAACTTGCTGACGCCGATCTTGATGAGCTGTCGCATGCTGCAGCGAAAGAACGCCAACATCGATCGCGATGCGTTGCTCGAAACGATCGGCAGTGGTGCCAGCCGCGGCGCCGATCTGATTGCTCAATTATTAACGTTCGCGCGAGGTGGTGATGGCGAACATGAACCGATCCACGTGGGAGCGATCATCCCCGAAATCGCGGCGATTTTGCAAGCCACACTGCCCAAAGGCATTGAACTGAAGACCGATGTGGCTCAGCAACTGCCCGACATCCTCGGTGACGAAACCGAGATCAGCCAAGTGATTATGAATCTTGCCATCAATGCACGCGATGCGATGAACCAGCATGGCGCATTGACGATTTCGGCCGCCCCGATGACGCTGGCAAGCGAGCGATCGTATTCGTACGCTACGCTGCAGCCGGGCCAATATCTGTCGATCACCGTGTCCGATACGGGAACCGGAATTCCCAAAGAGATCCGTGAACGAATGTTTGATCCCTTCTTCACGACCAAAGAACGAGGCCAGGGGACGGGGCTAGGGTTGAGCACATCGATCGGCATCGTGCGAAGCCACGAAGGTGCGGTGGACGTGCGTTCGACGGTCGGCGAAGGAACGCGAATCTCGGTGATCTTGCCTGCTCTGTCCTGTTCGTTAAATGAAAGTGAGCCACCCAATGAATTCAAATGATCCGAGCACCTTGTTGGTGGTGGATGACGATTCGTTGATCCTGCAGGTCATGAAACTGTGCTTGCCAGCACCTGATTATCACGTCATCACCGCGGATTCGGCGAGCAAAGGGTTGCAGCTTTTTGCACAACACAAACCCGACGCGGTGCTGTTGGATATCCAGTTGCCCGATCAATCGGGATTAGCGGCGCTTCATGAATTCCGCGAACTCGATCGCCGAGTGCCAGTGATCATGATGACAGGTCACGGAACCGCCGAAACCGCGATCGGTGCGATGAGCGGGGGGGCGTTTGAGTATGTGACCAAACCGTTCGAGCCAGACGATATTTTGCCAGTGATCGATTCGGCGTTAGAAACCAGCCGGATGGCGAGAAAGCCAGCGGTTTTGCCATCGGAAACACAAGGCGACGCCGATGACACGAGCACAGATCGCGTGCTGGGCGATTGCCAAGCGATGGTCGAAGTGTTTCGTTCGATCGGACGCGTGGCTGCACGTGATGTTGCCGTATTGATTCTTGGCGAAACCGGCACGGGAAAAGAAGTGGTTGCCCGAGCGATCTATCAGCACAGCAATCGGCGTGACCAATTGTTTCATGCGATCAACTGTGCCGCGATTCCCGAGAATTTGCTGGAAAGTGAACTGTTCGGTCACGAGAAAGGGGCGTTCACAGGCGCTGATCAACGGCATGTCGGCAAATTCGAAGTGTGTAACGGCGGCACGCTGTTCTTGGACGAAATCGGTGATATGAGTCCGATGATGCAGACCAAGCTGCTGCGGGTGCTGCAAGAGAAAGAGTTCGAGCGGGTTGGGGGCACCAAAACAATCAAATCCGATGTTCGCATCATCGCGGCCACCAATCGCGATGTCGAAGCTGCGATCGTGGACAACAGTTTTCGAAGTGATTTGTATTACCGGCTGAACGAATTCACGATCTCGTTACCGCCGCTGCGTGAACGAGGCGAAGATGTCAAGATTATGGCGGAATTCTTTTTCGCAAGGTTCGCGAAAACGCTTGGCAAAGAGTTCGTCTCGATTGCGCCGGAAACGATGGCATCACTTAAACTTCATTCATGGCCTGGAAATGTGCGTGAGTTACAAGGCGTCATCAAGCAAACGTTGCTTAAGGCCAGTGGACCGGTAATTGTTCCGGCGTTTCTGCCCAAAGGATTTATTCCGCAAAGTGACGATGGTTTGACAAAATTGGCAACCATGGGGACGTGGCAGGAAAACCTTCGGAATTGGGCGACGACGTTACTCGAAGACGGATCGCATAACATTGCCGCCGAAATCCATGATGCCGTTGATCGTGAAATCTTGCCCGAGATTCTGCGTGCGACCCAAGGAAACGTCAGCGCCGCAAGCAGTCGTTTGGGAATGAGTCGTCCGACGTTGCGAAGTCGATTGAAACATCTCGGACTGGGAAGCGACGTGGAAAAGAACGACTAGCGGAGCTAGCCGTGATCCGGCGAAACCGCCAATCGCATTCTCCCCTGGCACGGACAATGCAAAGTCGTCATGCGAAGGAGAAGAGATAAGGAAATTGCATTTCGCCTGAACGTTTGGCCTGAACGATTGCTTCGATTACGCGTTTTCTTGGATCTTTCATTGGCTCTCGCCGCCAATGTCGCGTAACTTAGAGAGTACTGCGACAGCGCGACATTGTTTCACGCTGGATTCCCTCTTTTCTTGTTGAAGGTCTTTGCCGTTATGAAACTTGGCATCATTTCTTGCGCGCCGCGATGTTACAGCACTCGACGATTGGTCGCCGCGGCAAAGGAGCGGGGATATAAGGTTTCGGTCATCAACACATTAAAGTGTGCGATCGATCTGCAACGCGGGAAACCCGATCTCTATTACCGAGGCAAACCGCTGGCGGACTTTGACGCGATGATCCCGCGTATCGGTGCCAGCATCACCTATTTCGGCACCGCCGTGGTTCGTCAGCTGGAACAAATGAATGTCTTTGTTGCCAATAGCTCTGCCGGGATTGCAAACAGTCGCGACAAACTGCGAAGTCTTCAGATTCTAAGTCGGCATCACATTGGGATGCCAAAGACAACTTTTGTTCGCGATCGCGGCGACGTGATACCGGCAATCGAGCGGATTGGCGGAGCGCCGGTGATCATCAAATTACTCGAAGGCACCCAAGGCGTCGGCGTGATTTTGGCTGACACGATCAAGATTGCCGAAGCGATCATTGAAACACTGCAAACCGCCAAGCAAAACGTGCTGGTGCAAAGTTTTGTCTCCGAAAGCAAAGGACGCGACGTGCGTGCGTTTGTCGTCGGGGATCGTGTCATCGGAGCAATGCGGCGCGTCGCCCAAGGTGACGAATTTCGTAGTAATGTGCACCGTGGCGGTGTGGTCGAAACCGTCGAATTGGATGACGAGTTTCGTGAAACGGCGATCCGTGCGGCACAGATCATGGGACTGCGGATCGCAGGTGTCGATATGCTCGAAGGCCAACATGGCCCGCAGGTCATGGAGGTCAACAGTTCGCCGGGGCTCGAAGGCATCGAGCGGGCAACGCAAAAGGACATCGCCGGCGCGATCATCGAATACTGTGCCGCCCACGTCGATTTTCCCGAAATGGATATTCGTCAACGTTTGACGGTTAGCCGGGGCTATGGCGTGTGTGAATTGGTGGTTCCCGAAGGCTCGCAGTTTGTCGGGATGACGATCACCGACGCCGCCTTTACCGATCGCGACATCAACGTGTTGACGTTGTACCGCGGCAATACCGTGATCCCGAACCCCAAATATTCTCGCAAGATGGAAGCGGGAGACCGATTGCTGTGCTTTGGTAAACAAGAAGCGATGAAAGAAATGGTGCCGACTAAGACTCGCAAGAAACGGGCGCCAAAGATCAAAACGCTCGAACAGTCGAGGATTGATGAAGCGTCGACGCATTCACCACAGCACTAACCATGGTGTAAAATAAAGGGCACCCGATTTTCGAGTGCGGTAATCGCATCGGGCCCAATCGCATTGAGGCTATGCATCGGGCCCAATCGCATCGGCGGGCCGTTGCCGCCGATGTGAATATTCATTTTCTACCTTTCACCCAAGTCGACCCGGCTTTAGTGACGTTTCATTCATGACTACTTCTGACCATCACTGGTTTGGTTGCGACATTGCGCCCGGCAAATCCGCCAACACTGAATTTGAGGTGACTGAAAGCTACAGCAGTCGCAGCGTCGTGATTCCGATTCAAATTCGGCGTGGGATTTCGCCGGGGCCGACGGTGTTCGTGACCGCGGCGCTGCACGGAGACGAACTCAACGGCACCGGAGCGATTCGAACGTTGCTGGCCGATCCCACTTGGGTGCTACAGTCCGGCACGTTGCTGTTGATTCCCGTTTTGAACGTGCTTGGATTCGAGCGGCATTCGCGTTATTTGCCCGATCGTCGTGATCTGAATCGCTGTTTCCCAGGCACCAGTGGCGGGAGCATGGCGTCACGATTGGCGAAAGTAATTTTCGATTCGTTGATCAAGAAGTGTGACTACGGTATCGACTTGCACACCGCTGCGGTGCGTCGCACGAATTTCCCCAACGTCCGTGCCGATCTGTCGAATCCTGATTGTCTTCGACTGGCAGAAGCTTTTGGCGCGGGAATTATTTTGCAAGGCAAAGGCCCCAAAGGCTCGCTGCGACGCGAAGCGACCAAGGCGGGATGTCCCACGATCATCATCGAAGGAGGCGAGGTGTGGAAGGTGGAATCGTCCGTCGCCGATTGTATGACCCGCGGCATCTTTAATTGTCTGAAAGAACTCGACATGATGCCGGGCAAACCGGATATTCCGGACACTCAGGCGATCATTCGCGAGACTCGCTGGTTGCGGGCCGAACGAGGTGGTTTCATGTCGATGCATGTCGCTCCCGGGGATACCGTGGTCAAGGGGCAAGCAATTGCAACCAACAGCAACTTATTAGCGGAAGATCAAAACCGCTTGGAAGCTCCGTTTTCGGGAGTGGTGATTGGGATGACGACGCTACCCGCGGTGCAGCCCGGTGAACCGGTGGTGCATATCGGCAGGTTGGCCAACCCAAAATCGGCCCGACGGCACGAAAAACAGATCGCAGGCGATGACGTGCAGCGAACCGCGCACGAACATCTCGCCACGAACATTCAAGTCACCGAAGCCAGTGATCCGCCCGTCGACGAATCGTAAAACGGTTGGCGGTCATTACGGATGAAAACTAAACCGCAATCCACCTTGGGAATTGCGTATTGGGGCTCCGCGAAGTCGTCCGCACAACGGAAGATATTGCTGGTGCTTTCTTTTATTGTTCCAGCGAATATTCACGGCACTGCGGACAGCTTTTGTCACCGTTCCAGCGGACGCTCTGTTTAACGTCTTCCCAAAGCGTCATGCTGGGGACGTAAATGCGGTCACCGGGCATCAATTGGTAATTGGTTGCGACATCGCCGAGCTGCAAGATTTGTTGGTAGCAGACAGGCAAGATCAGCCGCGGTTGACCTGGCAGTTGAGGCCGCGTGAGGATGATTTTGTGATCGTTGCAGCGATCCGAAAGTCCTCCAGCGGCGATGATCGCATCAAGTACCGTTTCGTGACCAACAAGCGGGTAGGATCCAGGCGCATTGACTTCACCCATCACATAAAACAGCCCACTCTCTTTGTTGACCAATCGCACCGTGACGCCATAGTCGATCGTGTCGAGTTCATTCTCGTCGGCGTCGCCACGATGCGATGCCAGAGCGATCCGAGTTTGACGTTTTTGTGTTTCGTGGTGTGCCACCAACCCTTGGACTTGGCGTTGGATCTCTTCGACCGACATGCCGGCGACTTGCATTCGTCCATACGAGCCAAGTTCGATCGTACCATCTTGCTGGACCGTTTGATCGCTCGATAAGCGGACCGGTGAATCAAAGTCGTTGGGTTCGATCACCAACACATCGCCTGCTTCGACACGGTGAGCCGGCAGTGTTAACTTGGCTAATTCGGTTGCCACGTTGCCTTGGTGGCCGACCGCTTCGCGAATCTCCGCTACGTCGGACATCAACGTGTGCGAACCCGCGGACACCGGCAACCCCATCGATGCCGCCGTACGGCAACCCGATTGACAGCACAGCAGCGGCAACGCAAGCAACACGATCGCAGCAGCACTTCCCACCGAATGAAAAACAAGCGGTTTGGATTTCGACACTGCTCGGTAATCGCCACCACTGGTTCTTCGGTTGCCGCCTGCGAAGCCACGGAAATGTAGCCCCCTGCCTGCCAAGCGAGAAAGGACAGAGCGGGAAAAGACAGAACGCGAGTCCGGAACGCAGTGCGTTGCTAGGCGAGAGCCTGGGAACGAGCGTGTTTTGCTGGCGTTTACCGAGAAGTGTTCTATTTTCATTGATTAATCCTTGTCAGTTAAAACGTGTGCGGTGATGTCGTCTCGGCGAGTTCGGCGGACGTTGTGTTATCTTCGTGAGGGACGATTTTGCGGACCGACAGCTTGAGCAACGTTCGCCCCTAGACTGCTAGAGAGAAAGAATCGCACCGCGTCTTGACTCAATTGTTTTCCCGGTTGCAGACGCAGCGTGGGACGCGCCGATGTTCCTCCGACATGCACATGAACCACACGGTCTTTGAGTAATTCATTGGCTTTGGCAACCATTGCGATGGGAGCCGCGGTGGCCATCATGATCGGCGAATCGGCCATCTCTAAAAGCTGGTCGGCGGGGCCGTTTGATTCCGTGCTGGCGGTCACGTCAAAATCCAAACGCCCGTCCATCGTCGCGCTGCCGGACATCAATACCTGCACCGTGCTTTGCGAGATTGCAAGTTCCTCGACATGGACCAATCCGCCGGCAATTCGGCCGTAGACATAGCCACCGTCTTGCCCGTTTCCGGGACGCGAGGGAGCCAATCGCACCAGCGACGACAATTCGTCCATCACCGGCAATTCCAATGCATTGATGTTCGACATTTCCAAGTCGAACCGACCCACCACGTTTTTCGGATCGCGAGCCCGTTTGGCGTTCAGGGTCACATTTCCGTCGATCACGCCTGCGCCGGACGAGGATCCCTGTAACAATTTCGAGGTGTCGACACGTTCGATCCGCATCGATGTCGCCATCGAAAGGCTGCGGTCAAAATTGCCTTCCGACGCAATGTGGACGCGTCCACCTCCGACACCCACGACGCCCGCACGACATTGCCAACGCGCGATTTGCGATGCTTGAGAGTAAGACCAGTCAACCGGGAATCGGGCTTCGCGAACGACGAGTCCTGACATCACCGCGTGGTCGACCGATACATCGGCGCGTCCGGAAATGACGGGACCGATGCGACCGCTGACTTGCACATTCGCGATGCCCGACATGTCAGCGGATAGAAACGGCGCCGTGGCGCGTCGCAGATTGACTCGGTTGGCCGACAAATCAAACCGTCCCACCGGCGTGGAGGAAAAATCAACGCTCGCTTTGCCCGACAAACGTCCATCGGCGAAGTGACCGCTGAGATTTTCAAGCTCGATTCGGCTTGGATGAACCGCCATGGTTACCGCAACGCGATCCGACACGAGACTGCGGTCCCATCGCACCTTTTCTAGCGAGCCATTCAGGCTGCAAAATCGGCTGCCGTCGAACATCGCAGGCGTGCGAACGCAGTCACCCGAGATCGTGGCTCGGAGTCGACGTGTTTCGCGAGGCAGGTCCAAGGCGGCGATCACACGATGCACCGCCAGTTCCGAAAGTTTGGCTTCGAAGGTGAGTGGGATCTGTGCCAACGGACGAGCTGCTTCCGGTTCAAAAAAGCGAACAAGCCGAGCCAGTTCGGTATTGCCAACGGCTGCATAGCGACCGGAAGCTAAAACCCCTTCACTGTGCACCGAGACAACGCCAGCGTCGACCTTGATGGCGGCTTGGCGAATGTCCAGCGGCAATCGTTTCAGCGATAGATTCTTGCTTTGCAGCCAAGCATCGCCGCGTAACGATTCAAGGTTGGCGATCGAGGTGACTCGCAGCCCACCACTGAGCGTGCCGCTCGAGGGCAGAGAAATGCCGCTGCACGCGACCAATCGTGACGCCTGAATATTCTGGAATTGGCCTTCGACGATGGTGTTCGTCCAGTCCAAATCACGCGCCGTCGCGGTCACTTGGTACTGTCCGCCTAAAAGATCGTTGGACGAACTGGTTAAAACAAACGAGGTGGGGTCGGCGTTCCATCGCAGTTGAGCCGTCCCCACCCTTTTTCCGGCGTAACGGGCATTTTGAATGTTCGCATCGCCGCTGGCGACAAACTGTAGCGGTGAGCTGCAGAGCTGAAAATGACCTCCCACCGTTGCGTTGCCCGATGCGCGCAACGGACTACCCGAAAATCGTGAAACGAGTTCGGCTAAATCCTCGACACGGACCGTGTTCGACTGGATCGCTCCGGTCACTGAGATCGAATCGCCAACACTGCCGTGGGCCGATAACTTGCAAAGGTTGTCTCGCCAGCGTAATGCAAATTGTGGAACCGAAATCTCGCCTGCACGCAATGTTGGATTGATGTCGAAATCGTCGATCGATTCACTCGCGATCATTAAATCTCGTCCACGCAAATGTCCGCTCGCCGTCCAAGCTGCGGGCTCGGCAGCGTCCTGGACGCGACACGTTGCGTTGATCTCGGACAACAGATTGCCTTGCAGTGGCGTCATCGGCATTCCCAACAGCGTGGGAACCGAGTCTGATGGAGTGACCGAAACTGTCACACGCGACTGAATTTCAGCGTGGCTGTCTAGCGGTACCTTAACGGAGGCGACCGAGTGTAACAACGGACGTCCCGGTTGATCGCGGAGGACCACGTCGGAAGTGTGTAACATTGCGGTTCCGTCGGCGATGTCTAACCTGAATTCAGCGTCATCCATGGTGACGCCGTGTGCGGTTACACCGCGTGTGTTGACGATGACATCAGCCGCGAACCCACTTCGTGATGCAAGTTGTTGTAGATCGGAATTCAACGAACCGGAGAGTTGCACGTTTCCGTTCATCTCCGGCACCCCAAATCGTTCGCCAATTTGATTCAGATCGACTCCGTCGCACGAGATGGATGCGGTGACGGTTCCGGCCAGCGATTCGAGATGGTTGGGATCGATCGAGCCGCGGGTTTCGGCATCCGCGTGGAAATCCGCAACTGGAATACCATCGAGCTCTAAATCGGACGCCGTGCCGGAAATTTTGCCTTGGAAAGCGAAGTGATCGCTTCGCCACTGCAGCGAAACGTCACTGGTCGATTGGCAGGCCAACATGAAGGGAGGGAGATGGGGAAAGACGGTGGAGAGACGTTTCCAATCGCAATCAATCAGGTTGCTACGAAGGGTCGCCGTCGCGAAATTCGGATGAATTTTGGCGTGCAGTTCGATTTGGGCCAGTCCGTCGAGCGGATCACCGCTGGCTTTGATCCGGAGGTTGCCATCACGCAGTGCACCCTGCAATTCAAACCGTTCTGCGATCTTGCCAAGCGGTTGCGAATGGAGGTTGGATAGGGTTCCTTTTATCGACAACGAAAACGCGTTAAGACCGAGACCAGCCGGATGATCGCAGGAGATCTGCAACGATCCGCTGGAGGCGATTCGGTGCTGATTAATCGTTTCGGGAACCAGGGGCAGGTGTAGCAGTTTGGCAGTGTCAAACTGAACGTCGTCGACCACGATGCTTGTTGATCCGGCAAACGACGTGGAATGGATCCGAGTTCGGACATCAATGCTGCCCCCGAACAGATCGGGGATTAGGGTGCGCAGTTGAATCGAATCAGCAAACGCGGCTTGCAACTGGACATCGGCCACGGTGAGGGATTCACGTCCGATTTGGTGGACGACCAATTTCGCCCCCCGAACCGAAAGTTGTCCAAGTGGGATTTTGCCGCTCGATTCGCTTGACGAGCCTTGGCTTTGCGGAAACTGCGATATCAGGGTGCCGTCGCGATCAAACCGCACATACAGACAGGGATCTTCGACCACCACCCGGCTTGCCCAAACGCCGCTGCGAAGTCCGCTGAAAATGGACCAATCCGCTACGATGCGGCTGACCGTAACCTGAGGATCCGTGTTCGTGATTTCAGTTTCAGGGGGGGCGGAGATTCGCGGTTCACGCAGCACGATCCCTGTGACACAGAGCGAGCCCCAGTCGATTTGAATCGAATCAATTTCCAGTGATGTCGACAAGCAGTAGCTGCCGATTTTGACCGCAGCGACGCGAGCGATATGGTTTCGGCACAGCACCACGATGAACGCAGCAGCGAGCACAGACGCCAACGTGCGTCGCCACTTCGATTTCATCCATGATCCAACCACGTTGTAAATCTCACTCGTAACGCAGGCTGCCAGCCTGCAAGTCCTATCCGTAGTGCAGGCTGCCAGTCTGCGTTTCCCATCCGTGATGCAGGCTACCTACCTGCCTATCCATCAGTCGTTTCTATGCGGATTCCTTGCCGTGCGATTCGCCAGCAAAAAAACTCGACGTCAACTCTTTTCGCTCGGCGTTGCTCGCCGATTTAACAGACTGCAGGTCAATTCTGGATTGTTAGGCTGCGTTTTGATCACGCACTCGCTCTCGTTCATGTTCGCGAGGCATCAACGCCGCAAGCGATTGCACCGATTTGATATGCAGATCACGCTGTGGAAATGCAATTTCGATCCCCGCGCGTCGTAGTTCGCTCACGATCGCCGAATTCAGTTCATTGAGGACGACCGTATAGACGTCCCGTTTGGGAATGAAAACGTGAAGCCGAATATCGAGTGTGCTTTCGGCAAACCCTTTAAATAGCGTACTCGGTGCGGGTTCTTTCATCACCGAAGGGTTCCGCTCGGCGATCTTCAGTAGGATTCGTTGCACGTGAGCGACGTCGGTTCCAAATGCGACGCCAACGGGCAATACGATGCGGCTGATGGGGTCCGACAACGTCCAGTTAATCACATTGTCGGTAATGAATTTCTTGTTCGGCACAATCATCTCGCGACGATCGAAATCGGTAATCGTGGTGGCACGCATTTGCATTCGACTGACATTGCCCGTCAGATCGCCGACCGTAACCATATCGCCAACGCGGATCGGTCGTTCGAACAAGATGATCAAGCCGCTGACTAGGTTGGCAAAAATTTCTTGTAAACCGAATCCTAAACCCACCGTCATCGCGGCGGCTAACCACTGAACGCTGCTCCATGACAGCCGGATCACTTGGCAGGCAAACAGGATGCCGGCAATGGTGGCTGCATAACGGACTAAGATTGAAACGGCTTGATGCGTCCCCGATTCCAGTGGCAAGCGATCCAGCACGGTCAGTGCTAAGACGCTAGGAAGTCGGCGTCCAATCATCATGGTCGCCATGATCACCAAGATCGCTGCGATCGCATCGGTCAGCGTGGTGGGGACCGATCGATCGGTCATCACGACCGACTGGTATCCTTGTCGATCGACAACGGTTTCTGCGATCGTTTCGATGTTGGTCCACAGCACGACGCGGTCGAGCACACGCAAGGCGGGCAGAACATCGGACCAAATGATCCATCCGCCACAAATCAACAGCATCACGCTGCCCCAACGCAGCAAATCACAAAATTCGGAGTTGACGGTTTCTTGCAAATCGATCGGAGCAAGCGTGTCGGATTCGCTATCGTCGTCGTCGGAATTGGGGGAGGTTGCTAAAACCTCGAGCGATTTGGCCTGTTCCTCTTCTGCGGCGATTTGCTTCGCCAATGCGCGGTTGAAACCATTGACTTCTAGCCAACAAATCGCAAGCGAATACATTACGATGATCGCAACCAAGGCGATCCCGGTCTCGGCCAATCGGCCTGACAAATGGTAGGCCGAAAAGTGGTAGCCGACCAACGACAAGATCGCAAACGCAATCGGGGCTCCCGTCACGGCCAACCAAATCGGATGCCGCAGTCGATACGTCATCGATGTGGAATCTTCGCGTTGCAGGCACAGCATGAACGGGCCCCACGGTCGGACCAGCCAGCCGATCTGGAGTCCTACAAAGGCCAAGATCGAAATGAAAAGTAAACGCTGTAGACTACGCATCTCCGCGACTTCGCTGAACTGCGTTAGTTGCAGCAGCGCGAATACGGGGGTGCCGACAAACACGGTCAAATCGACCACGTTGCGTACTTTTGCCAGTGCCGTTGGCGACCATTTGAACACGCGTTCGCCCACGCCTTCGCGGCGTGACAATTCACGGACCATAGAACAGGCCCACAGGAATAGCACCGTGGTCACGCACGCATCACCTACGGCCTGGGTCCATTCGGTGGACCCGCTCGCCATTCTCAAACGACATCCGGCGGCCAGCAGCAGAAGGGGCCAGCGGACCGATAAAAAGACGGTGATTCCAAAGGCGGCGGCATACCGCAAAAAACTTGCTTCGGTGCCTGGCTCTGGCGGTTGTGATAAACGTCGAACCGCGGCCAGCATTTGAGCATGAAAGAGTAACAACAAGAGAAACGATGACGCTAGGAACACCATAATGACAGGGCGGCGAAGCATGTCGCCTGCAAACACCTGAGCGACTTCGATCCACTTCGACGGAGCCATCAATGACGCGAATCCTTTGTAGGCTTCCCGGAGATCTTTGGCGGCGATCGCATCGGAGCTGCGTATCCAAAGGACACGTTGGTCGAGGAATTGGCGAAACTCGTCGACTTGAGTTTCGACGGATTGGTTGATCAATTCGAGTTCGTTGAGGTTTCGTAACAACGATTCCTCATCCGCGATGGCATTGTCAAGCAAGTCACGGCGATCACGCAGCAACCGAGCGACCACGCTGACAACATTGTCATGGTCGTATTGCCGGACCGAGGCGGCTAGCGACTCGACCATCAAGTTGGCGGCTTCATCGGGGTCGGACACGTCGCGCCGCATCTGTTTCCATTCCGTCAATTGCAAATGCGTGGCTGGCATTTCGGTTTCCACGATCGCAACGCGTTTGGCAAACTCTTCGGGCTTGGGCAATTCACCTCGTTGCTTCTGCAACAATAAACCGGTCGACGAGGTGGCGCCGGCATGTTCTACCTTGGACCGCAGCGTTTCAAATGCTTCGTCGTAATGTTTGCTTTTGGCTTGCAGTTGCTCGATCATCTTGCCAATTCGCTCGATGTCAGCCGCCGTTTTGATGCGGGACTCGGCGATCTCGGCATTCACCTCGGCCGCGGATTTCAGCGCAGGGTGCGATTCATCGGCAACGCGACGCGCTTCGGCGGCTTGTCGTAACGATTCGTCTTTTCGCCATTTGTCAACGGCGGTCTGCCAGCTAACGAGCTGCTTTTTTCGGGTGTTCAGCGTGCGGTTAATCAGGTCTCGTTGCAGTGGCAACAGCGGCGCAACTTCTTCGAGTCGTCGGCGTTCCGCCTTTATCGTTACCAATTGCTGCTCAAGACAAAGCACGCGAGCTTGTTGTTCGATTGATTGCACGCGAGTCGAAAGCTCTTCGGTGCCAAGCGATGCGACTTGCTTTTTCGCATCCCCCATTCGCTTCTCGAGGTCCACGGTCTCTTTAGCGAGCTCGCCAAGCCGCACCGTACGGTTCTCGATTTGGCGTTCTTTCTGTTGCAGTTCCTTCTCTTCGGCCTCGATCTGCGTCCGCAGGCTGATCAATTGTTGTTCTAGCTGAGCAATCGTGCCTCCGGCTGGTACCACGGGAGGCTCGGGGTCTGTGGGGGCCGCCACGCCGGCCTGTGCATCAGCGAGAACTTGGGGAAGCGTCAGCAGAAACGCTTCGATTTCGGCTAAGCGTTTCTTGGCAACTTCTTGATTGTCGAGCCATTCGTTCGCTTTGCGCAGTCGCTCGGTGTAGGTTTTGCGATCCTCGTCCGACAAATTGGTCGCCGCTTCGATCGATGCCAATTCGGTCGCGATCGTCTCTTTTTTGATGATCGTTGCAACTTTCGCCTCTGGTGCAGCACTCGGTTCCGTAAAGCTAGCGGGAACCACCACGTCATCAAGATGGATTTGAACTGCAGTGGGCAATGGCACGTTTTCTGGAAGCGCAAAGCCTTGTTCGGCATGGGATGGAGTCGCCTTGAAGATCAGGGCTCCCATGACCAGATACGCTGCAATAAGTCGCGAAATGCACTTCGATCGATTCATACAAATAGTTTTAGAGGCTCGTGACAGGTTCCAAGAGGCAGACCGCTGCACAGGCTCTTCGAATACGCAATCCGCACACGGACGGTCAAGCCGCAAAACGAGCGGAGGCTTCAGCCTGCAAAAGAATTAAAACTATCGGCAGCAAAACAGCCAGTAGCGAATGACGTCGGTAGCGAAACTTGCCAAGCGTTTCGTCCGTCAACATCCGTTGCTGCGGGACGTTGTCGCTAGCCGCGTCAGATGGATGTCCAGCACCCGCGGCCCTCGAGTGAGGCCCCGCGCCGTGTCGTCACCAAAGTCGATGTCATTGGGCTAACGCCAGGCTGCTAAACCTCTGGTATTGACGTGATTTTCGGTTGCGCTGGCTTTCTGCCACCTCTCCACCAACTTCGTTGGGGGAGAGGTCGACCGGAGCCTTCAGCGACGTTCGGGTGAGGGGGGCTGACCGAGCAAGTCGATGGCGACGAGATCGCCGTTTGCACCGGAATTGCTCGCCGATAGCGCGGTCGCCCCCTCACCCGAGCAACGCCTAAAGGGCGTGCTCGACCTCTCCCCCGACTTCGTCGGTGGAGAGGTGACTGCGTCATATGCCGGAAGAAAAACTCACCCCAATATCCGACAACAAACCCTATGTTTTAGCGGTCCAGGCAAACGCCAGGATGCACTGTCTGTCAGCCTTTAAAAGGCGCGCCGGGATCGACGTGCTCTGAATCGCCACCGTGGTGCCCGAAAACCGTCGCAATTTTCTTTGGCACAAGGCCCGAAGGACTTGGCGAGTTTCGCCGCACGGTAAGGTAACTGGTCTAGTATTCTGACGTGCGGATGGCTTGAGCGACGCGAATGTGAGGCGTGTTCAATCCCTGCAAGTAGCTGCGGGTGCCTTGCACGCGAACTTCGCTATTAAGATGCATTCGCAGGTTCAAGCCGGGCGTAGGAGTTGCATACGCAAGTGTGCGACCGGTGCTGTCGGTGATCGCAAACGGAGGGCTGTCCTTTCGCGCCGAATAGACTTGAACCAAGAAGCCCGTCGCCGTCAATTCGTCCGTTTCAGGCGAGGCGTTTTCGGCTGCTGCGATGCCGGGTGGTGTTTGTATCGACGGTGACATCGTGGGTAACGGTGGCACGGTTTGTGGTTGCATCGCAGTTTGCGGTTGGAGTGTGCTGGTCGATGCGACCGAAAGTGACGCTGGAGCCGCGGGGAGCGATGGGGCGTGCGAGGTTTGAATCACTGCGTTGCCATCACGACGTTGGGCGACATTTTGATATTTCTGGATTCGTTCTGCCAACAAGCGAGCGCGGCCTGCGACCACAGGATCAGGATCCGAAATCGCAATCTGATTCGCCGCTTTGGCAACGGGGCCCATTTCGGCCGCCGACGCACTGGCAGCCATCAGTCGTGAAAAGATTAGGCTTAAACGCTCAGTGTCGGCGGTGCGGACTTCGGTTTCGATCGCAGCGATCGCAGCCGCGGACACATAACGTGTCGACGGAGCGGGAGAGGCGGGGATCGGCGAAGCCATTCGCGGGGTTTGGGTGGCGGTGGTCGACGTCATCGGTTGGATGTCGGCGACTTGTTGTACCGATTCGGCGCGGTCACGTGTCGATCCGGCTACCCAGTTTGCTTCGACGGAGGATGCGGCTGCGTTCGGTGCATCGCCGCCGGAGGAAGATCGTTCGAGCAATCCGCCGCCGATTTGGCGTATTCCGGCATCAATATCCGACAGCCTCGGGCGGCCGATAAATTCGACCGATGCTAACAATCCACGTTTGGACATCGCTTCGCTGACCGTTTCTGTGTTGGCCGCTTCACGTGAAGGACGCTCTGCGGGATTCGATCGCCATTGTTCGCTAACGCCGCTGCCAATCGCTTCGCTCGGCAAGTGGGTGTCGCGTGCGAGTGGGGCTTCGCGCAATTGGGGATGCGAGTCGCCTGCAACCGGCGATAACGCCACCGGTTGCGAGGCGTCGGGATCGCTCGGTTGCGTATCTGAGGATGTCGTTTGCATTGCAACGGACTCACTCTGTGCGCGACGCCGGCTCGATGACTCGGAACTCAGGGTGCCGCGTCCCGCGAACGAGTCTTCGTCGTCGGCATCAGCATATCGGGGCGAGTTGTCATTGGTGGCGACGGTTTCTTGAGGGGCGGATCGTCCACCCGGCAAAAATTCGATGTTTGTGTTTTTTTCTTTTCGGATCGCCTGGACCAATTGTTCGGCGCTTTCGGCAATTTGGCTTTGGTGCACCCAGCGAAATTCGCCTGAGGGAGGAACGATGCGGTACCACAATCGCGGTCCGTCTGCTCCTTCGCGTTCGCCTTTTCCGATGACTGTTACGGGCTCGCCGACGGCGAGTTGGACTTGCCAGCGGAATTGGCGAGCGCGTCCCAGGTGCGTTCCGATCCAAGCGACCGTGCGGTCTTCGGTGACCACGGCGGTATCGCCATCTCCGGCGATTTCGACTGCATCGGCAGGGACCCAACAAAAGCTGTCGTCTGGGGGACGGACTCCGAGCCAACCGTCGGCCGTTTCGACGTAGACTTCCAGTTCTTGTCCGTAACGTAGAGCATCGGTTCGGTAGAATTCGTCCGAGGGGCCGCATCGTGCGTACGCTTCGTCCTGGGCAACAAAGACCACATACGGATCCGATGCCAAGCTTCCGTCATCCGCCGTCAGCGATGTCCAATCCGCAACGCAAGCCACTGCACTCAGTGCGACAACGCTTAGCCAGCTAGCATTTATTGGCGAACCCATGAGAACGATTTCTCTGTACACGAATCAAAATTTCAGGAATCAATTGAGTCGTTGTTAGCGATTTCGCAGCGATGGGGACAAGAGGAATCTTTTTCAGAGGTTCGCTTTTCGGCGTTTCTGAATCGGACAACGCCACTAGGGATCGGATTACGGAAAAGGGCAAACTTTATCGACTCGCTCCGCTTGGCCGTTTACCACTCTTGGCAGCACCCCCTAGAATTGTGTAGTCAAGATTGTGCTGGTGGGAAGGAAGCACCCCACGTTTAGAAAACATGCAGCGATGCTGGCCGTTGTGGCTTATCTGCCAATGCTTTTGCTAGGGCTCTCGTGATGACGATACTGATTAGCTGTGAAACGGGAGGCGATCGAGTGCCCCCTTGGCTGGTTCGTCAACCGATATCAACCGAACGAATATTGGGTCCGGGGTTCGCCGAAGACAGCGGCATTGCCGAAACCGCTGACGCCACCGAAGCCGCCGCTGTCACGGAGGCCCCCGTTGTCACCGAGGCGTCTGTTGTCGCCGAAGCTTCTGTGGCCAGCTCGGCAGTCCTCGAGATTCCGCTCATTGAGGGAGCATCGGATTGTGAAAGCAGGCCCGAGTTGTGCAGCAGCAAGTTCGTACCGGGGCAACTACCAGGCAGATTGCCGGGTGACGCGTCGGCGCGTTACGTTGCCCGGCGAATGGCGGCGCTGTTGCAATCGCCGCTGATCGAGAACAAATATGCTGCGGCGCTGATTGACGTCACTCGGTCCTCTCGCCACCGCAGTGTGATGCCGCCGGAGGTTCGTCGGTGGCCGACAGAAGATCGCAATCGACTGATCCAAGAAGTGCACGCAGGATATCGAAATCGAGTTCGCAATGCGATTGAGCAACATTCGCGGCGACATGGATTCACCCTCCATGTCTCGGTTCGTTCGTTTGCTTCGTCGAGTGAAGGTCGGCAGCGTCGCACCGACATCGGTTTGTTGTACGATCCATCGCGTGAGGACGAGATGGCGTTTTGTCTTGACTGGATTGACGAGATGTACGAATCGGCGCCGATGATTCGCGTCCGTCGTAATTATCCTCGCCGCGGTACGACCGAGAGTTTGGTCACGGCAATGAGGAGTCATTTTAGTGCCGAGCATTATGTTGGTGTGGAACTGCTGTTAAACCGAGCTTGGGCAGGCCGCCGCGTCGGTTTGCGTGACCAAGCGATCGAAGGAATCTGCCGATCGCTTGATCAAGTGCTCGATTTTCAGTCAGCCGATGCGGCCTAGATTGACTGTTTCCTGGTCCGCTTGGATTTGTTTTTCGTAGCGAAATTCACCCAAAACGTTCGGCAAAACCAGCGTGCATTTTGACGCGTGGACGCTGCAAGGCTCCAGACGCCATTATTCGAACGTCTCTGCTGCAAACTTGGAAACCTGGCATCAAAATGCCGCCAAACTCGAGTTTGGCACGCCGAAAATTGCATTGCGGCACCACAAATCGGCAATCCAGCGGCGGTGTTACGCCGAAGTGACTCTATTGACGCTAACTCATTATGATTTCTATACTTCAGCGCTTCGGTCGCACGGCGTCTCTCTGCCCATCGCACCGAGTGAATCAATGACACCTCCTTCAACGTGTCAATTTAATCCAAATAAGACGAAGTGATGAAAAGCGAACGCCGACACGAATTGCAAGAAAACATCCTCGCCAACTATCTCGCGCGAATCAACCAATCGATCGAACCCTATTCGCGTCCTATTGGAATCGCGGTCGCGGTGTTGCTGATTGGCGGCATCGGCTATGCCATTTACAGCAGTAAAGTCAGCGAAGACCGCAGCCAAGCCACATTTGAGTTGTTGATGCAGCAAACGGGATCGCAAGATCCTGAGGGGCTTGCCTCGGTGAGCGTAAAGTACCCGAACACCCCAGCCGCCGCATGGGCCCACCTTTACCAAGGTAGTGCCCTGTTGGCTCAAGGCACGCGGACGCTGTACGTCAACCGTATGGATGCCGAAGATGAATTGAAAGGCGCGAGCAAGGCGTTCCGCAACGCGATTGCCGAAGGCAAAAACGAATTGCTGCTCTCGCGTGCTAATTTCGGGATTGCTCGTAGCGAGGAAGCGTTGGGCAATCTGGATAAAGCAATTGCGGCCTACAAAGAATGTGCCCGTATCGGCGAATCCGAAGAAATGGTCAAAGCGTGTGAGGAGCGAATTACCGCTCTCTCGAAAGAAAGCACCAAAGATTTTTTGACTTGGTTCAAAGACCAAGATTTTTCGCCAAGCGATCCGTCGGCTCCACCTTCGCTGCCAAGCGGAGCGATGTTGCCTGAAATGCCCGATCTGGATCTGCCCGACCTCGGTGGCGCCAGCGATAAAGAGCCCGGCGACGGGCTGAATCTTCCTGAAGACGCCGATGTCGATAGTGCGGACTCCGAGATGAAGGAAGAAGCCACAGAGGACACCGCTAAAGAGGACACTGCCGACGAGTCTGCTGGCACGGAAACACCAGCAGTCGAAGAAACGCCAGCGGAAGAGAAGCCAGCAGTCGAAGAAAAGCCGGCTGCTGACGAGAAAGAAAAGGCTGACGAGAAACCGGCTGTCGAGGAAGGCCAGACCGAGTTGAATCCTCCGGCCAAGGATGCTGAGGAAGCGAAGCCGGAACCGGTTACTGAGGTGAAGGAAGCTGCCGATGCACCCGAGGTGAGCGAAGCGGACGAAGTTCCTGCTGCGGACGAAGCAAAGACTGAGTCAGACGCCTCGTGAGCAAAGACTCTTCTGATGACGACATTGTTCTCGGCACTGATGATACTGAATCGGATGTGCCGAGCGACGACCTTGATGGCGACGACGCTGGAACTGAGATCCGGATCGGCGAAGAGGTCTTTCGTGACATTGTCGTTCCCGAATCGGCCAACGGCCAACGGATCGACTATTTTTTGACGCAGGCCTGTGACGGTTATAGCCGCACGCAGATTACGCAAGCGATTCAGGCCGAAGGGGCGACGTTAGACGGACGGACGGTCCGGCCGAGTGTTCGTATCCAAGCGAGCCAGCGAATTCGTTTTCGCATGCCTGAGCCGCCAACCGACGACACGGTTCCCGAGAACATTCCGCTTGACGTGCTCTATGAAGATGACGGGCTTGTGGTCGTCAACAAGCCGCCTGGGATGGTCGTTCACCCTGCACGTGGAAACTGGACTGGCACTCTGACCAGCGCGTTGGCGTTTCGCTTTCAGTCGCTGTCGGATGTCGGTGGTCCAACGCGGCCGGGGATCGTGCATCGGCTTGATCGTGACACCAGCGGCGTGATTGTCGTTGCCAAGACCAATGCCGTTCATATTCACTTGTCAGAGCAATTCGCCAATCGCGAAGTCGAGAAAGAGTATTTTGCGATCACGGCGGCTCGGATTGATCGTGATCGCGACATCATCGACATGCCGATTGGTCGGCATCCCTATCAACGGGACAAAATGGCGATCCGCGAGCATCACGAGACGAGTAAGCCCGCATCGACGTTCTACGAAGTGATCAGCCGCCACGGTCGATTTACGCAAGTGCGTGTGAAGCCAAAAACCGGTCGGACGCATCAAATCCGAGTGCACTTATCCCACCTCGGCGCTGCGATCCTTTGCGACCGTCTGTACGCCGGACATGCTGAGGTCACGATGGGCATGTTGACCGGCACGCACGATGCCACCAAAGATACGGTGCTGTTGGACCGCCAAGCGCTGCATGCTCGAAAGTTGACTTTCCAGCATCCGCAAAGTGGCAAGTCGATGACGTTCGAGGCGCCGTTGCCCACGGATATTATGCGAGTGATCAACGTGCTCGAGCGGTTGCCGTAACTGTTGTGGGATAGGCTTCCAGTCTGTCTTCGCCGCGTTGACTGGGCTGACAGCCTATCCCGCATCGCTCGCTACTCGTCTTGAGCGTCCTGGACCGACTCGACTTTGGAAACCACGCGACCTTTATGAAGCCGTGTTTGCAGTGTGTCACCGGGGCGGAGCGAATTCGCATCCGTGATCGCTTTACCGTCGGCATCCAGCGTAACGCTGTATCCGCGTGAGAGTACGGCAACCGGTGAGAGTGCCGATAGCGATGCTGCGAGTTCACTCACCTGGCTGCGCCCCGCTTTCAAATTTGCGGTAATCGCGCGTCGTGCTCGTGCGTCCAGTTCATCAAGCATTCGCGACCGCAAATGGATGATCTCCATCGGCTTTCGTAGGATTGGCCGCTGCATCAGCGATGCAACCTCTGTTTTGCGTTCGTGAATTACCTGCCGCATCGAACGGTCGAGACGTTGACGCAGATTGCCTGCGGTTGTTTTTAGCGAAATGCCGTCGGGCAGCACCCGAGTGGCGGCATCGGTTGGCGTCAGGGCTCGTAGATCCGCAGCGAGATCGCAGAGCGTCACATCGATTTCGTGGCCCACGGCCGAGACGGTTGGGATGCTGGATTCTGCGACCGCTCGGACCACCGGTTCTTCGTTAAAGCACCATAGGTCTTCGAGGCTACCGCCGCCGCGTGAGACGACCAACACATCCAGTTTCGGCGTGATGCGTTGCGCGGATCGGATCGCCGCGACGATTGATTTGGCTGCTCCTTCGCCTTGTACCAAAGCAGGGATCACGAGCACATCGGCGCCATGGTAACGGTTCGACGCCGCCTGCAAGAAATCGCGAACCGCCGCACCAGAAGGGCTGGTCACGATGCCAATCCGCCGCGGCAGCGAGGGCAGCGGCCGTTTTCGCTCGGCAGCAAACAAGCCTTCGCGTTCGAGTTTGCTCTGCAATTGTTGAAACGCCAATTGCAGCGAGCCCAACCCTTGCGGTTCGACCTTGCGAACGACTAGCTGGTACGTTCCTCGTGCTGCATAGACATCGATGTTGCCAAAACAGAGCACGGCTTGGCCATCCTCGAGGTCATGCTTGATCCGCATCGCGGTATTTCGCCAAAGCACGCCTCGGATCTGTGCGTCATCATCTTTGAGCGTAAAGTAGATATGACCGCTGCGTGCGCGAACCAAGTCTGAAATTTCACCGGCGACCCACAGCGATGGAAAAGTTCCTTCCATCACCGCTTTGATGTGTCCGTTTAATTCCGAAACTGAAATCGCGTGTACCGACTCGCCGGCTAATGCAGCATCATTCACGCGTTCCACTCTCCGGAAAAGACTTCGACGGCACCGCCGGTCATCATCACGCGTCCGCTTGACTCGGACCACTGCAGCGTGAGGTCACCGCCGAGCAGATGATTTAAAACCTTGCGATTCGTTTTTCCGGTCAACACGCCAGCGACACAGACGGCGGACGCACCGGTCCCGCAAGCCCAGGTTTCGCCGCTGCCGCGTTCCCATGTACGCTGCCGCACTTCGTCTTTCGAGACGACCTCGACGAACTCGACATTGATTCGCTTAGGAAACCGCGGGTCCGTTTCGATCTTGGGGCCCAGTCCGACTACCAGTTCGTCGGTCGCTTCGGGGACAAAGATCACGCAGTGGGGGTTGCCCATTGAAACACAGGTCACGGCAAGTTTGTGGCCATCGATTTCGATTTCATGCTCCACCACCTTGCCGCTTTGGAGGATGGACGTGGGGACTTCGGACGCTTCGAGGATCGGTTCGCCCATGTCGACCGTCACGGCCTCGACTTTGCCATCACCGCCGATGGCGAGTGATAGATCGAGCACGTTTCCGCCCGATTCGATTTTCAGGTTCTCTTTTTGGGCAATCGCATGGTCGTACACATATTTTGCGACACAGCGAATGCCGTTGCCGCACATCTCGCTTTCGCTGCCGTCGGCATTCAGCATCTGCATTCGCGCGTCCGCAACCTCGCTGGGGCGAATCAGGATTAACCCGTCGCCGCCGACGCCAAAATGGCGATGCGAAATGGATTTTGCCAATTCGGTAATGTCGCAGTGATCAAGATTTTCGGCAAAGCAATCGACGTAAACGTAGTCGTTGCCAGCGCCGTGCATTTTGGTAAATCGCATCAAACACAAATTTAGCGGGAGGGAACTTGGATGCCAACTGTTTTCATTGAACGTATAAATCTAAACGGAATTTTGAGATTTGCGTAGGCGGCAACGATTTGGACCAGGAATGCAGCATCTACCAAAACAGATGAATTTGCAGCAGAATGAGCGTTTGGCGAAGGATTCTCTGCTCGTCTACACGCTCGTCCTCTTTTTGGATTTTGATGATGCCGCGACCTCAAACACTGCTAGTCGGATTGGGGGTGGTAGGACGCGCGATTGTCCGTGCTCATTTGACGGCCGGTGTGTCGGTGACGATTGCTGACCAGGCTATCGCGGCGTTGGAAAGATGCATCGATGAAATGGACTTGAATCCCAGCGAATGGGATGTGTCCGAGCCACGATCTGATGTTGCCGATATGGCGATGATTGATTTGACGCGTCGCGATGACGTCGCAGTGCAGACGCATCCGATCCTGATCGAATCCATTGTCGAGCGTCTGCAGATCAAGCAAGACTTTTTCCGGCGCGTTGAGCGCGAGCTTTGCGAAGATTGGATTTTTTGCAGCAATACTTCGACGCTTCGTATCGGCGATATTGCTGCCTCGCTTACGGATCCCTCGCGTTTAATCGGCATGCACTTTTTCATGCCGGTGGAATCGCGGGATGCGGTGGAGGTGATCCCCACGGTTGATACTGTGACGGCTAATTTAGCGGCGGTCACCGAACATGTTCGTCGACTCGATCGTTCGCCGCTGGTGGTCGCCGACGCACCTGGGTTTATCGTCAATCGTATGCTTTCACCTTACCTGAACGAGGCGATGTTGCTGCTTAGTCAAGGGGCGACGACGGAGCAGATTGAGCAAGCGGCGTTGCGATATGGGATGCCGATGTCGCCGCTGGAATTGATCGACTTGATCGGTTCACGCACGATGTTTGATGCCGGACGTGTTTATTGGCAATCATTTCCGACACGGATCGATCCTTCGCCGATGTTGCCGGCAATGATCAAACGGGGGCGTGGAGGACGGTACAGTGGCGGCGGGTTTTACGATTATCCGGACGGTCATCGTAGCCAGAGGCTGTCGCCCGCTGCGGTTGAAATCCAAAAGAAATACTCGCGCACTACGAAGGCGTTCTTGGACGACGAGGTGCAGAGCCGACTGAGCTTGGCGATGTGGATCGAGTCGGCGCTGTTGCTTCGGCAAGGTGTCGCTCACACGCTTGAGGAGGTCGAGATTGCGATGGCGGGTGGGCTTGGGTATCGCCCGCGCGGCGGGTGGTGCGAGAGCTTTGATCGGATGGGGAGTGACGCGATTTATCGCAGTATCGCAGCTGCGGCCGCCGACTCGAAGTCGCTACAGGCGCCAGCAGAGTTGCTCGAGCTTCTGCTCACGTGTCGTCCCAGTGAAGCGATCGCCTCTTACGCGAGTGTGAAGCATTTGTAACGAACGTCGTCAAGACTTTCGTCTGATCCAGCGGGGCTGCGAACCATAGAAAACCGCTTGCCCCGTTTTGGGACGAGTTGGGACAAGCTGCCAGTCCGCAGGGGGCTCGGATTTTTTAAAAATCGGCCAAATCTTGCGAACCATTTTGCGGTACGGATCGTCTGAAAAAATGTCCTCCGAATTACTTGCCTTCACTTATGAAGGTAGTGATAATGGGGATTGCCGTGTTGCGATAACGCGTCGCAACGAAACTTTCCGTACGATCTTCAATCCTCTCTGGTTGGCACCCGGATTGAAATCGTCAAACAAGATTGTGAAAGGAGGTGATCAAGTGGATTATTGCTGTACTTGCCAACGGGGTGGTAACCCGTAGTTTTGAGTCGGCGGGCTGATGCTTCGGCGCAGCCACCCCACTCGCGATCATCTTCGATGGTATTGCGAGACATGCCCGTCTGTTGAGATGCACTCTGCTCTCGACAGGCGGGTTTTTTATTGCCCATGTGACATTCACCCTTGCCAGCGTCGCAAAGCGGATACCAATCCCACAACAGGGACATAGCACTTTATAATCCCACAACAGGGACATAGCACTTTATTGGGGATACCACGAATGCCTCGGCCGAGTTGAGGCTGGGTAGTGGGGCATGCGAGAAGCGTTCTTGGGCGTTGGGGTGTGCCGCCATCGCCGATTCGCTCTTATCGCGTGCGAGATAGTAGCGGGCAAACGTAACTTCATCGATCGAATGCGAAACCACTCGCTGTAACCAAAAAGAAAGAGACGAGCACCCGCTAACTCGGCATGGTCAGCAGTTCGCGTGCCCGTCGCCGCAAATGATAGCGGCGGTGCGTGCGATGACTTCG